>DBRR01000028.1 GCA_002306055.1 Anaerolineaceae bacterium UBA1363
CAGGGCAATTGCATCTAAATGAGAAACATCACTCAAGCAAATTTCAAGAATTTCAAATAATAACCAATAATATTTCATATTTACTTAGTATATTTGATTGATAAACCTGTTTTGGCAGTCAATTCACGGCAAAAAAGAATTCTTTTTAGCCAAACCCATCCCTTATTACTACTCAAACGGAATTGTGTTACCCGCAAAGAGTGAGAAATCTATTCAAAAGACCTGATTTCTCATCATTTTTGGTGGTTTTCCTGAAAAATAAGATGCGATTGCCCTGCACCCTCATTCAACATATTTTTAAATATGGTGTAAAATAATTATTGACGTGGAATTTCGATATAATCACTGTACCTAGTAATGGTGATACTAATTATCGTAATGGTAATTAGGTAGGTTGCATCAATTTATAAAGATGTATTTCTTCAAAGCTTTTGTTTCGTGCAGATGTTCTTTGAAAGGAGCTCGAATAAGATGCATAAACCTAAAGTATTAAGAATCTCTTTTGTCCTGTTTTTGTCCCTTTCAATGACATATTTGACATACAATGTTTTTGCACGTTCGTTGGCAGCGGTTGCGCCAGGGTTAGGCACGGCTTCAAGCTTTGCAGTCCTGGGGGGCTCGACCGTGACCAATACTGGCGCCACCGTCATTTATGGGGATCTCGGCGTTTGGCCCGGTAGTTCGATCACTGGCTTTCCTCCAGGGACTGTCGTTCCTCCAGGCACAATCCACGCAGGGGATGCGGTCGCGCAACAGGCCCAGACTGATGTCACTACGGCATTTAATGCTCTCGGCAGCCAAGCGTGTGACGTAAACTTGACCGGTCAGGATCTGGGCGGACTTACACTCACACCTGGTGTCTATTGTTTTGACTCTTCGGCAGGGTTAACTGGGGCACTCACTCTCAACGCCCAGGGCAGTGCCGACTCTGTATTCGTTTTTAAAATAGGAAGCGCGCTTACAACCGCAAGCAACTCATCTGTTCTTATGACGAATAGCGGTTCTGCATGCAATGTGTTTTGGAAGGTCGGCAGTTCAGCAACACTTGGTACAAATACCTCGTTCCAAGGGAATATTCTCGCGCTCACGAGCATTACTCTAAATACCGGTGCAAATATTGTCTGTGGTAGGGCTTTAGCCCAAACTGGGGCAGTGACAATGGATGACAACAACATCTCCATGTCGGCGTGTGCGGCTCAACCAACTAGCACTGCTACACCAACCTACACTGCCACACAAACTGCGACTGCCACCCCCACTGCCACACCAACCAGTACTGCCACACAAACTGCGACTGCCACCTACACTGCTACACCAACCAGCACTGCCACACCAACCAGCACTGCCACCCACACTGCTACACCAACCAGTACTGCCACCCACACTGCTACACCAACCAGTACTGCCACGCTAACCAGCACTGCCACACCAACCAGTACTGCTACACAAACTGCGACTGCCACCCACACTGCTACAACAACCAGTACTGCTACACCAACCCCCACTGCCACACCAACCCGCACTGCTACACAAACAGCGACTGCCACCCGCACTGCCACACCAACCAGTACTGCCACACCAACCCCCACTGCCACTACTGTACCAGCAGTTTTGCCTGAAACCGGTTTTTCTCACCGGCATGTGACAGTTCTCTCTGCGCAACCTGCCGAGAAGGCATATGCTGACCTGGGCAACCTGTGGCTGGAGGTGCCGCGCTTGAACTTGCAGATGCCGATTGTGGGTGTACCTCAAGTGGATGGCGAGTGGGATGTTTCCTGGTTGGGCGATCAGGCGGGATGGTTGCAAGGCTCAGCTTTCCCGACTTGGTCTGGAAACTCAGTGCTGACCGGGCATGTTTGGAATGCTTTCAATCTTCCGGGACCCTTCCAAGAGTTAGGTACCCTTCAGTATAGTGATAAAGTCATCGTGCATGCATGGGGTGCTGAATATATCTACGAAGTGCGTTCAATCAAGTTTGTCTTACCAAGTAATGTGGATGCAATGATGAAACACGAAGATAAATCCTGGGTAACTTTGGTGACCTGCCAGGGTTATGACGAGGCCACTGATACGTACGAATACCGTATCCTCGTTCGGTCGGTGCTGGTTGAAGTGAAATAGGTCATTGAGAAGAGCTGTTTCTACCCGCTCTTGACCTCTCATATCATTGTTTTTCGTCCCTGTATTGAACCTGCGCAAAGCTTCAATACAGGGACGGGGAGGAAAGATTCTAAATAGTTATCATTCCGCAAACGGTGGTTCGTAAGACAATTTCCATAACGACACCTGTTTATATAGTCGGCAATAAAATCATGATCGCTATCTGTTTAGACAAGTATGATTGTTTACACATTATCCGGGGTGATTATTTACAGGTTAAGGGCAGACACAGGGGTCTGCCCCTACGAAAGCCACCTTTCCCTCAAACACCAGATGTAGGGGTAACCCCCCGTGGTTACCCGCTATACAGCAGACACAATGTTTTCCAGGGTGGTCCTCAAAATTAATCCTATGATCCGAGATAGCCTGCTTGCTTGATGAAAGTGTAAACAATCACCCTAAACAACATGTAAACCATCATTGTCTTGACACTACCCCTGCCCCTATTTTTTCTCAGATAACTCGCGGCCTAAACTTATACCCATAGCTACGACTCAGTTCGCAAGGTGGAAGTATGGGTAACTTTCCCACGGCTGGCGTTACTACAAAGAGCTCAGTTATTTTCCCTTATTAAAAGGCAAGTAATTACCTCCATCCTGGGTGTGGAGGCTAATTGTGACCTGTAGAATATGAATGGGGGAAATTTCAATAAACTACTGATTGGTGTAAAATCGCTTATCAGTGGAGTTTTTTGGTATGAGACTTGCATTACAGGCTCATTATGGACATAACACTACCGCGACTGCGGACAACTGGTCGAAAAAACGTGGCTGATTTTGAGATAGAGAAACCTCAGAGTAAGAAGAAAACCTGGCGTGTGCTCATCATCCTGGTGCTGCTTGGGCTGGCAGTGAACCTCGTGCTGCCGAGGATGATGGACATCCGCCAAGCGCTTGAAGTGATCCGTGAAATGACCTGGTGGGTGGTTGCCCTGGCAGTTTTGGCTGAAGGATTGGCGTATCTGGGCTATGGCTACTGCCTGCGAGCTTTATTGGATCTTAACAATCACCGCTTGAGCATTTTCGAAGGAGCCATGATTTCGATGGCATCCTTCAGCATCGGACTGGTGGCAGGGGGGTGGATAGGCTCTGCCGCGGCGACATTCCGCTTCGTCAATAAAAGCGGTGCCAGCAAATCCAGCTCTACGATTGCAGGAATTCTGCCTTCGATGCTGGTCAACGCGGCAATCATTCTCGTCTCGGTGGTTGGAATCGCTTTTCTCGCGTTTACCGATCGGATTACGCAAGGGCAACTGCTTCAGTATGGCCTTTTCTTACTGTTCCTGATCATTTTCACTTATGGCTATCTATTGGCGCTGGTTTTTCCAACCGGGACTTACAAACTGGTCAATTGGGCGCTCTGGAATTGGGCGCGGTTTCGCAAAAAACCCTATGACCCAGCCAAAACCAAGCAGAATGTCAATACCATGCTTAAGGCGTGGAAGTCGCTGCGCAAAGGCAGTTGGTTACGCCCCCTTTTGGGTGCTTTCGCTTATATTCTCTTCGATATGACATGCCTCTACCTGGTATTCCTTGCCGCCGGGTATCAAGTTCATTTAGGGGTGCTCTTTGCTGGATACGGAATACCCTTCCTGATTGCCAAGATAGCCTTCATACTGCCGGGCGGTGTGGGAGTGATCGAGGCGACGATGGCAGCCCTTTTTAGCAGCCTTGGGGTGCCCAAGGAGATCAGTATCGTCGCGGTAATTGGCTTCCGCCTGATTTCATTCTGGCTGACAACTTTTATCGGGCTCGCTCTGAGTCCATTCCTGAACCGCAAAAAAGCCCTCGAGCCCGAGGAAATCCCAGCCAACTGAGCAATTTTTCTACTTCCCTTAACCCAGAAACAACCCCAGAAGTAGAATCGTTCGACGCCTGATTTATAGAACAAATGATATAATAAAAGGTTGGAGATTAACCAAATTATGCCCACTGACAACCTGCGCGTGGTTGGCGCGCGTGAACACAACCTCAAAAATATTACCGTAGAAATTCCGCGAGATAAGCTGGTGGTGATGACCGGGCTTTCGGGCTCGGGCAAAAGCTCGCTGGCTTTTGACACGATCTTCGCCGAGGGGCAGCGCCGTTACGTGGAGTCGCTTTCCTCCTATGCCCGTCAATACCTGGGGCAAATGGATAAACCCGACGTCGACTCGATCGAGGGGCTTTCCACCGCGGTCTCAATTGACCAGAAATCGACCTCCAACAATCCACGTTCCACGGTTGGCACGGTCACAGAAGTTTATGACTACTTCCGTTTGCTGTTTGCGCGCGTTGGAATACCCCATTGCCCGATTTGTGGACGTCCGGTGCAAAAGCAATCAGCGCAGGAAATCGTCGAAACGATCATGAATTTACCGGTCGGTTCACGCCTCCTTGTGCTGGCGCCGATGGTGCGGGAACGCAAAGGCACCTATCAAGCCCTGTTCGATGAGATCGGCAAAAGCGGCTTCACTCGCGTGCGAGTGGACGGATTGGTATTCAATCTTGATGAACAGATTGACATCGATCGCTATAAAAAACATACGATTGAAGCCATCGTCGATCGCATTGTGATCAACGCTCCCGAGTCTGAAGACGAACGGCTCAGCATGATTTCCCGCCTGACCGACTCGGTTGAAACCGCGCTGAGATATGGCGAGGGTTATATCACCGTTCACAATCTCAGCGCGAATCCTCCGGAAGATATCCAGTTTTCTGAAAACCTCGCCTGCCCCGAGCATGGCTCCCTGCTGATTGAGATCGAACCGCGTACCTTTTCGTTCAATACCCCCCATGGAGCCTGCCCGGTCTGCCAGGGTCTGGGATCCATGGAAGAGATCAATCCGGACCTTTTGATCCCCGACAAGACCAAGAGCCTGCGTAATGGCGCTATCGCCATGCCCGACTGGACACCGCGCGAAGTCGGCGGTTACTCCTGGCAAATGGTTGAAGCCCTGGCTAAGCACGCCGGCTTCAGCGTGGATGAGCCCATCAGCACACTCAATGATAAGCAGTTGGACCTCTTGCTCTATGGAACCAAGGGCGAGGAAGTCCGGGTTGAGTACATAGGGCGCAGCGGCAGACGCAGCACCTTTAGCACCCCATTTGAGGGTGTGATCGGCAATATGATGCGGCGCTACAAGGATACGAATTCCGAATGGATCAGAGCCAAGATCGGAGGTTTCATCTCACTCAAACCGTGTCCGGAGTGTCACGGAAAACGCTTACGCAAAGAAGCCATGGGCGTAACCGTGGACAACAGGAATATTATTCAAGTCACTGAGTGGCCTGTTAACAAGACCCTCGATTGGGTCCATCGCCTGATGGATGAGCAACAAACTCCCCTGAGCAAGCGCGACGTGGTGATTGCTGACCGCATCTTGCGCGAGATCAATTCCCGCCTGGGTTTCATGGTAGACGTTGGGCTGGACTATCTGACACTCGAACGCTCCGCTACCTCGCTTTCCGGCGGTGAAGCGCAACGCATCCGATTGGCGACTCAGGTGGGCTCCAAACTGATGGGTGTATTGTATGTTCTGGATGAGCCATCGATTGGGCTGCACCCACGTGATAACGGTAAGCTGCTCGAAACGCTCAAGGGTCTGCGAGACCTCGGCAACACGGTGCTTGTGGTGGAACATGATGATGAAACCATTCGCTCGGCTGACTGGGTAATCGATCTCGGTCCGGGTGCGGGTGAGCAAGGCGGCTACCTGGTGGCAGAAGGTACACCGGAACAAATCGAAGCCTCTCCCGATTCAGTCACGGGCGCATACCTGAGCGGGAAAAAATTCGTTCCAATTCCTGCAACCCGCCGCAACGGTACCGGGCAAAGCCTGCGCATCGTGGGAGCCCAGGAGAATAACCTTAAAAATCTGACGGTCGACATCCCACTTGGCAAGTTCGTCTGCGTGACAGGTGTATCTGGCTCGGGCAAGTCAACCCTTACGGTGGAAATCCTGTATAACGCCCTGGCACGTACACTGATGGGCGCACATACCACCGCCGGAAAGCACGAACGCATTGAGGGGAGTGAGTACCTCGACAAGGTCATCAATATTGACCAATCTCCCATCGGTCGCACGCCGCGTTCCAACCCTGCCACCTACACTGGCATGTTTGACATGATCCGCGATTTGTTCGCCAGTTTGCCAGACTCAAAGCTACGCGGCTATGATAAAGGTCGTTTTTCGTTCAACGTCAAGGGTGGTCGCTGTGAAGCCTGCCATGGAGAAGGTCAGCTCAAGATCGAAATGCAGTTCCTGCCGGATGTTTACGTCCCCTGTGAGGTCTGCCGGGGCAGCCGCTATAACCACGAGACATTGCAGGTGCGCTTCAAAGACAAGAGCATCGCAGATGTGCTGAACATGACCGTCGACAGTGCTTTGGAGTATTTTGAAGCTTTTCCGCGCATCAGCCGCAAACTTCAGACATTGAAAGATGTTGGCTGCGGCTACATTCGCCTCGGGCAGCCCGCTCCCACCCTTTCGGGTGGTGAAGCCCAACGCGTAAAACTCTCCAAGGAACTTTCGCGGGTTGCCACGGGCAAGACCCTTTACGTGCTGGACGAACCCTCAGTCGGACTGCATGCTGCGGACGTGCACATGCTGATCGAAGTGCTGCAAACCCTGGTGGACGCCGGCAATACGGTCGTGATCATCGAACACAACCTGGACATCATCAAGGTGGCCGATTGGATCATTGACCTCGGTCCCGAAGGCGGCGACCGCGGGGGTGAGGTGCTGGCGGAGGGTACGCCGGAAGATTTATGCCATATCGAAAGAAGTTATACCGGTCAATATCTGCGCAAATACGTCCTCAATCACCATCGCCAGACTTGTAAGTAACCATCCAGTGTGTACAAAATCACCCGATGATTATGGTAGGATTTACGCCAGAAACCAACACAACAGGAAGTCATTATGTTCAGAACTCGCTTTGCTCCCAGCCCCACTGGCTATATGCACATCGGCAACCTCCGCACCGCCCTCTACGCTTACCTGATTGCTAAAAAGGCGGGAGGCAAATTCATCCTGCGCATCGAAGATACCGACCAGAGTCGCAATGTGCCTGAGGCAGTCGCAGCGATTTATCGCGGTCTTGCCCTGGCTGGCATCAGCTACGACGAAGGTCCCGACAAGGACGGTGGTTTTGGTCCTTACGTGCAGAGCGAGCGCTTGCCGATTTACAAAACCTATGCGCAAAAACTGCTCGCGAGTGGTCACGCCTATTACTGCTTCTGCAGTAAAGAAGATAAACCTGCCCTCGAAGCCAGCAATGAACGCGTGGAAGGTTACCGCGATCCCTGCCGCAACCTGACCCCCCAGGAAGTGGAAGCCCGCTTTGCTGAAGGCTTGGTGCCGGTGGTGCGCCAGCGTATCCCGCTGGAAGGCATCAGCAGTTTTGATGACCATGTCTATGGGCACATTGCTATCGAGAACAAACAACTCGACGACCAGGTGCTGCTTAAATCCGATGGCTTCCCCACTTACAACTTTGCCAACGTGGTCGATGACCACCTGATGGAAATTTCGCACGTCATCCGCGGACAGGAATATCTTTCCTCCACCCCGAAATACAACTTGCTCTACGAAGCCTTTGGCTGGCAGCATCCGGAATACATCCACCTGCCCCACATCATCCGCGAGGATGGTGCCAAGATGAGCAAGCGCAAGGGGGATCCATCCTTTGAAGACCTGGTGCGGATGGGTTTCCTGCCGCAGGCGATTGTCAATTATGTCGCCCTTCTCGGGTGGAATCCGGGAGACGAGCGCGAATTTTTCCTGATGGAAGACCTGATCGCGGCTTTCGACATGGATCGCATCAACAAAGCCAACGCGGCTTTCTCCATCGATAAGCTGCGCTGGTTGAACGCTGAACACATTCGCTCTCTCAGTCCTGAAGCCTTCCATCAAATCGCCCTGCCGTTTTATCCCGAAGGTTTAAAGGGCTTTGACCTGGCAAAGATCAGCCAGTTGATCCAGATTCGCACTGAAATACTGACAGACATCCCACGACTGGTCGGATTCCTGGCTGAGCTGCCAGAGTACTCAGCGGAATTGTTCGAGAATCAGAAGTCAAAATCGACCCTGGAGTCCTCCCGCGTGGTTCTTGAGAAGACCTTACCCCTGTTGGAGAAACTGGAGAACTGGAGCAACGAAGGATTGTTTGAAGTCTTGAAAGCCTTCGCACAGGAACAGGGCTTCAAGGTGGGGACGGTTATGTGGCCGATCCGCGCCACCCTCTCCGGGCAGGAAACCTCTCCTGGTGGCGCCACCGAACTGGCTGCCTTGCTTGGAAAAGAGGAATCACTCCGGCGAATCAAGCTTGGGTTGAGCAAATTGCAGTAGGTTGATTTCGTTATCCCACGCCCCGAGGGAAACGAGTGGCGCGACTGGCTGCAGTTAATCTTGTTGCTCGTGCCATTCGCAATATGATGTTGAACGCCTACGGCGAAAAGCTGTGCTCGGGCTGCCCGCGCCCGTCTCCGCCGGCGGGGTACTTCGTAAGCCCGGCACAATCATGTCCAAGAGGTGGTCTGCGGTTTTGTCTGGATTATCTCATGATGTTTGGCAAGACGTTACAGGCGGATTGCCGCACCCTGCTTCGCGGGCACAGGCGCAAAAGAGGCTCGCGATGACGGCGTTGGGGGCAGATCGCCGGTCTCTGCTTCGGGAGCACAGGGGCAAAGGAGGCTTACAGGTAGATCGCCGCGCTTCGCTCGCGATGACGAGATTGATCGTGCCGGTCTCCAGACCGCGCACGCGAACTGACCGAAGGTCTCCAGTTAATGTAATTTGCAGGTAGATCGCCATACCCTGCTCGGGGGCATAGACGCAAAGGAAACTCACAGGCAGATCGCCGCGCTTCGCTCGCGATGACGGCGTTGGGGGTAGATCGCCACGCTTCGCTCGCGATGACAGGCTATGCCGTCACTGGAGTAGCCCATCAGGACGACGTGCCAATCTGCAGTATTGAAAAGAGCTGGTTTAGAGATGTGAACCGGTTACAACTGTAGTTTTTGTATCTCAAGCGATTTATTCTTGTCATCCTGAGAAATGACGATGGATTTTGTCGGTCGGAAAAATTGAATATTTATTTGTACGATGTAGGGTTGATGCCTGCGTCAACCAAGAGGTTTTGGAAAAGGCAGGCCTTTTCCTTACGGCGACCGTGTATCAATTAAGCCTCGTAGGGTCGATGGCCTGCCTCGACCGAAATAGGTAAACACCTCTCCCAGATGGTGGTTCCCAAGGGTTTACTCTAGGTTACCCATACGGTGTAGGGTTGAGGCCTGTGTCAAGACAATGATGGTTTACATGTTGTTTAGGGTGATAGTTTACACTTTCATCAAGTCTGCTATATAGCGGGTAACAACGGGGGGTTACCCCTACATCTGGTGTTTGAGGGAAAGTGACTTTCGTAGGGGCAGACCCCTGTGTCTGCCCTTTAACTGTAAATAATAACCCCGGATAATGTGTAAACAATCATACTTGTCTAAACAGCCTGCCTCAACCAGGAACGGCATTTATATCCACCATGTGGAACAGGCAGGCCTGTTCCCTACGACGGTCCTATGGCAGGTAAAGGTCGTATCTGCAATGAAGACTGTAAACAATCATACTTATCTAAACAATCCCATGCCAGCCCAAGATACCGCAACAGCGGGCAACCACAGGGGGTTGCCCCTACAACATTTGATCGTGCCGGTCTCCAGACTGCGCGTGAACTGACCGAAGGTCTCCAGCTAATGTAATTTAAAGACAAATCGCCACGCAAAAGACGCTTGCTTATGACCGAGTTCTAAAAGATTGTATATTTTGCTAGACAACCATATGAGTCCATCTCTACGGTGGGAATCATGATGCTGGGAGCGAAGCGAGCAGCACTTGCTCCCACCGCAATCATTTGCTTTTGGCAAACACAGCGGATGGACTAAAGCCCATCCGTACGGTGGGGGTCATGATGCTGGGAGCGAAGCGAGCAGTACTTGCTCCCACCGCAATTATTTGCTTTTGGCGAACACAGCGGCTGGACTAAAGCCCAGCCCTACATGACCAGGGTGAACGCAGGCGCAAAAGAAGCTCGCGATGACGGTAAGCACGATCACCCGACCTCAAACCATCTTACAGCGGTACAATTCTTGCACCAAAGTAGAGCGAGAAGGCAACGAGTCATGATACCCATCCTCGACATTCTGCCGGTTTTGTCAGTGTACCCTTATGCACTGCTCTATTACGCCATCTTGCTCGCCTCTGCAGGACTGGCGCTTTTTGCTTTCAGGCGTGCCAATCCTGCCAACAACCCCGCTTTGCGCAGCAGCCTGCTTGTCATTTTTTTTAGCCAGCTCATTCTGCTTACGCTCAGCCTGATGATCTACCAGGGCTTTCAACAACTTAACCAACTCTTCCCCATCGCTTTCCGAGCGCTGACGCTGGTTTGTATCGTCTGGTTTCTGAGGGCACTCTTCTGGAAGCCGCAGCAACGCCGTGGATGGTTGGTCTGGGCGCTCACGGTTCTTATCCTTACCGCCGCCAGTATTCTCACGCTTGTGTGGTTACCCCTGGCTGGCGAACAGAGCTTCAACGGCTCCTGGCAGGACCTGCTCTGGGTCGGGATTACCCTGCTCACGATTACTCTCGGGGCAATTGTTTATCTACAGCAAGATCGCTTGGACAGGGTTGAAGGGATTATCATCCTCTTTCTGGCAGCCATCGGTTATGTGTTTTACCTGGCATTACCCAATGCCGGCAGTCTGCCAGCCTCAGTCATGATCAGTCAAATGCTTTACTATCCGCTACTGATCAGCCTGGCCTGGCAGCGTAAAAAGCCTGAGCCAACTTCGCATCCATTAACCCCTGCCACGGAACGCCGTGAACTCTCCAGTGAGGTTGCTGTCCGCATGCTGGATGTAAGCCTGCAGCAGACAAACACCCAGATCCAGCGCAGCCTGACTCACAGCCTCGGGCTTTATCTGCTGGCAGACCTGTGCGGCTTTCTGGTCACCGACAAAGAGAATAACAATCTCACACTGCTCAACATGTACGATCTGATCCGCGAGGAGTTCCTTGGAAATATCGAACTCCCGAAGAAGGCTTTTCCTGTTTTGACTGCCCATTTCGAAGATCGGAATGCATTAATATCCAACAATCCTGAGGAGCTCGCCCAAGAAAGGGAAACCCTGATGGAGTTGATCGGCTATAACCGATTGGGCAATTTGCTCTTCTACCCACTCAATCCTATCGATGCGCCAATCGGACGAGGGTTGCTTTGCTTGAGCCCCTTCACCGAACGAGTTTGGAACCCAAAAGAGCTTAACCAATTAAGCGTGATCGCTCCGAAAGTCAACGAAATTCTGGATGAGGCCGAGGACATTGAGCAAAAAGCCACCTCTGCCCAGCGCCTGCAATTGCTATTAAACCAGGTTCAACGCGACCGGGCACAGACTGTGGAACAATTCCTCCAATCCCAGAAACTCTTAGAGCAATTACAGCAGGAGCTGCACATCACCGGTCAGACTCACGAGTCAGAAGTGGAGATGTGGGTCACCCGCCAGGAAGCGCTTGAAGATGAACTTGAGGATCTCCAAAACACCCTGCGCCAGAACGAGGCAACGATAGCCCAGGCAGAAGCCTTACGGATCGAAAAGGAGCGCCTGGAGAAATCGATGGCGCAAAACGCTCTGCAAGTTGAGGGGCTTCGTAGTGCGCTTGACCAGGCGCGCAATATGCTCGAGCAAATGAACCCGCAATCCTCCGCAAGTTCTGAAAGTGAACCGACCCTCAGCTTGACCGACGAACTGCAAGCTTTGATTGAAAGTGCCAAATTGAAATCCGATCAGAAGCAACTCCATTTTCGAATAGAAAATGGCTTGCTAGCTGAGCCTGACCCTAAAATTAAGGCTCAATTACTCCAACTAAGCCACTCCTTACTGCAAAACGCGGCGGCAGTTAGCAAAGCTGGCTCAGAAGTCCTGCTGGAGGTGTTGCCATCCCAGGATCATCCAGCTTATATCGAACTTCGTGTCAGCGATGCCGGGCCGGGGCTAAAACCTGAGGATCAAACAGATTTTCTTGGACGCCTGTATGAAGATTCTTTTCCTTCCGAGGAGAACTGGGGGGATATTGGCAGCCTTCGTGAGGCGGTCGATTTGACTCAGAGCCTGGGTGGTCATTGGTGGATCCACTCCGTGCCCGACACGCTTACCATTCACCGCCTGGCAATCCCCGTAAACAGTGGGGCTGATACTGCTGGCAACAATCTTGCTAACACAACCCCGGAAAAGTAATGATCCTATGCGCCTAAAGAAACATCAATCCATCACACTTGCGGTCTTGTTCGTCATAACCCTGGCTTTTGTCGGGGTCATTTTTGCAGGCGTTATTGTTGCCGCCATGGCCAGCTCGGACAATTCCCCCTACCAAGTCAGCCTCAGGCATTATCAGGTCACTGCCACTCCCTATCAGCCTAATTCCTTCGCGAATATCCTTGAAGATGGCACCATCGAGCTTATCCCTCAACCCGTTCTCACTCCGACGCCTGTGCCTATTATCCCGGTAGGTGAGCTGCCTGAGAACCAGCTGAACATTCTTCTGCTGGGCGTGGATGACTTTGGGGCCAACAATTTCCGCACGGATGTGATCATCCTGGCCTCTATTAATCCGAAACAAAAAACCGTCAGCCTGATTTCCTTCCCACGCGACCTTTACGTCACTATCCCGGGTTACTGGTCGAATCGCATCAATACCGTCTGGGCTTTGGGTGGGTTTGAGCTGCTGGCGCAGACTTTCGAGGTCAACTTTGGCATCCGCCCGGATAAATACATGATGGTGAACTACAATGGGTTCAAAGATGTTGTCAACAGTCTGGGCGGGATCGAAGTGAATGTGACAGAGGAACTGCAGGATGCCTGTGAGACGGATCCCTCCGGCTGGTGCATCCTTGAACCCGGCGAAACGCACATGGATGGCGGGCAGGCGCTCTGGTACGCGCGATCGCGAAAAACCACCAGCGATTTTGATCGCAACCGACGCGCGCAGGACGTGGTCGTGGCAATTTTCCGCAAAGCAGTCAATCTTAATATGCTCATCAAAGTTCCTGAACTTTATGGTCTTTACCGCGAATACGTTGATACGGACGTGCAATTGCTGGAGGTTGTTCCTCTGTTACCGATGGCTTCGTCGCTGATGAACTCCGAAAATATCCACCGATATGCAGTCACACCTGACATGGTATCCAACTGGATCACTGCTGAAGGGGCGATGGTGCTGATGCCTGATTATTACGCGATCTCAAACATGCTGAACGAAGCGCTGTATCGCAACGAGTAGCCGTTAACGAGGGAACATCCCTGGGGGGGTGTTTTAGGGCAGGTTTTCCGCCATGATTACGTTTTGGATGGCCTCACTGATTCGATATGCAGTGTCGACGTTGTTCATCGTGTAGAGGTGGATGCCGCGGACGTCATTATCGATCAGGTCCATGATCTGTTCGACCGCATAAAAGATCCCAGCATCGCGCAGCGCTTCGGGCTTATTGGCATACTTGCTGAACAAGCGCGAAAGTTTTGCCGGCACACTCGCCCCGGAAAGTGCCACGGTGCGTTCGATCTGCCTAAGGCTGGTGATCGGCATGATCCCAGCCACGATCGGAACATCAATTCCCTGCGCGGTTGCCAGATCCCGGAAGCGATAAAAAGCTTCGTTGTCGAAGAAAAGCTGGGTCACCAGGTGTGTCACGCCATTGGCAATTTTGTGATGCAGATTTTTCACATCTTCTTCCAGCGAAGGCGCCTGGTAGTGCCCTTCGGGATAGCAGGCTCCGATCAGGTTGAAGTCGGGCTCACGCTCTTTGATGAAATCAGCCAGATCACTGGCGTAGTGGAAGTCATCCTTGGGGGGCATGTCGGGGCTGATATCCCCGCGCAATACCATCAGGTTCATCACCTGGTTTTCCTTTAGTTTTGCAAGCGTCTCAATCACATCCTGCTCCGTCGAATTGACGCAGGTGATATGCGCCACTGGTTCAATGTGATAATTAGTGCGGATCAGGGAAGCGATCTCGACCGTCTTTTCCCTTTGAGCCAGGCTGCCGCCTGCGCCATAGGTCACGCTAATGTAATCCGCAGGCAACCCCCGTAACCGGAGCAAAGTGTTGTAGATCACATCGTAGGAACTGTCCTTCTTTGGAGGAAAGATTTCCAGCGAGTAGCTGATTTTTTTATGTTTGAAAATCTCAGATATGTTCATGCTTCGCCTGTTAATCAGTTATTATTTTCGCAATTTTCCCGTTAATTATATATGTAATAATTTTCCAGAATTGAGCTTCCTCCGGTGGGTAGGATTTAAAACTATCGACTAATTTCCCATACTTCCTGACGCCAACCCACCCTTGCCCGATCCGGAGACCAGCACAAACAACACCGTCATCGCGAGCAGTAGTTGCGCCTGTGCCCGCGAAGCAGGGTATGGCGATCTGTCTTTTCCATCTCATTTGCCAGAGACCTTCGGTCAATTCGCGTGATTAGTCCAGTCGCTGAATCCGCCTAAGAAGATATCCGCGGAGGGAGTAAACTGTTTAGACAAGTANNTAATCCTATGATCCGAGATAGCCTCCTTGCTTGATAAAAGTGTAAACAATCACCCTAAACAACATGTAAACCATCATTGTCTTGACATAAACCCCCTCCGTACGGCTGGGCTTCAGTCCAATCGCTGAGTCCGCCTTGTGACAGATTTCCTGTCATCGCAAGGAACGAAGCGGCATAGCAATCAGCTCGATACTTTTACATTTAAAAACGATATCTTAGTAGGGTGGATTGGCGTCAGAGTATCTCACCCTGCCTGAACATCGAAATAGCCAACCCACCAAAAACAGCAATCTTCCTTGCATACCGTGTTGATGAATCAATTTGCTTGTGCTTAGGTGGGTAGGCTACAACTCGGTGTGCTCCTGCATATGCTTTGTGACGCCAACCCACCCTTCGCCTTATGTTGTGTAAGCCAGCGAGTGTGAGGTCAGGTTCAACCCCGCAAAAATACACGGGGCAGGCAGCGGAACCTGACCCACCCAGACGGAAAGAGGGAAAAGAAAAAAGAAATGAGTTGTGCAAGCCAGCATTATGATGTCAGGTTAAACCCCGCAAAAATACACGGGGCAGGTAGCGGAACCTGACTTACGAAAACACCTTTAGGTGTCAAAATTAAATCAGGAACCTGACCTACGCAAATCAATCGCCTGATATACCAGATGTCACGGTTGACAAACCCCCGCTTGGGGTTTAAACTTAATTTTCAATTATTGACTATACGAAACGTTGGAGGCAACATGAACGCACAATCTGAAGTTGTCAGCGCACACATCCAGGAGAGCACTCTCCTCCAACCCGCGATTCAAGCATGGAAAATCTACCTGCGCGATCAGGGCAGGTCTCATCATACGCTAAAAGCCTTTACTGCCGACCTGGCACTGCTGGAAAGCTTTTTACCCGCTGATAAAACCATCGGCAGTATCACCACAAAAGACCTTGAAGATTACCTCACCTGGCTCGAGAAGGACCGCGACGTTCCCTGCAGCCCCAAAACTCTCTCCCGCCGGATCACTTCCATCAAGTCGTTTTTCCGCTGGCTGGTGAAAGGCGGCGTGCTCAACGCTGACCCTGCTGAAAAAGTGATCCAAAAGACGGTCATCAGCCCTCTCCCGACTGTGCTCACTCCAACCGAATGCACCCAGGCGCTGGATGCTGCCGATGCACTGCGGACAGCTGCCAACCCGGACCCGCGTCCCTACACGCTGATGCTGCTCGTGCTTGAAACCGCCATGAAAAAGGGTGAATGCCTGAGCTTGATGACCAACCATCTCGAAATTGAGAATCCCGACCAGGCTTACATCCACGTGCGTTATGGGCAGTCGCGCTATCGCTACAAGGAACGCAAAGTGGGGGTTTCGCCGGAGTGGGTGGCAGCCTACCATGAATATGCTGAAAAGTACCAGATCAAGGACCAGGTTTTTCCCTGGTCGCAGCGCCGCCTCGAATACTTATTGGAGGATGTCACCAAAGCTGCCAATATGGAAAAGCACATTTCCTTCGACATGCTGCGCTGGACGAGCGCGCTGATTGACCTTAGCAATGGGGTCGAAAGGGACAAGATTCGCCAGAAACTTGGCATTTCCAAGGTGCAATGGCGCGAAGTGAGCAACAAACTACTCAGCCTGGCAGAGGAGAATGGTTATCCCATTCCAGAAGAAACTGCTGAAGGCGAGACGATTTAAAAAAACCATTTAGAATTGAAGAGAATATGACATATACCGTTAAAAACCAACGGAAACACCGGTTTCCATGGGGCATCCTGCTCGGTTTGGCTGCCCTGATTTTTGTTTTGCTGGCAGTGCTGAGTGTGAATGAGATTCGCAACGGCAACCCCGGCTTCCTGACCAATTTATGGCAGACGCCAGACCGCTATGCGGATGACCCCTGGCTTGCCAACAACCCAAATGCCATTCCGGTCCCAAACGAGGTCAAAACGATCTTGCTGCTTGGCTCGGATTTTCGTCCCGAACTTGGCTACCGCACGGATGTGATGCTGCTAATGGGGCTGAACACCCGCACCAACGAGGTACATCTGATCTCCTTCCCACGCGATCTGTGGGTCAACATCCCAGGGTTGGGCGAGCAGCGCCTGAATACCGCGTTTCCTTTTGGCGACTGGCAGGGACTGAGCGACACTTTTGCTGCTAATTTTGGTTTCAGACCTGACCACTATGCCATGGTGGACTTCCAGGGCTTTAAGCATCTGATCGATGTTTTGGATGGGATCGTGGTCACCGTCGGCGAGCATATGGAAGACGAATGCCACATGAACCCTTCGGGCTGGTGCGTGGTGGAGCCTGGCGAGGTGCCGATGAACTCCGACGAGGCGCTCTGGTATGTACGCGCGCGTTTAAATTCTTCAGATTTCGACCGTACACGGCGGGCACAGGAAGTCATCCAGGCGATGGCAAAAAAGGCCTTTCAGCCTTCTGAGATTTTGAACCTGGATAATGTCATCCGGGCAATCTTCAGCACAGTCCAGACAGACATGAGTTTCTCTGATACGATTCTCTACGCTTTGCCGGCAAGGAAATTTGTGGATATGAAGTTCACGACTTTTCGTTTGACCCCTGATGACGCCGTGCCAGGCACCGCCTATGGCGGGGCTTCTGTGCTCTTCCCCAACTACCCTGCCATCCGGGAAAAACTACTTCAGTTTTACTGGGTCAATTAGCTGATCCGGCGCGTGCAACTGGAGATGCAGGATTTCGTTTTCATCTCCGAGCAAGCGCCAAGCCTGGGCTATACGCAGCCCTGCCACCCAAAGAATAGATCCTCCGCTCAGCACTAAAGGCCATCTTGCCCGCGCTGACCGGGGGATTTTTTGGTTGACGAAGAAGTCGCTCAACTTCTGATGCTTCAGTACCATGCCCAATGGAGACCAGCGTTCCCCGGTTTGCATCAGGCGGACTTCCAGCGGCCATTCGAGGTCCAGTGGATTGAGCCAGGCATGAAGCGGATGAGTTTTGAGTTCTTCAGGCAGGGACTTGTACTTGCTGACATCGATCAATTCTGCCGTAAGCTCCCAACCAGCGTTCAGTTTTACTTTGCCGCCGCGTTTCAGCTTAAGCCCGGAGGGGTCTGTGAGTTGAGGGTAATCCCTATGCCAATGCTGATACGTGCGTGGTGCAATCACAAATTCACTTTCGAAACAAAAAACCCACAAGCCCCCTGCCAGAGGGGTCTGCGAAGTGCCGCCCGTGATCGCTGCCAGGGCTCTTTCGACCGCCTCAAATCCAAGGTCTCGTGACTCAGGGCTCAATCGCACAAACGCCTGTCTGATAACCAGCCTTTGCAGGCTGAGATGCAAGCCTAAAAAGACCTCTCTGCTGAAAACCAGCCCGTCTTTCTCAGTCCGCACAAGCGCACGCCCAAATGCCTCATCAGCCAGCGTTTCAAGCAGTTGTCGGTCGGCTGAAAGGGTAAGCGCGGTGCGCACGAGCGCCCGCCTGAACCCCGGATTGTTTTGTTCCAGCTGTGGGATCAGTTCGTGGCGCAGGTGGTTGCGGAAGAAACTGAGGTCGGCATTGCTCTCATCTTCAAGCACTTCCAGATCATGAACCTGGCAGTATTCCTGGATCTCCTGCCGGTAAATTTGGAGCATAGGGCGAAACAGGGATAATTCGGGATCGATCCCGCTCAGAATACTCCTGGGCTGCATACCTGTCAGCCCGCTCAAGCCGCTGCCGCGCAGAAAGTGCATCAGGACCGTCTCCACCTGGTCATCCGCATGGTGCCCCACCACCACCCCCTGGGCGCCATGTTCGCGCGCAAGCTTGAACAAAAAGCGATATCGGCATAAGCGAGCCGCTTCTTCGATGCCAAGCTTGTTTTGCAGCGCAAATTGCCCCACATCCTGTCTTTCACTAAAGAAGGGCAGCCCCAATTCCGCCATGCGTTGGCTCAAAGCGTTTGCCTGGGCTGCGGAGCTCTCGCGCAGGGCGTGATCGAGATGCCCCACGATCAGTTTGAAACCGCCCTCTCTCAGGCAGTGTACCAGGCACAGGCTGTCCGCACCACCCGAAACCCCCACAACCAATGGAAGTTCAGGGTTGACGCCACAATCCTTGATCAAAGATTGAGTGATACGCTCTGCTAACATGCCCAAATTATAGCATCCGCCCTCTTTTTCCTCGACAACGTAATGTTTTGATATACTAATGTAATGAAACCCGCACCTTTTGTCATCGGTCTCACAGGCAACATTGCCTCCGGTAAAAGCGTCGTCTTGCAGTACCTGGCAAATCTTGGCGCTCTGACGATCGATGCAGACCTCGCGGCGCAGGAAACCTACCTCCCCGGCAATCCTGCCTACGAACCCATCCTGGCGCGTTTTGGTTCCGATCTCACATTTAGCGATGGGCAGATCAACCGCAGCAAACTGGGACGCATCGTTTTCCGTGATCCAACCGCCCTGACGGAACTGGAAGCGATCATTCATCCCCTGGTTACCAGCAGAATCCTCGAACGCATTCAAACGACCCAGCGGGATGTAGTCGCCATCGAAGCTATCAAACTCTTCGAAGCAGGGATCGACAAACAATGCAATGCGGTTTGGGCCATCGCCGCAGACGATGAAGTACGGCTTGAGCGCCTGATGGAAGGGCGTGGATTGGATGAAAGCGCGGCGCATCAGCGCATCCTTTCCCAGTCGCCCCAATCTGAAAAAATTCTTTTGGCAGACCATGCTATTTACACTGATACCAGTTTTGCCCACACCTACGAGCAGACCCGCGAGCTGTATAGCGGCTTAGGGCTGTCGCCTTTTGAAGTCGACTCCGAAGAGGATGGGATTCGGCTCAGCCATCTTGACCCAACGGTTTTTGCGACCGCCTCCTCTTTTATGGAGGAAAAGACCGAACAAAAATGGGAAGACGAAGATCTCTATCGTTTGCTCGGTCAACGAACGGTGGTGGCGTTTTATAAAGGTGGGCAGTTGGTCCAACTAATGATTTTCCGCATCGAGCAAAGTATGGCTGTTTACCTGGCGCATGCGCCTTTCCGGTCCGATCTGCTACCATCAAAAGTCAGTTTTCCCCTGTTGAAGCAGTACCTGGCAGGGCTAAGCGACATGCTGATTGTGGCAAAGGATTTCATCTCACCGGAAGAAGCAAAATTGCTGGGATTCACCTATGGCGACGATGACCCGCCAGTACACCCGGTGCTCTATAACAACTTCCTGCGCAAGCATGGACTGATGCCTGGCGAGGTGTATTTCACTAAAATTCAAGGATAACAGGTAAAAAATTAGTTTTAGGGGGTATACTTTAATGCAGGGAAGGCATTGCAAGTATGCAGGAACTTTGGAGTAATTTTCTATTCATACTGGAACGTTTCACATGGTCCAGTCTGTTGGATATCGTGCTTGTCACGATCTTTTTTGCATCCATTCTCTACCTTTTACGCGACACAGGAGCCCAAACCCTGCTCCGCGGAATCTTCCTGATCATTATTCTGGTAACATTACTGATCTCGGTGCTTGATCTGCCTGGTTTTTCCTGGCTGGTCGACACGATCTCTCCCGCGCTGATCTTCGCGATTCCTGTCGTTCTCGCTCCAGAGATTCGGCACGGACTTGAACGCATGGGTACCATCAGCGATCTGGAACTGTTCAAGCATCGAAGTGCAAAAGACAGTGAACGCCTCGAGCAGACACTTCAAGCCATCACCAGCGCAGTCGAGCAGCTTGCCCAACGCCGGCACGGCGCGCTGATTGTTCTCCGGCGGCAACAGTTCCTGGATAGTTACTACAAGAACGGTGTGCTTCTGGACGCCATAGTCACTCCTCAACTTCTGATGCAAATCTTTTACCCCAACACGCCACTGCATGATGGCGCAGTTATCATTGACAGAAATCGCATCATGGCAGCTGGCTGCGTGATGCCACTTTCAAGTAGTGGCGTGCTTAATGCCACGGTCGAACGTTCGATGGGTTTGCGCCACCGTGCCGCGCTTGGTATTAGCGAAGTCAGCGACGCTATCGCTGTGGTCGTATCTGAAGAAACTGGCACAATTTCCATTGCCCATCGCGGACGCCTGATCCGCCGCCTGGACAGCGAACGCCTGTTAAACAATATGCGCGCCTTCATGATCTCCAATGAAGTTACAAAGCGCCAAAAATCGTGGCTGTCTTACTTCAAGCTTCACAAACCTGGGGAAGAGGAGGAAACTGATGAAAATAATACGTAAATTTGTCTCCTTCCTGCCCACTTTGCTGACTGCCCTGGTGTTGGCAATCATTGTTTGGGTTTCATCTGTTACCGCCAGTGATCCCAATCAAACCATCACCTACAAGACGCCGATTAAACTTGAAATATTGGGACTAAACCCGGACCTGGTGATTACCTACCAAGAAGTGCAGAGCGTCAAGGTCACTCTTAGAGCTCCCCGATCGGTCCACGCCCGCCTGGCAAACGATCCAGGCCTGATCAACGCAACCATAAACCTTTCAGGGCTGGAAGCCGGTGATCATATCCTCATCCCTGAGGTGCTTGTTGATCTGAAACCGGTTCAGGTGGTGGAAGTCTCTCCAGCTTCCGTTGAGATCTCGCTTGAGAAGGTTTCCTCCAGAACCATGTCCATCAGTCTGGTCCAGACGGGAACTTTACCGGTGGGGTTTCAAATCCGCAGCGCAAGATTGAGTCAATCTGAAGTCAAACTGGTTGGACCCGAATCGCTCGTGAATACCGTCGTGGATGTTGTCGCTACTATCGACGTCTCTGAACTTACATCCAGTATCAGCCGCACGCTGGACCTAAAGCCTATCAACGAGGCTGGAGTCGTGGTGGAGGGTGTTGTCCTCAACCCCAGCCGTGTGGATGTAAGCATTGAAGTAGAGCAGTTGATTGGCTATCGAAATGTATTTGTCAAAATTGTTACTAATGGTTCCGTGGCGCAAGGCTATCACCTGACCAGTATCGTGGTTGATCCACCCATTTTGACGGTCTACGCCTCGAACCCTGACCTGATACGCAGTATGCCTGCCTATATAGAGACCGAACCGGTGAATTTGAACGGCGCACAGCAGAGTTTTGAGTCGCGGGTGGGCTTACAACTGCCAGAAGGCATCGTGGTGATTGGCGATCAATCCGTTGTGGTTTCGGTGGGTGTTGAAGCAATCTACACTTCCACCCAAATTATCGGAGTGCCCGTTACAGCGATTAATCTCGCGGGCGGGCTGCAAGCAAAACTTTCCCCCCAAAGTGTGGATGTTTACATCTCCGGTCCAATGAACCTGCTCGAAAATATTGGAACGGCTTCGGTGCACGTTACTCTGGATCTTACCGGGCTGACAGAAGGCACTTACCAATTATCCCCTACAGTCGAACTCGAGCGGCCGGAACTGCGACTCGACTCGACTCTGCCTGGCTTAATTGAAGTCGTAATCACGAAATAGAATAATGAACAAATAAATAGGATTTTTCATGGATAAACCTGTCATTGTGCTCGTCGGAAGACCAAACGTGGGTAAAAGTACCCTTTTCAATCGCCTGGTAGAGCAACGCCTCGCCATCATTGATGACGTGCCTGGCACCACGCGCGATCGCCTGGTGGCGGAAGGTAACTGGTCTGGATATAATTTTTTCGTGGTTGATACGGGCGGTATTGACCCCAGCAAACAACGCGATCAGGCACCCCTTTCGATTGGCTCGGCGGCGTTTATTGATGAAATCCGCGCCCAGGTGGAAGTGGCTATTGAGGAAGCGGATGTGATCGTGTTGGTGGTGGACGCGCTTAGTGGGGTTACCCAGGCCGATCGCGAAGTGGCGAACATGCTGCGCAAGCGCCAACGGCAGGAGGAAGGCAAGCTGATGCCGCCGATTGTGCTGGCTGTCAATAAAGCCGACAGCGAAACTGCCCGACTGAACGCCATGGACTTTTACTCATTGGGGATTGGCGAACCCTATCCGATCTCTGCCATCCACGGCACTGGAACTGGCGATCTGCTGGATGAGATCGTGGCGCATTTTCCTGCCCAGGTGGAAGAAGAAGTCAACGAGATCGCTATTAAAGTTGCCATCGTTGGCAAGCCAAACGCGGGCAAAAGCAGCCTGCTAAATAAGATCATCGGCAAAGAACGCGCGATCGTCAGCGATATTCCCGGCACCACGCGCGACGCCATCGACACACCGGTCACGATTGACGGTCAGGATTACATCCTGATCGACACCGCTGGAATACGAAAACGCGGTTCCATCATCCCGGGCGTTGAAAAGTACTCTGTTCTGCGAGCCATGCAGGCGATTGAACGCTGTGATGTGGCTGTGCTGGTCGTGGACGCGACCACCGGCATCACCGCCCAGGATACCCACATTGCCGGCTACATCAATGAAGCCTGGAAAAGCGTGATTTTGGTGGTCAACAAGTGGGACCTGGTTGAAAAAGACACCAACACCAGCATGGAATTTGAACGCCAGGTCCGCCAGCAACTGAACTTTTTGCCATACATTCCGATATTGTTCCTTTCAGCCTTGAGCGGTCAGCGCGTGCACCAGGTTTTGCCCCTGGTAAAGCAGATCCAGCAGGAACGCCTGCGCAAGGTGCCGACCTCCCAGTTGAACCGCATCCTGGTAAACGCCCAGGACTTGCATCAATCGACTTCTGGCACTGGCAAGCCTTTCCGAATTTATTACGGCACGCAGGTGAAAACTGATCCGCCAACGTTCTTGCTGTACTGCAACGACCCAAACCTGGGGCACTTCACCTATATGCGTTTCCTGGAGAACCAGATCCGCAAGGAGATTCCCTTTACCGGTACGCCCATCCGACTCGTGTTGAAGAAACGCGAACGTAAAAGCTTGGAAGATTAGTTTGCCAGGTTTGATTTATAATACCTGAATTCATGCTGCACTCGAGCGTGATAGAATGGATGCTTGTGGAACAAAACGAAACTGAAATCAAGGAAGTCGAACCAACACCCGAAGTGAAACCCGAGAACAAAACCCGCGGTTTTTGGCGCGATATGCTCGAGACCATCCTCATGGCGGTGGTTTTATTCCTACTGTTGAATGCCGTCACCTCGCGTGTGCGGGTTTACAACGTAAGCATGCAACCCACACTGCATGAAGGCAACCTGCTGGTGGTAAACAAGCTGGCCTACAAACTTGGTGAACCCAAACGCGGAGATATCATCGTCTTTCATTACCAGGGAACAGTCACGGAAGATTACATCAAGCGCGTGATTGGTCTGCCCGGAGATACTATAGACATTGGCGGTGGGGTTGTGCGGGTGAATGGTCAGGCTATTACCGAGCCATACATTGCTGAATTACCCGGATATACTGGCACCTGGAAAGTACCCGAAGGGGAGCTGTTCGTTCTGGGGGACAACCGCAACCACTCTTCTGATTCGCATGACTGGGGTTTTGTGAAGCAGGAATGGGTCGTTGGGAAGGCGATCCTCGTATACTGGCCGCTCGACCGTCTCCGTGTTTTAACCAACATGGACCTGGTTCATGCCGAACCCTGAAAGCACCCCGCCTGAATGAAACAAAACATCAAAGCTCTCCCCGAAATTCCTGAAGTATGCCCTCGCTGTTACTTTGGCAGAATCCAGCCCGGAAAACGCAGTTTTGCTGCGCGCACGGCTGGCAAACCGCTGATAGTGCCGGATTTCCCGGCCTGGATTTGTGATGTCTGTGGATTTACCATTTACGACCCGGCTTCGTTAATGAACCTGCAACGGCTGCTGACAAATCCACCCACACCGTATTCCCAATACACAGGGCCAAAACCAACTGAGAGCAAACCTGCCAAATCGCAGCCGAAAACCGACCAACTCGCTTAAACCCTTCACATTTTTCAATCGACCTGGCTTGATTAAATTCTCAGAAGTCTCTTTTATAAAATGTCTATCTACTTTTACAAGATACATACCTGACATCCTGGAATTATGAAAGGTTCCGCCATGCGGTTTGCGACAGAATACGTGGAGGAGTTGTTGGAATGAAAGTTAGGACTTACCCTGACTCGAATTCATGTAGGGTTTATTGAGGTGTATTACACAACCCAGTTCTTCGATAGTCCTCAAAATAAACATTTTCCATGTCTAAAAAAGAAGATCGCCATACCCTGCTTCGCGGGCACAGGCGCAAAAGAGGCTCGCGATGACGGGAAATCCGTCAATGCGAGCCCCAATTCTGACCAGGCATCTAATCTATAGTTACGTGAAGGGGGTATGTCAGTCTGCAGTATCAAAAAGAGCAGGGTTCAGAGATGTAAACCAGTTACAACTGCAGTTTTTGTATCCCGAGCGATTTATCTTGTCATCCTGAGAAATGGCGAAGGATCTTGTCGATCGAAAAAATGAATATTTATTTGTATGATGTAGGGTTGAGGCCTGCCCCAACCAAGAACAGCATTCCTATCCTCCAGGTGGAACAGGCAGGCCTGTTCCCTACAACCCGTTCCCTACGACCTCTTCCCTGCAATCCCGGTTGTGAAAGCAGAGCTTGTCCACCCTGTATATTCTTGGCATTGTATCTGTTTCAAATGTCCGTGATCAGGACGAAAGAGGAAGATCTTCATTGATTATAGCCTTGAATAAATTGGCATAAGGCACAGACATTTTCCC
>DBRR01000014.1 GCA_002306055.1 Anaerolineaceae bacterium UBA1363
TCGGAGAGGAGACTGATGCGATCAAATGCCGTAGGGGTAACCACAGGGGGTTACCCCTACATCTGGTGTTTAAGGGAAAGGTGGCTTTCGTAGGGGCAGACCCCTGTGTCTGCCCTTAACCTGTAAATAATCACCCCGGATAATGTGTAAACAATCATACTTGTCTAAACAAAGCTCTCCTTTCACAACCGGGATTGCAAGGAACAGGTCGTAGAGAAGGGTTTGTAGGGAACAGGCCTGCCTGTTCCAAATGGTAGATAGAAATGCCGTTCCTGGTTGAGGCAGGCCTCAACCCTACATCATACAAATAAATATTTATTTTTTCGACCGACAAGATCCTTCGTCATTTCTCAGGATGACAAGAATAAATCGTTCAGGTTGCAAAAACTACACTTGTAACTAGTTTACATCTCTGAACCCAGCTCTTTTCGATACTGCATATAGCCGGGTTGCCCTGATGGGATCCTGGTAGCAACGCACCACCGGTCATCGCCACTTCTTTTGCGCCTGTGCCCGCGAAACAGGGTGTGGCGTGCTGCTTTTCCCATCTCAAACGCTGGAGACCTTCGGTCAAAAACTGTGCTCGGTCTGGAGACCGGCACAATCAAGCATGGCATCGCGAGCGTTTGGTGCGCCTGTGCCCGCGAGCAGGGTGTGGCGTTCTGCTTTTCCCATCTCAAACGCTGGAGACCTTCGGTCAAAAACCGTGCTCGGTCTCGAGACCGGCACAATCAAGCTCGGCATCGCGAGCGGTAGTGGCGCCTGTACCAGCTAAGCAAGGTATGGCGATCTGCCTTTTAATACATCAACTGGAGACCTTCGGTCGGTGCACGTGCGCGGTCTGGAGACCGGCACGATCAAGGAGAAAAAGCAGACTAACACGCCCCTTACGCACCTTTGTGTTGGCTTTGTGTTTCGGTAAAAAAGGGTTGCATAAAAACTCAGCCCATAAATAAGACAACCCCGGATAGACCCAGGCAGGAAGAATGAATGAGGATAATTTCCAGATTTGTGCTATTACAATTTTGCCGAGATTCTTCCTCTGGCTATCCGGAGGAAGAATCTAATTAGCACTATCAGGAGATCCTGAAAATAACATTTAGCGGTTTGAGCGTTTGCTTAGTTCTCGCCTTACAAATGCCGGGAGGGTAATATCCACATCGCTGGTGTAAACATACTCTTCCTGTTTTTTCGTCTGAGCCTGTTGCGCGTCAGGAGCGTTCTGTGCCCGGGTATCGTTGACGCTTAGCCGGTCCTGCTGTTGACGGGGATGTTCCTGGCGAAAAAAAGCGGGCTCCGCCTCCTGGGGAGGCGTAGGACGATCAAAGCCAGTGGCAATCACGGTGATGCGGATGTTATCACCCATGTTTTCGTCAATAACGGCACCGAAGATCAGGTTTACGTCCTGGCTGGCGGTCTCTTTGATAATCGCAGCGGCCTGGTTGACTTCGAACAGCGACAGGTTGGTTCCGCCCGTAACATTGAACAGGATACCGCGAGCGCCATTGATGGTGACGTCCAAAAGCTGGCTCGAAATAGCCTGTTCCGCTGCAATCTTGGCGCGGTCTTCACCAGAAGCCTGACCAACAGCCATTAGAGCCGCACCGCCTTCGGACATAATCGTGCGGACATCAGCAAAGTCGAGGTTGATCAAACCGGGGATGGTGATCAGCTCGGAGATACCCTGGATGCCCTGGCGCAAGACGTCATCTGCCATGCGGAAGGCATCATTGAGACCGACATTTTTGTTGACGATTTGCAGCAGGCGATCATTGGGGATCACAATCAGCGTGTCAGCATGTTCCTTGAGCCGCATGGCACCTTGCTCGGCTGCGCGAGAGCGATGGGCACCTTCAAAAGAGAAAGGCCGGGTGACGACTCCGATGGTCAGTGCGCCAATTTCTTTGGCGATCTGAGCGACAACGGGCGCAGCACCAGTACCAGTGCCGCCACCCAAACCAGCAGTCACGAAGACCATATCCGCGCCTTTGAGCACTTCATATAAATCCTCGGCTGATTCTTCAGCGGCTGCCTGGCCGATTTTTGGGTCGCCACCAGCGCCCAGACCGCGGGTGGACTTTTCTCCAATGCGCACGCGGGTTTGTGCCTGCGATTTGAGCAGCGCCTGGGCGTCTGTGTTGATCGAAATGAATTCGATCCCCTGCAGTCCTTCAGCAATCATGCGGTTTACCGCATTACAGCCACCACCACCAACACCTACTACCTTGATTCTTGCGAATGATTCAGTTTGTTTTGCTTCCATTTTGATCTCCTCTATTATTGTGCTTGTATGATTATGGCAACATTCGTTTGAGCCACTGGACAAAGCCATCCGCTTTGGAATTGTTGTTAGCTCGCTGCGATTTACCAGGTCGCTCAGGAGCGATCTGGGTTGTTTCACTGAAAAGGATGCCCCAATCCAGCAGTCCTATGCTGGTAGCGAAAGCGGGGCTCGAAATTTGGTCGGTGAGACCAACCATGCGCTCTGGTTTTCCAATACGGGCTGGTAAACCTATTACCTTGCTTGCCAGTTTGCGTATACCAGGCATCTGACTTCCGCCACCCGTCAGGACTAAACCTGCTGGCAGGAGTGAGTCATAACCCGAGTGCTTGAGTTCCTGGTGGACCATCATGAAAATTTCTTCCACACGGGCTTCGATGATATTTACCAATTCACGGCGGTCAACCTTGGTGCTCTGTTCAGAGCCAAAGGTGATGACGTTGAAGGACTCGTCCTCGTGGATATCTTCGAGGACAGCATAACCGTGCTTGAGTTTGACTTCTTCCGCCACTTCAAGTGGCAATCGCAGTCCCTGGGCGATATCCGAGGTCACAAGATCGCCACCGACACCCAGGACATTGGCGTGGAAAACGTCCCCCTTGACGTAAATTGCCACACTGGTGGTGCCAGCGCCAAGATCAATGACTGCCACGCCCATTTCGCGTTCTGTTTCGGAGAGGATACTTTCACCTGAAGCGAGGGGATTGAGTACAAACTGAGAAACGTCAATCCCAGCCATAGAGATACACTGGCGCAGGTTTTCCATCGAAGATGCGGCACTGGTTATGATGTGGGCTTCAACTTCCATGCGGAAGCCGTGCATGCCCACCGGTTGGCGGATGCCTTCCTGTCCGTCCACGCTGAAACCGCGTTGAATCACGTGCACGATCTCACGATTGTGGGGTACAGCAATTGCCTGGGCGGAGTCCAGCGCGCGATAAACATCTTCCTGGTCAATCACACGCCCGGAGATACCCACCGCACCTTTGCTAATGGTTGACGAGACTTGCATCCCAGCCAGATTAACAATTGCCGAGTTGATCTCAAAACCGGATGTTCGTTCGGCTTTTTCGATCGAGCGCGCAATGCTTTCTGAAGCAGCAGTGATATCGGTCACAATTCCCTTTCGGATGCCCTTGGTAGGTTCGATGCCTACCCCAAGGATGCGCAAGTTGCTGCCATTTTCTACCCTGGCTACCAGGCTGCACACTTTTGCAGTCCCAACATCTAATCCAACAACAATCGGTTCTTCTTCCATAATTAAGGCTCCAAACGATAATAAGGTGCGTGTAGAAATTCCATGCTGATTAAAACTGGTTGCAAGTTTCTATCCAGAATGGTCTCAACAATCTTGGTGTACTCAAGAAGTTTCATGTCGATGTTTGCATCGTCATCCCCGAAGTAAACCTGCCAGCCATGCGGGTCAACCCAGCCCAAGCCATTCTTTGCATCGTATAGCATGGGGCTTTCAGCAGGTTTTATGCTGTTCAGCTTTTGCACTGTGGCGACGAAAGCAGGATCCACCAATGGAAGTTTTTCCTGGTTTTCCGTTTCGATTGCTTCCAACTGAAGTTCAGGTGGTACCCATCCCAGTGGGTGGGGCGGTTCACTATTGGCATAAACCCGGATAGGTAGGGTTGCTTCCCCGCGCACGGTAAAGGCGAAACCATCCTGGTCGATCCAGTAAACCACTTCTTCATTATTCAGCCAGAGCAACGCCGGGATGCGTTCCTGGATGACGATGTCGATGTCGGTTGGCATCCTGACTTTCACTTCTGCAGCTTTGATGTCCGGGAAGGCTTCCAGGATCTGGTTTTCAATGTCGCTGGGAACAACATGGATGATCGATTCGCCTTGGATATCCAGTTTCTGGCTTATTTCCTCCACGGGGACGCGAACGCCGCCACTCAGGTTCACCTGGTCCACGGCGAAAGCGGTTGAGGTTTCCATCATGAAAAGCAAAACGAGCATTCCGACCGCGATCAGACCTGAGAGCAAACGCCAGCTAAAGTGAAACTGGGGCAGGGGAGGCAACCGCACCTCGCTGCCAGGCGTGCCGGTGGGCATGTAGACCCGGCTGCGATTGCGCGTAGCAGCCGATTTGGAATATTGGGTGCTCGTATAGGAGCGGCGTGCCACAACCCGTGAGGCGTTTTGGGCGTCCCTGGAGACACGCACGGAAGGGTTGGTCGGGATGGGTTTGCGCCGCGCCGGTTCAATCTTCCGGCGGGCTCGCACTTCATCTGCCCTGGTTGTTCTGTTGGATCCGCTCGCCATCTTACTCCTCGTACTTCCTGATGGTTTCATCCTGCTCGGCTTTGCGCTCCAGCGCCAGCTCCACCAGCCGGTTAACTAACTCGGGGTAGCTAAGCCCTGAGTGGAGCCAGAGTTTCGGGTACATACTGATCTCGGTGAAACCAGGCATGGTGTTGATTTCGTTGAAATAGGCTTCACCGCTGACTTTGTCGATCAAAAAATCCACCCGTGCCAATCCCGCGCCGTCGATTGCTTTGAAAGCATCGATGGCGTATTGCTGCAACTGGGTTGTCAGGGCATCTGGCAGGGGAGCTGGAATGGCAACCTCGGGGTCGCCGGACTGATACTTATCCTTATAGGTGTAGAACTCATCTCCCGGGACGATCTCCCCGGGCACTGTGCATTCCACCTCGGTATTACCAAGAACACTGATCTCGATCTCTCTGGCAGCGATGCCGCGTTCCACCAGGATACGGCGATCATATCGGGCTGCCAGCTCAAGCGCTTTTACGAGTTCCTCGCGGTTGCGGACTTTGCTGATACCCACCGAAGATCCAAGATTGGCTGGTTTGACAAACAATGGGTAGGCGGCGATACGCTCTGCTGACTCCATTGTTTCCTGCAAATTCGTCTGAATCTCACGGCGGGAGAACACGGAGTATTCCAAAACAGGAACGCCAATGGATTGCATCACGTGCTTGCAGACAGCTTTGTCCATCGCCACAGAGGAGCCAAGCACACCTGCGCCAACATATGCACAATTCTGGATTTCGAACAAGCCCTGGATGGTTCCATCCTCACCGAAGGTTCCATGCAGGACCGGGAAAATTACATCGATCGGAGTAATGCCCTCAAGCTGATTTTCCTTGCGGATGTACAGATGGGGCTTGCCACTGTCATCGAGTATCAGTGCTTCGTCGAGCGATTCGTGGTTGCCTTCGCGGAAAGCCTTGTGTGCGTTTGAGCCATAGAGCCACAGCCCTTCCGTGGTGATACCAACCTGGAAAACTTGATACTTGTTCTCATCCAGCGCATTCAGGACAGAAAGAGCGGAACGCAGTGAGACTGCATGTTCGCCGGAACGTCCACCAAAGATCAATACCAGATTCAGCTTCTCAGTCATCTTCAAATTCACCCAGTAATTCGACCTCAAGATTCAGATCGACGCCAAATTGTTCTTTCACAGTTTTTTGTGCCAGGCGGATCAGCCTGTAGTAATCCTGCGCGGTGGCCTCGCCATCGTTCAAGATGAAGTTTGCGTGTACCGTACTGAAAGAGGCATGCCCTGACGTCACACCTTTCATCCCAACAGCTTCGAGCAGCCGACCGGCATGGTCTCCCTGTGGATTTTTGAAGGTTGACCCAAACGAGGGACCTACCGGTTGGGTCTGACGTCTTTTTTCGGTCAATTCTTCCAGCAAACGTTGGGTGACTTCAGGCTCCACTTTTATCCCGGAGAAGCTGGCGCTCAAAATGACCACCTCTTCTCCATTGCGCTTGAACTTACTCGAGCGGTATTGGAAGCCCATGCCTTCACCATCGAGGCTCTGCTCACCTTCGTCTTTGGTGATGACCTGCGCCATAAGCATGCATTTGGAAATATCTGAGCCGTGCGCGCCAGCGTTGCCATAAACCGCTCCGCCAACCGTACCTGGGATGCTGTTTGCCCATTCAAAGCCAGAGACACCCCGCAGGCTGGCTTGGCGTGAAACTGCACCAAGGTTCGCACCGCCTTCCGCGAAAATAATGGGTTGTTCGCTCTTGGTATCGATGCGGATGTTGTGACAGCGGTTGTGCACCATCACGCCCTTATAACCAGAATCACTTACCAGAAGGTTTGAGCCACCACCCAGGATGCGGAATGGCACATCCAAATCCCACAAAATCTTGACCGTGCGGCGCATTTCATCAGCGGTATAGACTGAGATCATGCCGCTGGCAGGTCCGCCCACACGCGTGGTGGTGTAATTGGCCATACGTACGTTTTCCTGCAGTTTGTCGCCAAACAGAGCCTGTAATTTTCGCAGCGGCAGTTCAGTCATTCTGCCTCCGAGTGTCCAGTTTCTGGCAGAGCATGGTCGCAAACTCCGGACCCTTGCCTGCTGAAAAGACGATGACCACATTCAATCCCTCGGCTTCCATTGCAACAAAGTCAGCGGCTTCAGCGAAATTCGTGAAGTAGGCTGCTTTTGAGCCTCCAATTTCTTCTGCAATCTGGCGGGGAGTGTTGGTTTCAACGGTTTCCCTGGCAGCATACGTCGGGAGGATCACGATGTGGTCAGCACGTTGTAGTGCCGTGACGAAGGCGTTATGCATTCGGTCGGTCCGCGAGAATGTGTGGGGTTCCCAGACTGCCCAGAGGCGATGATCAGGGTATAGCTCGCGGGCAGCTTCGAGTGTCAGGTCCAATTGAGTGGGGTGGTGCCCATAGTCGTTGATCACCACCGTATCGCCACTGTGGCAGACCTGTTCGAAGCGTCGCTCAGTACCCACGAATTCAGCCAGGCTCTCGCTTGCTGATGAAGGGTTCAACCCCATTTGGTGCAGTACTGCCAGTGCTCCGGCAGCGTTTAGAAGATTATGCCTGCCGGGCACACGCAGACTAAACTCCCCCAATACCTGTTGTGAAGACGTATGCTTGAGGTTGAAGTTATACCCATCGCCATTCCAGCGAACGTTTTGGATCTGATACGTGAAATCTGCGCTATATCCGTATGTGAGGATCTTGATACCGTCAAAATCTTCTCTTGTCAGGAGGTTGCGTACGCCTTCGTCTTCAGCGCAGGCGATCACTGCGCCACCTGGCTGTGTGCGGTGGACAAACGCTGCAAACGCCTGGTTATACGCCTCTGGAGTAGGGAAGAAGTCCGGGTGATCGTACTCCACGTTGGTCAGCAGGCTGAATTTTGGGCTCAAACCCAGGAACATGTTGTCATATTCATCGGCTTCGATCACAAACAAGTCGCTTGTTCCGGCATGCGCGTTCGTTGCCAGCGGGCGAATTTGTGCCCCGAGGATGAAGGTTGGATCCACTCCCAATCCGCGCAGCATCGTCACCAGCATCGCTGTGCAGGTGGTTTTGCCATGAGAGCCGGCAACTGCGATCGTCTGGTAGCCAGCAGTCAGTTCCGGCAAAAATTCGTTTCGTTTGAGGACGGGGATTCCCATCTTGCGAGCGGCAACGACTTCGGGGTCATCGTCGTGCACGGCTGAGGATCGCACAATTACGTCCGCTGCCAGCGCCAGTTCCGGGCTATGCCCAAGGAGTGTGTAGGCACCTTTAGCTGTGACTGCATCGAAGTAGCGTGAAGCAGACTTATCCGTCCCGCTAACCTGCCAGCCTTTTTCAAGCAGCAGCAGGGCGATTGCTGATATGCCCGTTCCACCAATCCCGATGAAATGCACTTTACTCATCAAATCATCACTCCTATAACGATCAGGCCTGCGATTGCTACTGCCACATACAACCCATTGCCTGTTAATAGTTTTGGAACCATATTATTGAGGAGTTCGATCGCTTGCTGACCGTACTCAGTACCTGCATCAGGCGCTATGATCCAGGCAAATGGATAGCCTGCCTTGTCGATGAAATACCAGGCTGAACCCACCATCCAATAACCGTTGACAGCTCCAAATACCGCCCCCAGGATCACCTCGATCGGTGTGTCCCGGTTGAACCTTCCGGACTCGAAAAAACAGCGGAATGCGGGGGTCTGATAACCAAGAAAGCCACAGACGAATAACACCATTAACTCGAGATAAAGCGCTTTTGTACCGGATAAACTTCCAAAGAGGCGGGGGAGAACCTCCTGGATAATAAAAAGTGCCAGTATTCCTGAAACGATTACCACCAGTTCTTTGCGTAAACCGCGGACTGCTCCGATGATTCCAAAGAGCACGACAAAGATTGTGAATAAAACGTTGAGCAAAACCATGTGAACCCCTATCCCTCCGCCATTTCGTAGAGTAGATTGACAATCCGTTCCGCTGCCTGAGGCTGAGCAAGGGCTTTCATTGCCCGCTGCATGTGCTGCAAACGCGCCTGGTCCTGGAAGAGAGTGTCGATCTGCGACAGCAGCTGGCTTTGCAGATACTGATCCTCCAGCAGAATTGCAGCTTCGCGTTCCACCAGGTAATCCGCATTGACTTTCTGATAGCGCCAGGCGTAGGGATAAGGAACCAAAATGGCTGGCAGACCAAAGAAGGGATACTCACCCAGCACAGATGCGCCGGCTCTTGAGACCACAAGGTCTGCCGCGGCGAAAGCTGCTCCCATCTCGTGAAGATAGGGGAAAGCCTGGTAACTCTGGGGCAGGCTGGCCGTTGCGACTTTTACTGTTTCCCAATCCAAGTGCCCAGTCAGGTGGATCACCTGGTAGCGCTTCAGCAGCTCGCCCAGGATGGCAATGACTGCTTTGTTGATCGAGCGCGCGCCGCTGCTGCCGCCGGTGAACAGGATTACCGGTTTTTCGCTGTTAAACCCAAAGTATGCCAAAGCATCCGCTTTGGTCCATTTCATCAGGTCCTGGCGCAGGGGGTAACCGGTCACTTCAACTTTCTCCTTCTTGCTGAAAAATCTTTTCGAATCGCTCACACTGACCGCGATCTTGTCCGAAAAGCGGGCTAAGGTTTTCAGTGCCAACCCGGGTTCGATGTCCGGTACGAACAACAAGGTCCGAACTTTCAGACCGGCTAAAGCCATAGGAATTGCCACATACCCGCCCGTGAACATCATCACCTCGGGTTTGTATTCCTTTAGAATTTGCCTTGCCTGACCGTAACCCTGCCATAATTTCACCAAATTTCCTGGCATTTGCTTGATAGAAACGCCGTGGACCCCAGCTGCGCGAATACCGCGATAGGGCAGATTTGCCCGCGCGACGAGCTCGGCTTCCATGCCGCCTTCGCTGCCGACCCACAAAACCTCTGTGTCATTAGTCAATCTCTCCGTAACGGTTAGCGCCGGATACACTCCGCCGCCCGTCCCGCCTGCGCAAATCAACAGTCGCACTGGTAGTACTCCTTTCAGAGGCTGTTTTGTTCGTCCCCTGGCGAGCAACATTCATCACGATCCCAATGGCAGCCATCGTTGCCGTCATGCTGGATCCGCCCGCGCTGATGAAAGGCAGGGCATTGCCAGCAAAAGGCAGCAAACCAACGATGACCGCAACATTGATCAGGGCTTCTATGACAATCCAACTGGTCAGACCAAATGCCAGCAATGAACCCAGTTGATCCGGAGCGTTTCGGGCAATCTTGAAACCGCGCCAAATCAGCAAGACGTAAAGCGCTATCACGATTATGGAACCAATAATGCCGGTCTCCTCAGCCACGACAGCAAAAATGCTGTCGGTATGGGGCAGGGGCAGACCGGTGAACTTGGTAGTTGCCTTGCCAAGCCCCACGCCGAAGACGCGGCCTTTGATAATTGCTTCGTAGGTGCGCTGGATGTGGTAAGAACTCTGGGTTGGATTTTGAAGTCCAGACAAATACTCGGCGAAGCGTATGCGCCCGGTAGGCATGACATTGATAAGGAAGACAAAACCAAACAGACCAGCCAGGATGACAATGCCGACATGTTTCCAATCGCCTCCAGCCAGGAAAAGGAGCATGATACCCAACATTAGCACGGTCAGGCCTGCACTCAAGTCTGGTTGGGCGAGGATCAACGCCACGATGAAGCCGATACCAAAAGATAACGGTAGCAGGTAATTCTTGAAATCCTTCAGCATGTCTTTGTTGTTTGTCAGCCAGACAGACAGGTACAAAATAGAAACAAGTTTGGCAAACTCAGAAGGCTGAATGGATCCACCTAATAATGAACGAGCTGAGTTGTATCGAACTTCCCGTACGACCAAAACCGCAAGGAGACTGATGATCACGACGATCATCATTGGGACTACCCACTTGCGATAGTGGTGGTAATCAAAAAAACTCAGCACCGTTGCGCCGATCACTCCCAGCGCTACCCAAAGAACCTGCCTCAGAAAAATGGAGTTTTGACTGCCGCTGATGGCCATCGAGACGTCCCAACTGGCGGAATAAACCATTAACAAACCAATAACCAGCAAGCTGGCAACGATTAATAGCAGTCCTACATCGAAAGAGAGGGATTGCACGTTCGTACGGCGGCGGGATTTGGGAGTAGTAGCGTTGATCATAGTTCATTCACCCATTGTCTGAAGGCTTGCCCTCGTTCTTCAAAATCTTTGAAGGCGTCATAGCTGGTGCAACCAGGAGACAGCAATACGACGTCTCCGGATTCAGCCTGATTGTGTGCGGTTTTTATGGCTTCCTGCAAGGTGGCGCAGCGTACAACCGAATGCATAGCCTGACCAGGCTTTTTGGGGCCGAGGGCTTCAGCAATCAGATCGCCCGCTTCGCCAAAGATCACTACGCGTGAAACACGTTTGCGGATCAGTTGAGCGAGTTTATCCCAGGGCAAATTTTTATCACGCCCGCCAAGCAGTAAAACGATGGGTTCTTCGAAGGACTTAATGGCGGCTATAGTACGTTCCGGGGTTGTGGCGATCGAGTCGTTGTACCAGCGAACGCCATTCAATTCGCGCACCAGCTCCAGACGGTGTGGGATACCATCAAAGGTCTCAATTGCCAGCTGGATTCCAGGCAGACTAATCGTGGCACCTGCAGCAATAGCGCAAGCTGCCAGAACGTTATAGAGGTTATGCTCGCCACGCAGGTTGATCCATTCCACGGGCAGCATTTTGAGCCTGTCATTGCCAATTTGCAGCATGATCTGATCTTTGTCCACATAGGTACCGTTCTCACGATGTCCCGGGGCCTTCATGCCGAAGCTGATCACATCCGTGCGAGCCTGATCAAGCAGATTCCAGGAGCCTTCGTCGTCGCGGTTCAGTATTGCCACATCACCCTGGTGCTGGTAGCGCAGGATATGGGATTTGGCTTCTATATAAGCCTGCATGGAACTGTGCCGGTCGAGGTGATTGGGGGTGATATTCAAGACTGCGGCTATCTGTGGGGAAGTCGTCATCAACTCCAGCTGAAAGCTTGAGAGTTCCATGACTACCATATCATCTTCATCCATTTTATCGAGGTCATCAATCAGTGGATTGCCGATATTACCGCCTACCCAGGCGTGATGGCTGCTGTTCTTCATTTCAAAGTGTTTTTGCGCCATTAAACCGACCAGGGCGGTAGTGGTGCTCTTGCCGGCAGAACCGGTGATGCCAATCACGGTTGCAGGGCATTCTTCCAGGAAGATCTGGGAATCATTGGTGAGTTTAATGCCCTGGTTTCGTGCAGCCACCAGGAAGGGGATGGTCAGAGGTACACCACCAGAGACGCAAATCAGATCAGCTCCTTCGAGCAGGTTTTCCGGGTGACCACCAAAAGCAAATTCAACTGGCAAGTCAGCCAGGGTAGTGCTTTCAGCAGCAAAGTCTGCTGCAGGTCGGGAGTCGGTCAGCACAACGTGGGCTCCTCTGTTCAAGAGGAAGCGCGAAATTGCCAGCCCCTGGCGGGCTGCTCCGATTACGATTACTTTTTTGCCTGAATAATTTGTTTTCATCAGCTCATAAATGTCAAACTAAGTCCCAGCATGGCGCCGATCATTTCAATGAGAAAAAAACGCATCACGATCTGGTTCTCTTCCCAGCCGATCATTTCAAAATGATGATGGACTGGGGTTTTCTTAAAAATACGCTTGCCGCCAGTTGCTCTGAAATAGAGCACCTGGATGATCACGCTGAGGGCTTCAGCGGTCGGAATGATTGCAATCAACGGCAGGAACAGCCAGCGCCCGGTCATGAGCGCGATCACTGCCAGGGTGGCACCCAGAGCCTGAGAGCCGGTATCGCCCATGTAGAGGGCAGCAGGTTTGCCGTTGAACCACAGAAATCCAGCCAGGGCACCAATAATGCAGAAACAAAAACGTCCGAGGTAAACCTGGCCTTGCAAGAGGGCAATTACGCCATACCCGCCAAAAGCCACGATGGATATCATTCCTGCCAAACCGTCAATTCCATCGGTCAAATTGATGGCATTGGAGTAAGCGACGATGAAGAAAGCTGCGACAATCAGGTAGAACCAGCCCATGTTAAGGGGTTCAGGGGATGTAGGCCAGAGCAAATGGGGAACCACCAAAATTTCCTTGAGTGCATAGGCTATCACCAACGCTACAAGGCATTGCAGCAAGAACTTGGTCCTGCCGCGCATTCCCAGTCCGCGCCTTGGTCCGCGGATGCCTTCCCAATCGTCCACCGCGCCAATCAGCGCGAAACCCCACATGGCAGCCAGGGGCACCAGTATGGATGAGCCTATCAGCCTTGATGAGCCAAAAAGGGAAACCGCATTCAGGATGACGGTCAGCAGCGTGACCGGGATCAGGAACATAAATCCACCCATGGTAGGGGTGTTCATCTTAGCCATGTGCGATTCAGGCACATCGATGCGGATGATCTTGCCTATGTTCAAGTTCCGCAGCAGGCGGATAAAAGGACTCCCCCAGATGACCGTCAGCAGAAAGCTGATGCTACTGATTGCGATTGCCAGTGAAGAACCACGCATTAGTCTACGTCCTCCAGAGCTGCTACGATTTTTTCCATGTGCATGCTGTGTGAACCTTTGATCAGGGCGATATCCCCGGATTTAAGGGTTTCACGCAGGTAGGTGGTTGCGTCGTTAAAATCGTTGAACCAATGTATCATGTCGGCAGGAAAGCCGTTTTCGATGGCGGCGTCGCGCGTCATCAGGCTGCGAGTGCCCACCAGAACGATCTCATCTGCCACCTCCGAAGCGCGCATGCCGATCTTGTTGTGTCCTTCTTCCTCGTAGCGTCCAAGTTCCAGCATATCCCCGAGCACTGCCACCTTGCGACCGCTCAGGTCGGCAAGCAGGTTAAGGGCTGCCATGGTTGAGTCAGGAGAAGCATTGTAGGTATCGTCAATCAAGACGGCGCCAGATGCAGTTTTTACGGTTACGATTCGCAGTTGAACACGGTCATCCTTGAAGGCTTCAAAGATTGAACCCCAGTCCATTCCCAAGTTGAGTGCCACTGCGGCAGCCCGAAGCATGGTGTAAACCGAGTGGCGCCCGATCAGAGGAGCTGTGACGTAGAGGCTCTCATCCTGGTAGTGCATACGGCAGCGGATGCCATCCAGTCCGCGGCTCTCAACTTCGTCCGCCCAGAGGTCCGCTTCAGGATCGAGACCATAATAGAAGATACGCGCCTTGGTCAGCCCCGCCATATCTTTGACGAACGGATCATCGTAATTGAGGATAGCTAATCCTTCGGGTGAGGCGGGCAGGGATTCAACAAGCTCCGCTTTTCCGCGGGCAATTGCTTCGATGCTGCCGGCGCGTTCGGCGTGGACGGTTCCAATGTTGGTAACGATCCCAATTTGGGGTTGGGCGATATCACACAGCAGTTTGATTTCGCCTGCCACGTAAAAACCCATCTCAAGCACTGCCGCCTTGTGCTCTTCGGTCAATGAGAGCAGCGTCAGGGGCAGACCGATTTCATTGTTCATATTGCCTTGGTTTTTCAGAGTTTTCATCTGACTTCCCAGGACGGATGCGATGAGCTCTTTGGTTGAGGATTTTCCGACACTGCCGGTAATACCGATGACTACCAGGTTGTGCTGCTGCCGCCAGTATTTTGCCAGAGTCTGCAATGCCAATAGTGCGTCAGGTGTCTGCAGGCTGAAGGGAGCGTTTTTTGGTAACTCAAAACTTTCCTGAGTGAGATCAATAACCGGGAATTTACTCTCGATGGCATGGTCGATTAATGCCAGAACTGCCCCATTTGCGAATGCCTGGTCAACAAACTGGTGACCATCTGTATTCTCGCCTTTTAAAGCCACAAAAAGCCCTTTCTCACTGGCACAGCGGGAATCAACACAGCCGCAGGCGATCTCCAAATCCTGCGTTATTTGATACTGAGTAGCCGGTGCGAGAGCTTTAAGTATGTGGCTTAGTGTCAACATCGTTATTACTCCAATATTACAAGACTATTGTTACCGGGCTTTTCAGCCAGGCGCACATTGTCGGGTGGGATAGTCATCAGGACCACCAGGTCGCTTACCAGATCCGAAAAGACAGGAGCTGCAACCTCGGAGCCCCAGATGGAAATTTCAGGCTTTTCCAGCCAGATATATACCAGGAACTTTGGATCCTCAGCAGGTCCCCAACCAACAAATGAGGTATTAGTGGAAGTGTTTGTATAGCCCAGTGGCGTGGCAATTTCACCAGTGCCAGTTTTGCCAGCCAGGCTGTAACCTTCGACCAAAGCGCTTGAGGCTTCATTTTCGAGGGAGTTTACCAGCATAGTGGTCAGCGTGTGGGCAGTCTCTGCTGAAATGGGAGTGCCAACAACGACAGGGTCAATGTTATACTGTTTACCATCAATGACCATCGCCTTGACGACGTGAGGTGCCATCATCTTTCCCTCATTCGCAATTGCGCCAATCGCGGTCACCATCTGGATCGGGGTTACCGAAATACCCTGACCGAAAGAATTGGTCGCCAGGTCAACTTCGTACCATAACCCATCACCCGGCAGTTTCAGGGGCCAATGGCTTTCACCGCCCAAATCGATGCCAGTGTTACGGTCAAAGCCAAAGGATTTTAGATACGAATAGAAACGGTCTGGTCCAAGTTGCATTCCCAGCCAGGCGAGACACACGTTTAGCGAGTGCTGCATGCAGCCGGTCATGTCCACTTCTCCCCAGCCGCCCATGTTCCAGTTGTAAATGGTTGCGCCACTAACCGAAATAGAGCCGGTGTCATTGAAAGTCGTTTCAGGTGTGACCACACCCGAATCCAACCCGGCAGCCATGGTGATGACTTTGAAGACAGATCCGGGTTCGTAGGTGCTGCTGATAGCCGAGTTGTAGGGCTTTGGGTTGGGGAATAGTTCGGAATAGTTCCAATATTCATTGGGATCCAACCGTGGGGTAGTTGCCATGGCGATAATTTCACCGGTTTCGGGATCATAGACGACGATGGATCCGTTTTCAGCGCCCGACCATTCCATTGCTTCGTCCAGTTTTGTTTCGGTCATAGCCTGGATCTCGCGGTTAAACGTTAATTGAACTGTCACACCTGGCGGAACTTCTTCTAATGAAGTCAGAAGGTTGGGATCGATTGCGGAGTAAACCTCTTTTGGCTCACCAGCCAACAGATCGTCGTAGGCTTCTTCCACACCGAAATAACCAATACCATCCGTGCGGTCCAGGAAGCTGTAAAAGCCCAGGATGTTCGAGGCCAAAGTGCCTTCGGGGTAACTGCGTTTATGGTTTGCAGTCCAGACCAAGCCGAGTAGATTGGGGCGTACCTCGCCCCGTTTGGTGCTGCGATTGGCATAATCTTCTTTAATAGACTCCAACTGGGCGATTTTGTCTTTACTGACAAAGCCATCCAGCACGACAAAGTAGGGATTGCCATTGCCGGGAGTCATCTGCGTGTAGCCCAGGACGCGGGCATAGTCCAGTCCCAAAACACTTGAAGCCACTGAAGCAACCGTTTCGGGTTGTTCAATAGCTTGCAAATCCAGACCAACCTCGTAAATTACTTCATTACCTGCCAGAAGTCGGCCCTCCGAGTCGTAAATGCTACCACGTTCGGGATAGATCACGCGGTTGATACCCTGGTAGGCTTCGCTATTGGCCAGAATCTGTTTCGCTCCTTCGATGTTCTGGATGCGGATGAGCTGTATCCCAGCAGCACCAGCGACCACGCTGCACAAGACGCAAATAATAAAGAAACGATTCCAATTCGTGGTTTTCATGGAACCACCTCTATCGGAGCCGGCGTAACAGATTCTGTGGTCACGCTTTCGGTCGATTCTGCGGGCAGGCTCGGCTCAATAAATACTTTCAACCGAAGCCAGTCCCACAAGGAAGCGGTAAATTCAGGCAACAGCACCGGTGTGCTGATCTCTTCAACGGCTGGGGGAGGAGCAAGGACAGGTTGGGAAGGTGGAACATAGCCTGGAACTTCGATGTACATCGCCTCAAGTGGGTCCAGCATAGTCATATTCAGCGCGTCCGCTCGTTCGCTTAAGGATTTTGCGGAAGAGACTTCTGCATATTGTGTCTTGAGGTCACTGATTTCCATTTCCAGCGCGCTGATTTCAGCTTCCAGGCTCTGGATGCGCCGACCGGTGGCAGCCGCGCGTCCGCTGATCATCAGGTACACGCCGGCCACTACCGCAACCCCGACCAGAACCAGCAAAAATATGCCAATCCACTGGAGCTGAGTACGCCAAGGGGCTTGTTTATAGGCTTGTAAGAGATTCTTTTTCATAGCCTTTTCCATGCAGATTCCGTGCCATTCCTCTACAACTTCTCAACTACCCGCAATTTCGCGCTGCGAGAACGTGGGTTGATCTCGACCTCTTCTGGTGATGCGGTGATCGGCTTGGAGGTCAATATCCGGACGCTTGCTTTATGCCCGCAGGTGCAGACCGGCTGCTCGGGAGGGCAAATGCAGTCGCTGCTTTCGCGTTTGAAAGCCTGCTTCACCAGTCGGTCCTCCAAAGAGTGAAAACTGATGACCGCAAGGCGTCCGTATGGGTTTAAAAGTGCGATCAGGCGAGGTATCGCCTGTTCCACAGTCTTGAGTTCATCATTGACCGCGATTCGCAATGCTTGAAAGGTTCTGGTGGCGGGATCTTGCTTTTCTTTGCTTCTGCCGATCGCATTCCGCACAACCTCTGCCAATTCCCCCGTGGTCTTCAAGGGTCTGGCTTTAAGAATTGCCCTCGCGATGCGCCTGGAATAGCGTTCCTCGCCATAGCGCCAGATGATGTCCGCCAGATCCGTTTCTTCCAGGCTGTTCACCAAATCGGCGGCTGTCTGACCCTGGGTAGGGTCAAAACGCATATCCAACAGGCCGTCATGTCTGAAGGAGAAGCCGCGTTCGCTCTGGTCGAGCTGCATGGAGGACACGCCTAGGTCCATCACAATCCCGTCAACACCCTGCCTACCAATCATTTGCAGGATCTCAGCGCTTTGCAGGTAAGATGCTTGCATTACGTGCGCGCGATTGCCGAAGGGACTGAGGCGCTGCCTGGTGAGTTCGATTGCCAGGGGGTCGAGGTCCAGCGCGAGGAGTTCTCCGGATGGAGCGCTCTCGATTAGGATGCCTTCAGAATGACCGCCGGCTCCGGCAGTGCAATCCAGGTAATGCTTCGGGCTCGAGGGAACCAGATATTGAATTGTTTCTTTGTAAAGTACAGGGCGGTGCGGGAAGGAGACTTCGCTCACCGCTTGCCTCAATTTCCTCTAGTGTTGATATTGAACATCGCCCAGCGTTCAGCATTGGCTTTCGGGTCGCTGTTCGCGTTCTCTTCCGCATCCAACCGCTCAGGAGCCCAGATCTCAAAGCTGTCTCCAACGCCAATAATGACCACTTTTTCATCAATTCCGGCAAACTTCCGCAGGTGTGTCGGAATGAGAATACGTCCAACAGTGTCATAAGTGAGTTCAGCAGAACCACCCAGGATTTCGCGGCGCAAGGAGCGCAGCTGAGGATCTGTGATGGAGATGCTGTTGATCGATTCAGCGATAGTATCGAACTTGTCTTTGGAATAGGCCATCAGGTTACCATCAAGGCCTTTTGTCACGCAGACAAGATCGCCGACGGTTTGTTCCCTGTAGCTGGAGGGGACAGTCATCCGACCTTTCTTGTCAATATTGTGCTCAAACCTTCCATAAAACATTTGTTCTAATCTCCCTTTAATTGGTGAAGCGCCGGGTTACCAGCGCTTCTTTTCAGTGTTGTGACACTTTATGACACTTTATGACAATCTTGCACACATTATAGAACTGAAACCTACAAAATGCAAGGAATTGGGCACGTAATTTGCAAAGAAACATGGTTTTTTTCTCTTTTCCAGAGGGTCAGATTTAGATGTCAAATCCAACTGCGCGTAGCCACTTAATTATATGGTTTGTTAGGGGAGTAATTTTGCGATCACCAGCAGGAAAGTTTCGGTTTTATGCAAAGATATGTGCAGTAATGTGTATAAGGTATGCTGTTTAATAGCTGTGAGAAAAAGCTGAAGCGATCAATGAGGAAATGGACAGAACCATGCCTTTCCCGTAAGCGGATCACACTGCGATTTGCATTATAATCACGTCGTATGACGACTACGCTGGGCATACTGAATGACCGCTACCAACTTGAACAAACGCTGGGCACAGGCGGTATGGCTATTGTTTACAAAGCCAAAGACCTGATGCTCGAGCGCTATGTGGCGGTTAAAGCCCTCCGCGAAGATTTTTCACAAGACGTTGCCTTCCGCGAACGTTTCCGCCAGGAAGCCAAGGCAGCCGCAAACCTCTCCCATCCAAACATTGTCACCGTGCACGACTTCGGTCTCGATCAAAAGCACCTTTTTATCGTGATGGAATACATGCCCGGTACCGACTTGAAAACCCTCATCAAGCAAAAAGAGCGTTTTAGCGTCAGCGAGGCGCTGGAACTGATGATCCAGGCTTGTAGTGGGGTGGGTTATGCCCACCGGGCGGGATTGGTGCACTGTGATATCAAGCCCCACAACATGCTTGTCACCCCGGAAGGTCGCCTGAAAGTGACTGATTTTGGGATCGCACGCGCTTTATCGACCATTTCTCCCGATGAACGCAGCGAGGTTGTTTGGGGTTCACCGCACTACTTCTCTCCCGAGCAGGCCAGTGGGCTGCCGCCTTCTCCGGCTTCGGACGTTTATTCCCTGGGTGTCATCCTGTACGAAATGCTGGCTGGGAGATTGCCATTCATAGCCTCTGACTCTGCCGAACTTGCGCGTATGCATCGTGAAGATCTTCCTGTAGCGCCCCGTTATTTCAACACCAGCATCCCGGCGAAACTGGAGGAGATCATTCTCAAGGTACTCTCCAAGGAGCCTTCCGCCCGCTATCGGACAGCCGATCAGCTCGGAAGGTTGCTGATGGGCTTGTATGAAACAGAACGCTCAGTTCCGTTCACGAACGAGAATCTACAGCAATTACCAAAGCTGGAACAGGTGCGGCCAAACCCCGTCCCTGCCGAAGAGCCTCCAGCACGTACCCCCACGCCGGTTCCCGCCAAAGCATTTACTCCACCTGCGCCAGAAAAGACTCCTCCAAGAGGGGTTATCTCTTCGCAACCAAGCCCTTTGCAAGCGGGGATTGCGGAAAGCGATCTCGAGGAGCGAGCAAAATCCCCGATCGATTGGAAGACCTGGTCATTGGGCTTGCTGGCTGCGGCGCTGCTATTGGGATTGATTCCTTTCTGGTTTTATATCTACTTATTGCTCAAACCCTGATGCGAGGTGCCATGGCTGCTTTGATTTCGCCTTCGATTCTTTCTGCTGATCTGACCCGACTGGGTGAGGAATTGCAAGCCTGTGAAGCAGCTGGAGCAGACGCCATCCATATTGATGTTATGGATGGAAGGTTTGTGCCAAATATTACTTTTGGACCGGATATCGTCGCAGCTTGCAAGAAGGTGACTTCACTGCCTTTAGACGTGCATCTGATGATTGTCGAGCCCGAAAAGCACCTGGAAGCTTTTGCTAATGCCGGCGCGGACTTCCTGACGGTGCACTACGAAACCTGCCCACATATCCACCGCACACTGCAAACCATCCGCGAACTCGGTGTAAAGCCCGGTCTAACTTTTAATCCAGGTACGCCTGTGGAACCGCTGGAACTGCTGGCAGATATGGTGGAATTGGTGCTGATCATGTCCGTTAATCCTGGCTTCGGCGGTCAGAGCTTCATTCCGCAGGCAATCGGAAAAATCAGGCAGACCCGCGCGATACTGGAGGCACATGGATCAAATGCAATTGTCCAGGTGGACGGCGGCATTACTGCTGCTACGATCCGCGCCACTTATGACGCTGGAGCAAGAAACTTCGTGGCTGGTACAGCGGTTTTCAGACATCAGGAAGGTATTGCGGGTGGCGTGAGTGCCTTACGAGAGGCACTGAATTAAAATCAAAAAAGCCGCAAACGCGACTTTTTGATCGTTTGTGGGTTAACAAACTAGTTGTAATTTTTGGTCAAAGTTTTGATGCAGCGTGCGCAAAGAACTTTACGAACTTTTCTGCCATTCTCCATCACAGTAACGCTCTGAAGATTGGGCAGGAATTTACGCCGTGTTGCCACCAGCGAGTGACTGCGATTATGACCGAAAGTTGTGGTTTTTCCACATTGACTGCACTTTGCCATCTTGTTACCTCTTTTGCATTATAATTTCAGGCTGCGTATGTGCTTACTTCTACACATGCAAGAGATTATAATACCAGATAACAAGGAAAGAATCAAGTAATTTTAGCGGAGAAAAGAGGATTTCTATGACAACTCAAAGTAATTACCAGGGCAGCGTCTACATCCTCCCGCAGGCAATCAAGACGGTTGCCCGCAATGCTGCCTTGCAATCCTATGGCGTGATCAGCCTGGCGCCTGCAAATCCTGCCGAGACAGTCTCACGCTTCTTCAAGAAAGAGGCTGATGTGGGTATTTTGGTCAATGCGGAGGAGGACGGGGTTTCACTCGAGCTTAATCTGATCGTCGAATACGGACTTCGCATCAAATCGGTAGCGGACTCGGTGGCAGAAAGTGTCAAATATAGTGTCGAGAAAACCATGGGTATCCCGGTCAAACGGGTAGATGTCCATGTCAGGGGCTTAAGAATAAGTAACCCAGACTAATAAAAATTTATAAGGTGCTGAATGAATGATATATATCGAACCCTGCCTGATGAGGCTGAACGCCACCGGCTGCTGCAGTCTCCCCTAAACGGCGATGGGCTTATGCTACTCTTCGAAGCTGGTCTGCTCTGGTTGACGACCAACCAACAGTATGTCAACTCCTTAAACGTCTTTCCGGTGCCAGATGGCGACACTGGCACCAACATGGTCCTCACCATGCAGGCAGCCTTTGCTGAAGCCGATCAGAACCGCTCGACGAATGTTGGCGTAACCGGTCGTCACTTTGCCCAAGGCGCTCTAATGGGAGCCAGAGGTAACAGCGGCGTCATCCTTTCGCAAATCTGGCGCGGTTTTTCGCGCGCGCTCGACCATTACGAAACGATGGATACTGGTTTGCTGATGCGCGCCATGCAGGAAGGTCGAAACACTGCCTATAAAGGCGTGGTGCGTCCTGTGGAGGGCACGATCCTGACGGTTATGAAGGACATGACCGCCGCGGCGGAGAAAGCTCTCAAGGAAAACACCAGCCTCAGCCAAATGCTTGTGGCGATTGTAGCTGCTGGTGATGAGAGCGTGAAGCGTACCCCTGAATTGCTGCCTATCCTAAAACAAGCTGGGGTGGTGGACTCGGGCGGTATGGGTCTGTTCTACATCTTCGAAGGTATGCTGCGAATGCTGCAGGGGCTGCCCCTGGACTCCTCCGGTGCGGTCTTGCGCCCACTGGCGGAGCTCGATCTGAGCAATGCCCTGGAGGAGATTGAAGAAGGACAGGATTATGAAGTCGTGATTGACTTCGCTCCCAATGGCAACTTCAATTTGGAAAACTACTATGACAGATTGAGCGATATCGGTACCAGTATTCAAGTGGGTGAGGGTGATGGGATTTACCGTATGCACATCCACACTGCCCTGGATAAACGCTATGAGCCGATTGCTTACACCGAAAGCATCGGCACGGTCAAGAAAATCATGATGGAAAACCTCCAGGAGCAGATGAATGGCCATGCCAAGGACGAAAACAAATTACCATTGGCAGCGGTGAACCCCGGCGAGGTGGCAGTCGTGGCAGTTTCTCCGGGAGAGGGACTTTCTCGCATCTTTGCCAGCCTTGGAGTTGCAGCCATTGTGCAGGGTGGACAGACCATGAACCCCAGCGTCAAAGAGCTGGTTGCAGCCTTTGAGAACCTGCCAACAGACAAAATCATCATCCTACCGAACAACAAGAACATATTCCTGGCTGCACAGAACGCTGCCAAGGTGAGCGCCAAAAAAATCGCTGTCATTCCCACCCGCAATGCCCCCCAGGGCTTTGCTGCGATGTTGCGCCTGATTCCAGATGGCACTCTTGAGGAAAATGAAGCCTCGATGCTCGAGGCGATTAATGAGGTGCATACTGGCGAAATCACCATAGCGACGCGCTCGGTGGAAATCGAAGGCGTGGAAGTGGAAAAAGGCCAGGTGATTGCATTGTATGACGGCAAACTGGTATCATCCGCGGCGACGATTGAAGGAGCAATCGACGCGTTATTCCAGCAGGCGAACCTTGATGCAATTGAGCGCATCACCTTCTTCTACGGGGAAGGAATAACCCAGCAACAGGTCAACAAACTCGGCGATCATGTTCGTGAAAAATATCCGGACAAAGATCTCGAAATTCACGAAGGCGGTCAACCGCATTACCAGTTGATCATCGCATTTGAATGAAAATGGCAGGAAATACAAAAACGGTCGCAAGACTGTTTTTGTTTTTCTGAGTATAAAGCCACATTTGACGATGTAGCAAATATAGCATTTTAAAAGAACGGTAAATTGCGTATAGCGATTGTATTGGATTTCATCTCACAAATTAACACACGTACTTTGTGGAGCACTTAATTGTCTCTTCCTATTTGTTGTTTGGTCATCGTAGGGAACTGGCCTGCCTGTTCCTCGCTGTACTTTGGTCGACGCATCCCGCAAGGGGAGGCTTCGCACGGCTTGTTTAGACAAGTATGATTGTTTACACATTATCCGGGGTGATTATTTACAGGTTAAGGGCAGACTCAGGGGTCTGCCCCTACGAAAGCCACCTTTCCCTCAAACACCAGATGTAG
>DBRR01000021.1 GCA_002306055.1 Anaerolineaceae bacterium UBA1363
CAGGGTGGTCCTCAAAAATAATCCTATGATCCGAGATAGCCTTCGTGCTTGATGAAAGTGTAAACAATCACCCTAAACAACATGTAAACCATCATTGTCTTGACATACCCCCCCCCACCGTACGTATGATTCTTGTTCCCGCGAAGCGTGGACACCGGCGAGATCTCAAGTTAGGGGCGGACCATTGGGTACCATCATCCTGAGGGTTGTGTCTGTCTGGTCACGGTTGGAAGATATCCCCGGAGGGTAGATATCCCCGGAGGGTAATCCCGGGGGTGACGAACCTTGCCCTACCTCCGTTCTCAAGAAACAAATTTCTAACCCTTGAACTTTAGACCATAAGCTAATAAAATAGGTTAATATCTACTTCTCGGAGGCATGCCATGTGTGCTGCTACGCGTACCAGAATTCAATGGGATATCGGCACTGCTTATGACCTTTTTGTGAGCCTGCGGGCGCTCCACGACCCTGATACCTTTGGCGTCAGGGCATCCTGGGCTGCCGGTGTGCGCTCGCGCCTGCCAGCCGAGCACCGCCAAACGCTCGACCTGGCCATCAAGCAGATCTCCCCGCCACTTTTTTTCGTTCACAGCTTGCCTGCTCCCAAGAGCGCGGCGGTTGTGATTGACGCTCTCAAGGAGTTGCCCGCTTCGCGCGTGCTGGAAACACTTTCATTTCCCTTTCAGACCTCCGCCGTTTTCAAGGAAACTCTGCTCAACACCCGCCCAGGGCACAAGTGGACCCCCGCTGAGCGGCAGATCTTACTGGAGAACGACCGCTCACCCGAGCAGCATACCCAGTCCGCCTACCTCGAAGGGCTCTACCAGATCTGGTCGGATCGCGAGGCTTTTGGCAGCAAGCTTGTCAAAGCGCTTGAAGCCTATATCGACACCTTCTTTGCCGAAGAGGAACAGCGCATCCTGCCGGTCCTCAAGCAGGGTTTGTCACACGCCCAGATGCGGGCGGGCAGCCAGCCCTTGCCTGTGTTGCTTGAAGAGCTGAGCAATGGCGTGCGCCTTGAAAAGATCGATTCTTATTCAAGAATTGTACTGGCACCCTCCTTTTGGGGCTCTCCTTATATGTTTCTCGAGAAACTGAGCCCGGATTCGCTGATGATCGTCTTTGGCGCACGGCCGGATTCGATGGCAGTCATTCCCGGTGATATCGTTCCGGATGCCCTGATCCGCAGCCTCAAAGCGCTCTCAGACTCAACCCGCTTGCGCATCCTGCGCTACCTGGCGCAGTCCCCCCGCACTGCCACAGAGCTTTCGCGCGCTCTGCGGCTGCGCCCACCCACAGTGCTGCATCACCTCAACCAGCTGCGCATGGCTGGCATGGTACAGATCCTCCTCAGCGAAGAAGGCGAACGCCAGTTCTCGCCGCGTTACGATGGCTTTGAGAACACCGTCGACCTGCTCAAGAATTTTGTCCAGGGGGGATGAGGTTGGAAGATATCGAATCTGAAGCCGAGCCTGAGGAACCCCGCTCGGTCTTGAGCACCTACCTGAGCCGCGTGCGTGCCTTTACCGGCAACGCCAGGCTCTACCTGCTGAGCCTGCTGTTTTTTGGCATTGCCACGGGCATCAGCCAGTTGTTGTTCAACTTCTATGTGCTCAGCCTGGGCTACAACGAAGCCATGCTCGGCAACCTGGTAACCGCCCGCAGCCTCACGTCGCTGATCGCTGCGCTGCCAATGGGCTATCTTACAGACCGCATCGGAGGCAAGAACGCCTTTCTCATCGGCTATCTGGGTTATGGTGTTTCGATGGCGCTGATGCTGCTTTTCCCATCTGTCCCGGTGTTTATCTCCATGAATGTGCTGCAGGGGGTTGCCCAAGCGCTCTCGGGCGTTGCTACCGGACCTTTTTTGATGGAAAACAGCGGCGCCAAAGAGCGGACCTATCTCTTCAGCTTGTCATCCGGGCTGCGCATGACGGCTACTTCCATTGGAGAATGGCTTGGCGGTTACCTGCCTGGCTGGGCGGCAAGTCTGATTGCTGTCAGCGCGGTCAGTTCACAGGCTTATGGCTGGTCGCTGTGGGTGATGGCGTTCCTCTCACTGGCATCAGCAGTGCCGGTAATATTAATGAAGGCCAATATACGGTCCCTCAGCCAGCGCTCAGCTTTTGCGCCGGTCAGCTTTATCCGCAAAAATCCAGGGCTTCTCGGAAAACTGATCCTGCCCAGCCTGGTGATTTCGATCGGCGCGGGCATGATCATGCCTTTCATGAACGTATTTTTCCGTAATGTCCACAATCAGAGTGATGCAGCGATCGGCGTGATTTTCGCCTGGGGCAGCCTGGCAATGGGCATTGGTTTAGTGGTTGCGCCAGCCCTGGCGGAGCGGTTTGGTAAAATCCAGGTGGTGACAGCCACCCAGGCACTCTCGATCCCCTTCCTGGCGCTGCTGGGGTTTGCGCCTTGGTTTGAGGTGAGCGTGGTGGCGTATTACATTCGGCTGACGCTGATGAACATGAGCGGTCCGATATACTCCACCTTTACCATGGAACAGGTGGATCCCGAATCGCGCGGGATGATCGCGAGCCTTTCAAGCATGGCGAGCAATTTTGGCTGGGCTTTCAGCCCGACCATTAGCGGCTTGCTGCAGGTGCGCTCGGGCTTTCAGTGGCCTTTTACCATCACGATAATCACTTATGTGATCGCTATTGGCATGTATTACGCCTGGTTTCTCGCCAAAGGCAAGGGCAAACAGTCTGTGGAGATACCGACGGATTGAGGTTGGGGCGGTTTTGCGGACTTTGCGATAACCCAACATGCGATAACCCAACTGAACTTGACGCAAATCGACAAATCAGGATATACTTCAACCTCGCCGGGGTGTAGCGCAGTCGGCTAGCGCGCTGCGTTTGGGACGCAGAGGTCGACGGTTCGAGTCCGCCCACCCCGACCTTTTGCTTTAGGCTCTGGAAAGCGACCGACCCTTGAGTACGCCCTTCCTCTCCATCATTATCCCTGCCCATAACGAAGCTGAGCGTTTGCCCTCCTCCCTGGAGGCAGTGAAACGTTTCATCTCCTCCTTGCCCTTTGAAACCGAAGTGATCGTGGTCGAAAACAACAGCAGCGATGCCACCGCGGAAATCGTGCGGAAGTGGATGAAAACCATGCCCCAACTCCGCCTCATCAGCCTGGCACAGCCCGGCAAGGGCAACGCCATTCGCACCGGTATGCTGGCTGCTCAAGGAGATTATCGTTTCATGGCGGATGCGGACTTTTCGATGCCGGTTGCGGAGATCAGAAAATTCTTATCCGATGGCAAGCCCCTGGCGCCTGTGGCCATTGCCTCACGCGAAGCGCCTGGATCCAAGCGCATTGGGGAACCCTTCTACCGCCATCTCATCGGACGGGTCTATAACTTCCTGGTACGCATGCTGGTCCTTCCTGACCTTCAGGACACACAATGCGGCTTCAAATGCTTTAGTGCTGAAGCAGCCCAAGCCATCTTCCCGCTGCAAAGGCTGGAAGGCTGGAGTTTTGACGTCGAAGTCCTCACCATCGCGCGCCAGTTAGGCTTCGAGATTACGGAAATCCCAATAACCTGGCATTACCAACCCGGTTCGCGGATGCATCTGCTCGGGGATAGCCTGCAGATGGCAAAAGACCTGTTCACCATCCGGCAATATAAGAAAAAGGGCTTATACAATGCCCCCAAAGTTTGACCCCAGCCTGATCCCGCCTTTCCCAACGCTTGCATACGAAAAAAACATCGCTTTAAATGGCTGCACGCTGATCGCCGGGCTTGATGAAGCCGGGCGCGGCGCATTGGCGGGACCACTTTGCGCGGCGGCGGTCATTCTCCCCGTAGAAAGAGAAGGGCTCTTGGAAGCCCTGTTGGGCGTGCGTGACTCGAAGCAGATGAGCGCCATCGAGCGGGAACTCGGGGCTGAAAAGATCAGGAAAACGGCGCTGGATTGGTCAGTTGCCTGGGTTGAAGCACCAGAAATTGACGCGTTCGGCATGGCCAAAGCCGGGCGGCTGGTCTTTGAACGTGCCATCGCGGGGCTAAAAACCAAGCCCGGGCACCTCCTTTTGGATTACTTCAAGCTGCCTGCAATCAAGTTGCCTCAAACTTCACTGGTCAAGGGGGATCAACGTTCACTTTCGATCGCCTGTGCCTCCGTGCTGGCAAAGACGTCCCGGGATGCCTTTATGCTTTCACTGGCAAAAGAAGAGGACCGCTATGGATTTGAGCAGAATAAAGGCTATGGCACTGAGGAGCATGTGAAGGCGATAGAAAGGTATGGGCTCAGCCCGCATCACCGCAGGAGTTTTTGCGAGCACCTGCTGCAGGGCAGGCTGTTCGACTGAGAGAACCAAACTGTGTTTATAGGTTCCAATCGAACAAGTCTCACTCATGATAAAATCAACATATCAGCCCCAAGGAGCTTAATATGACAAACCACGTTGCCCCTAATTATTCCCGCGAAGAACAGATCCGAGGCTTGATTGAGCAAATCAGCGCCTACATCGAGCAATTTCATCATGGTTCGGTGGAGTTGATCAGTGTTGAGGGCAATACCATCAAAGTCCGCCTTGGCGGTGCCTGCTCGGAGTGCGAGCTTTCCACCCAGACCCTGCAGGGTTGGGTCGCCGGCACTCTCCGCCAATTCTTTCCTGATGTAAACGTCATCGCAGCGGAATAGTCAACGGATCAATGACTTCAACTCCCAAATACGGAGTTTTATTAAAACCCTGCTTTCAGAGTAGATTTCAGCCCAACTCCCTGTAGGTGGGCGCGGTTGGGGCAAAGATTTCGCGCTGAACGGTCTCCAGCAGCGTCTCGCCTTTCAGGTCTTCCACCGTATAACAGACCGCATCCATCTTATCTGCCAGGTCCTGCGCCAGACCGCTATCGAACACCTTCTGTTCCATGTTGATCACCACGCTGTGGATCTTCTCGTTGGCAAACATGCCGGCAAGTTCCGCAATCTCTTCTGCTACAGGCCGTCCGGGAGTGAGCGGCACATTCCCCGCTCCATCCGTCAAAACGATCAGCAGCGGTTGCACATCCGGGTGCAGGATCTTTTCGCGTTTGATGACCTCATAGGCCATCTGCAATCCGGCTGAAAGAGGTGTCTTTCCGCCAACCGGAATGTTTTCGAGAGCGCGCTGCGCCAACAGGACTGAGTTGGTCGGCGCCAGCACCAACGTGGCGCGGTCTTTCTGGAACACCACCAATCCCACCCGATCCCGCCGTTGATAAGCGTCCGTGATCAGGGATAAAATCGCCCCCTTGGTAGCCTGCATGCGCTCCGCGACTGCCATCGACCAGGAACCGTCCACCAGAAACAGAATCAAATTTGCGGTCTTCTTGACCCGCACTTTCTTCTGTAAATCCGCTGACCGCACCGCAAAAGCCACATCGCGTTCGGCGCGCAGGCTTTCACGCTGGTTCTGAAAAGGCGCCGCTGCCCTGATGGTGGCATCAAATGCCACATCAGAGGTATCATCCGGCGCTGATTGCGCCTGAATATAGCGCCCTCGTTTGGTTTTTGATCGGGTTTGGGATCGTCTGCCGCCCTGCTTGCGGACCATTTCATCCAGGGGGGTATCCAGTTGGCGCGGTTCAAACGTCTCGCCGGGTTTCACCACCTTGCCGCCATCCCACCATTGGGCGTTTATTTCAGTGAAGATCTGCTGCTGTCCCTCCCCTACGACAGGGATCTCATCATTCGCATCATCGTCTACGGAGTCAGGTTTCGGGGTTCCGTCATTTTTTTTTTAGATTCTTCTGTCGATTCGGTCTTTTGTTGATCTTCATCAGCGACGATCGTGGTTTGCATTTTCAGATCAGCCAGCTTCGACTCAAGCGCCTGCAATCCAACGCTGCTCTTGCGGAAAGGTCCGGCCTTCACCCTGTGGGGCAGTGCCAGCTCAGCAGCCAGGGCAATATCCCGCGGCGTTATGCGCGTGCGCCCTTCAAAGGCAGCCTGTGCACGGGCGGCTTTGAGGATCACCAGGTCCGAACGGTGTCCGTCAACTTCCATCTCGGTGGTCAAGTCGGCAATGATCAAGAGATCGCGCTGGGTGTAGCGCACCTCATCCACCAATTCGCGTGCCATCTCAATTTGCTGCGAGAGTTCCAGCTCCTTTGGGAGCCAAACCTGGCGAAATTCTTCGGGGTCAGCTTCAAAAGCGATGTTGCGACGCATGATCTCCACACGTTGGGCTTTATCCAGGATGCCGCGAATCTCAACCGAAAAAGCAAAGCGATCGAGAAGCTGTGGGCGCAGGTCGCCCTCCTCGGGATTCATCGTACCAACAAGAATAAACCGTGCCGGGTGGCTGAAGGAGATGCCTTCCCGTTCCACGATATTCACACCCATCGCAGCCGAGTCGAGCAGGATATCCACCACGTGGTCATCCAGCAGATTGACTTCGTCGATGTAGAGCAGCCCGCGGTTCGCAGCCGCCAGCACACCTGGCTCAAAATGGCGCTCGCCCTTCTGAATCGCGCGCTCGATGTCGAGCGTGCCCACCACGCGGTCTTCTGTGGCGGAAACTGGCAGGTTGATAAAAGGCGTTTCACGGATTTCAGTTGGGAGTGGATCTTCCCCCGCCACAAAGCGCTCACGACATTCCGTGCACCAGGTGGTGGGCTTTGCTGGGTCACAGCCAAAGCGACAGTCGCTAACCACTTGAATGGGCGGCAATAAAGCCGCCAAAGCGCGCGCAGCAGTAGACTTGGCGGTGCCGCGTTCGCCGCGAATGAGCACGCCTCCAATACGGGGATCGACTGCGTTAAGGATCAGCGAGCGGAGCATGCGCTCCTGGCCGACTATTGCGGTGAAGGGAAAGATAACTCGATCGTTCATGTACATCTCCTGCAAGAGTCGATTATAGCACGCCAGGCCTCCAAACGCGTTGGTTGTGACTGATCCGTCTGAAACGGTTTTTTCCTGGTCTCAAAAGCCGCTATAAGGACCAAAAAGAAACAAATGGCTCCTTTCCCTCCTTTTTGAGAGTTCCTGATAGTTTCTATTGACTAAACTGAAGCCCAAAAGAACAACTTAAGGAGATTTATTATGGAAGTTCCACGCCACTGGCGATTGAAAAAACAGAGATACGCACTGCAGGGTGAAGTCTGCCCGCACTGTGATGCCAAGATTTTCCCACCCCGCGATGTCTGCCCTGAATGTGGCGGCGAAGCCAAAACACCCTTCACCTTCAGCGGTCAGGGTGAGGTGTATTCCTTCACAAGCTACAGCAATGCTCCCGCTGGCTTTGAAGAGCAAGCTCCCTACACCATTGCCATGGTCAAGCTGAATGAAGGTCCGGTTGTGACAGCTCAACTGACCGATCTCGGCGCCGAGCCGGTGCGCATCGGCATGCCGGTGGAGATGGTCACGCGCAAGATCCGCAACGACGGCTCCGAACGCGGCATGATCGTCTATGGCTATAAGTTCAGGCCGGTAATGCAGGGTTAGAACCCGCTTTGATGTAAATACAAACCGCCTTCCAGAAATGGAGGGCGGTTTTTTTATGCTGCCAGTTTTTTTGGATAGTATAATAAAAGCGGTCAGGGGCAATGTGAAAAATCCTCTAATTAGAACCTCCCCCCGACCACGCAAATAACGCAGCCCTTGAGCGGATAAAATCCTTATAAATCGCTGATCATTTCTTATTTATGGAGAACCAATGTACACAATTGAGACATCTCTTCAAGTTCCAGAACACATCGCCCAGGGGTTATCAAGCGGAACCTACGAACGGGTTGGCGGTGTGATACGTGAAGCGAAGTCAAAACATATAGTTACCTGGTTGCGCGAGGGATACAATAGAAGTGAATCTGGCGTATCAAATGCTTTGTTACCTTCCCACTCGAGCATGATATCCAATTCCATGAATCTGGCGCTTTCCACCGTTAGCGCGGTAACTAGCACCTTAAATCTAGCGGTTTCAACAATGGGATTTGTAATCATTTTAAATCGCTTGGGTGTCATAGAACAACAACTCGGACAAGCTCAAGAAGTATTTCAGAAACTCGATTATAAGATCGATATATCTTTTTATGCCAACTTTCGGGCGGCGCTTGATTTAGCAATTAATGCTTTCACGATGTCTAATTCTGAGTCCCGGAAAATGAGCGCAATGCAAGCCATTAATCGTTTTCTGGAAGCTGAACAACATTATGCCAAACTCACAGATATAGAAATTGCATGTGGTAGTTCAGTAGCTGATGAATATTTATCAACCTTATGTCTTGCCTATGTTACTGAAGCACGGTGCTATTTGGAGTTAGAGGAGATTGAAACCGCTCGTCGTCGTTTGCAAGAAGGCACAGCTAAACTTCGACCGTTTTTTGAAAAGCATATCAACACTTTACTGACCTCAAATCCAGCCGCCTATTTACACCCAAGCCTAAAGGAACAGGTTGGATTGAAACGCCTGACCAGAGTTTATCAATGGCTGGTACCTGAGTTAGATGAAGGCGATGTTTTTGAAATGCAACGAGAAAATATATTCAGATTAGCTCAAAACCCCGAAGCGTGGACGAATTCCCTCCCACAAGCGATTCGCATATCTAAAGGCGGCACTCCCATCCCAACAAATGTGTTTGATGGTTTAGCCAAACAATCAAAAAAGTTTATAGGCGCCTTACCCTCAATGTCCAAATTAAAAACAGGTTCTTCAGAAACAGCAACCCTCTCTCTTGAAGCAGCGGCTTTTGGCCAATTACCAGCGGCGATGGCATTGATGGAAGCGATGATTGAAGATGATAACCGTTTGACAATGTATGAGTCGGAAATTGAGATGATTCATCAATTGGGGATAAGTTTTCATGAATGGCAGCAGTTAGCGCCTTCAATCCCGGCTCAAGGAAATGGATCGGATTTGATTTACATTACTGTATCGCAGTAAATGAAACAAATTACAGTAGTGTGTAAATACCAAAATTTTTCTAGCACGAGACTTAGCTACATCTGCAACTAATATCGTTTTAAGGTCGTCCAAAGGGGTACAAATTCCGCCCGGTGATGCAGAATTAGAAACTGTGTGAATGTAAATGCAAACCGCCTTCCAGAGATGGGGGGCGGTCAATTTATATTGGGGGATATAACTTTTCTTGTTATATACATAAGCAGAAAATAATTGAGAGACAATAGTTAGATTAAGCGGGAAAAATGATAATTGACACGAGTTTCAATTTTTACTCCGATTCAAAGGGTCGCGACCCTGACAGCGCCAGTCCAACACTTCGGAATTATCACAAAATGTTATGGAGCAAGCCTTTACCAAATGGCAACATCCTAGAATTGCGCGATGATAAAAAAGGCGCTTATCTTTATCACAAGTCAGAACTTGGAGAATTCTTTTTAGGCAGCGACGCGATAACACACTCGTATAAAAATCAAAAACGGAAGAAGTGGCTCACAGAACAAATTCCAAATGAAGTAAATGAGCTTTTTGATACGGGTTCTACCATTGGGGCATATATTATCTTTCCAAATAACAGAATTGATGGAAAGCACACCATCAACCAAGCTCGCGGAATCAACAGCCTAATTGATGATCGGTTTGATTTAACTTTGGAATGTATCCGTCTCTTCTATTCTGGGAAAAAGAGTCCACTTTATAACACTCTATTGAGATACCGAAAATTTTTCAATCTGTTCGGTGATTTTATGGGATACGTCCATTTCTTCTTCCTTGAAGATCTGATTAATGAAAACAATCGCATCAAATTCTATTTGCCTTTTGATAACTTCAAAGCTCGTCCGTTGTTTTCTGATGTCAGCCAATATCTTTTATACAAAGAGAGGGTGGTTACCTTCATCCAGGCAAGAAACAAACGAATAGAGAATTATCAAAAAAGTGAACTGGGATGAGTATATCCCAAGCTTATTGCAAGCTTATTCCCTCGGATCCGGGTGTTTTTTAAGCAAATATAAAAACAACCGGATGGCACTTGTTGTACTCTCCGGTTGTTTCTAAGGATCTAACTTAGTCGGACTAAGGTGGATGGTCCTTGGATGTTATGGGGTGATCAATGGTTCAAATCGCAGGAAATCATAGTAAGCATCAAACTCGTCTTCCGGATGCCAATAATCTCCTCCACCAGCATTCAAAAAGAGCTTGTCACCAGCCGCGTATCCTTCGGTTTTTCCCAGGTAGATCCAATCCACACCATTTTCTGAATAATAGAAGGTATATTTCAAACCTGCCATGTCAAGCCGCAAGTGAACCGGACCTGAAAAACGGATTTGATCAGAAAATTCTATTTCTCTTGACCAAGAGCAACTGTCGTCAAAACATGCCCGGGCATATACGGAACGTCCACTATCGCCTTCAAGGGTTATGCCTAATTCTATTGTGTAACCTTCAGTCTCATAGGAATCGGGTGTAAGACCCATACTAACGCTTTGATTTTCACGGTACATGTCGCCATCCACACGGGTGATGATGGAGATGTTTGTGTGAGTCAGTGGATAGATGAAGATGTTCTTTGGTGTGTAGTTTTCGTAATCAAAATCCTGGTAACGTCCGGATATGTGCAGCCAACCTGGTTTGCTGGTCAGGTCCCAGCGGGTGGGATCTGCGCGTTCAACACGCATACCAAGTGGAAGTCCAGCTGATTCTTCAAATTGGGTCCCCATTTGCTCCAGGATGGGTCTCAATGCCATTGAGGTTGCCTGTAGGGCTTCTTGCTGCTTTTGCTCTTCAAGCGCAGTCTGGGTTGCTTGGGTGATTGCCTGCTGTGTGCTTGTGTAAGCCGCCTGAGTAGCGCTCTCCGCCATTTGGGTGCTCTCTTGTTGCCGTTCCAAAGCCTGATTGGTTGCCTGCTGTAGGGTTTGGTAGGCTTCTTGCGTCTTCTGCTGCATATACTGATAAGCTTCGTTTGTTTCAGATACTGCGACTTCCGTCCGTTCCCGGTTGTATTCTTCCGCCCTGGCGGTTTCAGTTGGATTGGGGAGGATTTCGCTTGTGTCAATGACATAGGTAATGATAAGGATCCGACCTGGTTCAAGGTCTTTTATTCCATACGAGCGTCGATATTGATCGATTTTGCTGGTCGAAAGGCTCTCGATCGATAATAAAAGCAATTGGGCATCTTTTTTCCATACTTCAGCAGGCGTAGAGGATTCATTCCGCCAACCCCCATTAATGAGTTGCTCTTCTAAATCAGAGTATATTGTTGCATACTCTTCATCACTCATTCTCAAGTCCAAGGTGTTCTTATAGAGGGTGAACTCGTATCCAAAATTGTCCGCCACCAAACTCTCAGCGTCAGTCGGACTAATTGAAATAACTGTTGCCTTTTTATACACAGGGAAAGTGCTTAATTTGGGTTCAACTTGCATTACGGGGTTTGCTGTAGTGGCGCATGCCTGAGTTGTTAGAAGGATAATGAGGATACACGATAATGCGATGAAAACCGACTTTTTATTCATAACTCCTCCTCTATGCTAAAAAATCTTTGACCTTATAATTAATACCATATATTAGTTTTTTGGATTAATAAATATCTCAATCGCAAACAAACCTCCTCGGGCAATCCTGAGGGAAGACGTACTGCCGATATAGCCTTATTGCGTCACTGGAGGAAATAATTCAAACCATAGTATTCTGCGTTTCCGCATTTTCCGGATCAAATTGCGCACTATCAACTTCATGTGCGGTAGGTATGTAATCTGAGAACAAAACATCCGTTGTCCGCATCGCTTTCATACTGCTGTTGGCAATTTTTTTCCTTGCTTCCAATACTTATTTTGAGGCGATGGAACTGGTAGGAAGCCTGGGTAATGGCAGCGCTATTTATTCTGAGCTTCATTGTCAGCCATCCCATCGCGACTAGCAAGACTCCCGACATCCTCAAGGAGCGTGCAAATTAAGCAGCCCAAGGCAACACCCAAGCCTGGGATAAGTGGCTTTCGCCGGCAGTGGCATTTGGAAGTGTCTTCATCCTGCTGGCAGCTGGATTGGATGATCTATTTGGTTGGTCTCCAGATCTTGCTTTGGGTTTGGACTTGATTAGTCTTACACTCATCGTGATTGGGGACATTCTGGGCTCCTATGCCTTTGTTGAGAACGCCTTTTTCTGGAACTGTATGCCTGCAGCCAGAACGTGGTTAGACCGTTATTACAAGCGGTCCTTACGGCTCGGTGCGGAACCCCGGTTACTTGGGCAGTTTGATCGCCAGTCTCGGCATGCCGTTGTTGCTCGATTCGCTTTTGACTTTCTTGGCTATGGTCATTTTTGGGTTTTTCTTCGTCCTGCAAACCCTTCTTGAAGATCACTTCCTTCTGGAAAACCTGGCTGGCTACACCAATTATGCAAAAGAAGTCCGCTACCGCTTGTTTCCTGGGGTCTAGTGAAATCTGATTTGGCGGTTGGTGTTACTGATGTCTTTACTCACTGACAGTTAGCACCGTAATGTCAGGGCCATGTACGATATAATCTTCATACTTTGGAAAGGAGATCCTATGCTGCGCGTATCGCTCAATCAACCTGCCCCCAATTTCACCCTCCCGGATTTTTCAGGGAAGGATTTCACTCTGGCTGATCTAAAGGGTCAGAAAAATGTGCTGCTGGTGTTCAACCGCGCCTTTACCTGACCATTCTGCCAAAAGCATATGGCGCAGTTGCGTCAAGACTATTCTGAATTTGTTTCCCGCGACGTTACAGTCGTAGTCGTTGGTCCCGAAAACGCCCAGGAATTCATTGCCTACTGGCAAAAAGAAAACCTGCCCTTCATTGGGCTTCCCGACCCAAAAGCCAGCGTATTGAAATTGTATGGGCAGGAAGTGAACCTTTTCAAGCTGGGCCGTATGCCCGCCCAAGTGTTGATCGATAAAGAAGGCATCGCGAGGTTTGTCCACTATGGGCACAGCATGAGCGATATCCCCAGCAACCAGGAGATTTTGGCATTGGTGGATGAAATCAACGAGCCGAAATAGCGTTTTGCTGAAGTAACACAACTGAAAAAACGGGACTTGTAAATGGTTGTGATCGTTCTGAATTCATCTTTTAAAGAGGGAATTTGGCGATGTGCATTTATGATGAAGTACCAAAGCAACTTTGGGGCCGCATTGAACAGTGAGTGTAGGCAATGACCGGCTTGGAACCAGAAAGCTTTTTATTCGTTGGAGGCGAGTTTTACTACGACGACCAGTGGAAAACTGATCTGCCAAGCTTCCCTACTGAGGGGACAATCTTTTTGAATGGTGGCAGAGCTTGCCTGACGGTCATCTGTGATTACCTACGCGACCATGGTATCTGCCGGGTGCTTTTGCCGGCATATCTTTGCCCAACCATCGTCGACACGTTTGAATCGTGCAGTTTGAGTTGCGATTACTACAACGTTCTCCCATCTTTCACAATAGACACCCATGACCTAAAACACCACCTCCGCGAAAAGCAGGCGGTATATTTCATCAACTACTTTGGCTTCTCCCCCAGCCCTTCCATCTTGAATTACTTGTCTGAGCTACAGCGTACCGGAAGAATCGTGATCGAGGATAACGCCCAGGCGGGATTTTTGACACACGTCACCGGTGATTTTGCGTTTAACAGTATGCGCAAACTCTGCCCTTTCGATGGCGGCTACCTGAAAACATCCTACGACATCGAGCCCTACCTGGCAGCCTACACAGGCAGAGAAAACCGCCGTCTGCCGCTTATACGTCAATACCGCAGCCAGTTGAGAGACTATTTGTTTCGAGATATTGGCGATCGTGAGTCGCTTGAGGCACTCTTTGCGCTGTCCGAGTCGTATTACGCGAAGGATGGGGTGGTTCTGGGGGATGAGCAGGAGCGCCAACAGATTGAACATCTCGATTGGTCAGCGATTAAACAGGTTCGCCGCCAAAACTACACCAAGCTCTTGAGGTCAATTGCCGGAATTGGTGCAATCTCACCGATCTTTCCTGCTCTGCAGCCTGAGAATATGCCTTTGGGCTTGCCTGTCTACGTCCGCAATGGTTTGCGGGACGCATTGAATGATTATTTGGGTGAGAACGGGATTGGTCTGACCATCCATTGGGAAGATCTGGTCTCCGATCCCCGGCTCAACGGCAACGCGCTGGCGGTGGAGATGACCCGGAACATCCTTACCCTGGCGATCGACCAATACACCAGCCAGAAGCAGTTGGAGTTTCTTTCGCAAAAATTGGCTGACTTCGCTACAGCGGTAAGCCTTTGTTAATCCTGCGGGTATGCACAATCAACCATTAATTGACCGTAATTAGCTGACTGACACTGATGAACCCACAATAAAAAATAGAGGCTGTCCTTTTCTTGGACAGCCTCTATTTTTTATTCTCAAAAGCTAAGGTAAGGTATTGTTCGCAGCAAAATCATCTCCCAGCACCACCACGATGTGGGTTGTGGCATTGGGGTCATAGGCATACGTAATCCGGTATGGCTCAGTCACTGCCAGGAAATCAACCAGGTAATGCAGGGTATAGGGTTTGGCACCGTAAAACGTGATGGTGGTGTAGGTGGTATAAGCGGCATTGCCCTGTTCAACCACGTTGATGCCCTGCCCTTTGAGGTATTCTGCCGTTCTCTCAGCCAGACCCGGGGTGCTTGAGCCGTTCAGAATTGAAACCGCCGCGCCTTCCTCTGCCAGGACGTTCAGCAGGGTGGCAGGGTCCTGTACATCAATTGCCCCTCCTCCCCCAAAAATGCGGTCGCGAAGTTCGCGAATGCGGTCAGGGATCGGGCGTAAGATTGCCAATCCGTCCGGGGAAGTACCAGATGAGACATCCTGCCAACCAATGGCAGCACTATAGATCTGGTCGCGCGGAATGTCATTGAGCACTTTGACCCCAAGCTGAATGATTTGGTCTAGGGTCAGATTGGTGCGGATGCCCTCGGAGAGGCTGGCATAGAGTTCTGGCGCGCGCTGGATCAGCTTGGGAAGCATATTGAAGTCCAGGATGCGATCGCGAATCGCCAGGATAACCTGCTGCTGACGCTGCGAGCGCGAAATATCTCCACCAGTTGGTTCGCGGTAACGCACATACGCCAGCGCCAGATCGCCTGGAAGCGTATAGGTGCCCGGTTCCAGCCACTGCGAGAATTGAGTGTCAACGATGTTCAACTGCACTCTCTCTGTCGAGGTGATCTTAACGCCATCAATTAGATCTATAAATTTAACAAATGCCTCAAAATCAATCTGGGCATAATAGTGAACAGGCACACCGAGCAGGTTTTCAACGGTCTTTGCGGCCAGCGCAGGACCGCCGCCAGGCAATTGGTAACTTTCTCCGATGCTGTAAGCGGTGTTGATTTTGCCGTAATCCGAGCCAGGTATCTTCACCCACAGGTCGCGCGGAATGGAGAGCATACCAGCGGTGTTGTTGACCGGATCAAGGGTGAAAAGGATCATAGTGTCCGTCAGCGGGTTGGCGGCATCAGGACTGCGGGCGTCAATGCCCATTACCAGGATGTTGACGCGGGTTTTGCCATCCCATGCCTCGGGCATGGTGAACGTGTCAAGCGGCGGAGAGGTGGGGGATGGGGTGATCCCGGGTTCAATGGTAGCATTTGGGTCAGCTGTTGGCTCGTTCAGGAGCGGTGCGCCGCCAGGATTGAAGATCGTCGCTTTGGCAACAAAATCACTGGTGAAGCCGAAGAGGAAGTATCCACCAATCAAACCCAAAGCGATCAATACGATAACCGTAGTTAAAGACTTCCCATGGGGAAGTTCCCATTTTTTCTTTTCTTTATTGTCCATAAGTCCTTTTAATAGGCACGCTTTCGCTTATCCCGGCATGGGAGGGGGCACGGGCAAGGCTTCCTTCTCGGTGGCACGCCACTTATCGCCCTCATCAATCCGCATGATCAAAATACCATCCCAAATGGGGTATTTCCGGCCACAATTCTGGCATATCAGCCAATAATCGCCAAACATTTCCAGAGTGCCGGCATTCTCTTTTACGCAAACGGGACAAGCCAGTTTGTCAAACAACTCTTTACTGATCACATCAGCCTCCATACATATGCCTACAAACTACTATTCCGAGGGCGAATAAATTTTACCATAGGGTGGATATGACTTGTTCCGACTTTAGCGGTCGCCAATATCAGTTCCCGGACCATAATTATATCCATCAGGCCAGGGCACATAGGTGGTATGAATGTCATCCGTAAAATAAACGGACCCATCCTTATAGACGATCCGGTGCACCGAAACAGTCGCGCCATTAACCGCCCAGTCCACCTGCTTGATCTCACCCGTTGGCAGGGTGGGATCCTCGCGATAGACAGGTTCGGGAGGAGGGGTAACGTTGGTAACACCAGTGGTGGACCACTCTACGCTGCGTCCATCGCTGGTGGAATAAAACTTCCAGGTCAATGAGTTATCGGTGGCGTAGGTTTCCATCAGAATCCAATAGGGCGAATCATTGAGGAATTTGAAATCCACGATAGGGACGTAAACGGTGGCGTCCAGACCTGCCAGGTTGGTATCCACCCAGCCGTTAGCATTTAGCTCATAATAGCTGACGCGATATGCATGCGGATGCCTCTCCACAATCGGGAACCCGGCAAAGAATGCGGTCCGGAAGAGCGTGGTGCTCACCTGGCAAATGCCTCCACCAATCCCCTGCACAGACTGATCACCAACGATAATAACGGCTTCAGCATAACCATTTTCAAGGCTGATGTCAGTCAGATATTTTGCCATAGAGAAAACCTCGCCAGGCGCGACGAACACGCCATGAAAGCTGGCAGCAGAAGTTCGAATATTCTGGATGCGATCCGCAGATGAGCCATAATAGTAAGAGTGTCCTTCGTAAATAAGTTCGGTAATGCCCAGGCTGGCAGCCGTTGTGTCATCCTTAACTGCCGGCTCTATATCCTGCATGATGAGCGTAGCCTCATGCTGCCCCGCTTGGAGCTGCTCGATGATCTGGTCTACACTCCGTTCAAGATCGAGACCTTTGCCGATAACGGCATTCTGGATGACCTCGATTTCCCTGCGTTCATCGTTAAAGATCATGCGCGCATTCACAGGCTCCACCCGTAAAGAGGGAGCAATGCTGCCAAGGTAATTAAGGAGAGACTGGCGATTGAGGCTGAGGTGATACCCGGCAGTACCGGCTTCGGTGTTGCGTTCAAGCTGCAACAGACTCGCCAGGTCCTCGGCCTTGATCACCCAGGGCCCAGCGCCAGAGGCTTGGTCAGCCGGTTGGATTGTGAAATCCTGGCTGAGGATGCTCTTCGCCAGATCAGCGGTAGCCTGAACGTCCATGATGACGGGGGTGGTTTCTTCAATAACCACTGGAATTGTGCCGCTGGTTTGCGTTAGAAAAAAAGGCTCCAACTTTTTCAGCGTCGCAGGGATGTCGACTTTGCGCCCAACCTGGCCCGCGGTGACCTTCACTTCCGTGCCCTCCAGGGAGATAGCAGCTTCGATCATTGGCTTGTCTATCTGCCTGGCGATCTCCTGCAATATTGCGTACGCTTCGCGCTGGTCATAGACCACGCTCGGGTCAATATTTACGCCCGACCGCATGGCAAGGAACTGACCGCTCAGGTCTGCCATCAAGCCCTGCCCCCGCCCCACCTGGTATGCCTGCTCCACAGCGCTGATCGGTTCAAGGGTGTAGCCCAATTGACCGGGGTTGAAAGCCCAACGGAAGTCTCCATCAGTGAAGATGATTTGCCCTTGTTTGGGGTAAGTCAGACTTCCATTAAGTTTGACCACAGCCTGACCAACGGTGAGACCGGAAAGGTCAATGCCGTTTACGGACACGCCCGGATAGATGGCGTTTTCGTGTTTGGCTTCAAAGCTGATGACGGTCAAAAAGAGTGCTGCCAGTGCCAGCAGAAAGCCAAAAATAAAAACAAACCCGAATTGTCTTTTCATGTACGTCCGCTTGGCGGGTGTGGTAGGCACGGGTGCGACCGGAATTTGAGTGGTGTCTTCTATCATAATGTTCCGATTATAGTTTAGGCAGCTTAAGTTTAGCAACCTGGGGCTGCAAGCTTTCAGCTGCAGGTTTTATTCCTGTTTAAGACGCTGAAATCAGGATTTGGTTCCCTTGTACTATTTTCCAAGCAAGCGCCCATCACCAGCACATGTCCCAGCCGCGCTGTCCCAGCCGCGCAACGATATTTTAAAGCTGGAATATAATGAAGTCAGAAGCCAGAAGTCTGAAGACGTCGCAAGATCATTCATGAATAAAAACACGCTCAAACATATCCTGCCGGCAATCCTTACCTACTGCCTGCTTTTTTGCTTTCTCAGCCCCACCTTTGCCAGCACTACGTCACAGGAAGCAACCCCCGAGGTGCAGCAGCAGCCCACCACGGTGCCTACCTTGCCGGTGGAGCTTTACTCCCAGACCGCCACGCCCGGGTTGGATGGCGGCATTCGCCACACGGTACTCGACGGGCAATTCCTGATCACGATTGCTGAAATGTACGGTATCTCGCTCAACGAGCTGCTGACAAAAAACAACCTGACCGCAGAATCCATCATCCAGCCAGGTGACATCCTGATCATCCGCGAGGGCGGAGAAATAAACCTTGGTCAGCCCACCGGCACGCCAGACGCGCCGGCGCAAATCCTGACCCCCGAACCCACCCTGACCCCCACCCCGACACTCGCCCTGGTTTTGGCTGAACTCACGCCCGAGCCCAAGCCCATGGAAGATCCGGGTGTTTTTAACCGCATCATGAGCAGTGACGCCAAATTCCTGGCATTAGGAGTGTTGGGTTTGGTGATTTTCGGGATTGTTTTGTTGGTGATCAGTTCGCGTCGTATCCAGTAATCCAATCACATAACGAGATGCGCACCATCGACTGCCTGGCAGACCTCAATCGGTGTATCGCGACCGCTTTCTTTCAGAACACCTGCCTTTAACCAGTCTACAAAGTCATCCAGACCGTCCTGCGCTACCAGGTTGACTGTGCAGCCGCCAAAACCCGCACCTGTCAGGCGCGCGCCATAGCACGCCGGATGACTGACAGCCAGTTCCACCAGCAAGTCCAGTTCAGGGCAGCTTACTCCGTATAAATCGCGCAGGGAGGCATGGCTGGCAGCCATCAGCGAACCAAACCCAACGCTATCCCCTTCCACCAGGTAACCAATAGCCTGCTCAACGCGCGCCATTTCTCCCACAACGTGCAAAGCTCGCCGTGCGACACGCTCAGGAATCTCATGCAAGTGTGCCTGCAGGAATTGCAGAGGCACATCCCGCAGAGAAGTCAGGCTGCTGCACCAGGCTCGCAATCGCTCAACAGCTTCCTGGCAATCCAAGCGCAAGCTGTTGTAGGTTGAAGTAGCCAGGCTGCGTCGAACGCCGCTATCGGCGATCACAATCGCGACATCCTTCGGCAAAGGCAGGGTTTGCCATGCGAGACTGCGCGTGTCCAGTGCCAGGGCGTGCCCAGCCACGCCAAAAGCGCACGCGAATTGGTCCATCAGCCCAGAGTTAACCCCCACATATTCGTTCTCGGCTTTCCGACAGAGCTTCGCCAACTCCATTCTCGGAATGTCCCACTGCCCTGCTGTCTGCCAGGCGAGGGCAAAGCCAACCTCCACCGCGGCTGACGAGCTCAAGCCCGCGCCAATCGGGATATCCGAGCTATATTGCACCGCCAGACCCTTCACAGACAGCCCAGCTTGCTGCAGTGCCCAGGCTACCCCGGCAGGATAAAGGGCAAAACCGGGCAGCGGTTGACCGTTGAGGTCCTTTTTACCCCCCAGGTCCTTCAGTGAGAAGGCAGTCTCTGCGTTCAGATTGGCAGCTTGCAAGTGCACCACAGGCTCATCCAGCACATCCACCCGCAGGGTCACATAGCGGTCGATGGCTGCAGGCAGCACTACGCCATCGTTGTAATCCACATGCTCGCCCAGCAGGTTGACTCTTGCCGGCGAACGGATCATAAAACTGTTCGGATTCAAAAGCTTATTTTGCAGGTTTGACAGCAATTCAGGCAGTTTATTACGCGAAAGGTCAGCCACCAAAGCCTCCTTTTGGGGATGTTTTAGTTGTTTGATACGTAATTCGCGTTGGAGCGCCGAGCTATGGTCTGGCATTTCCTCAACGTACACCAGCCTGGAGGGGCCGTTCATGCGCGTGTACTTTGCCCCCAACCCGGCATTATGCTGCTTCAAACGCCTGAAGGGGTCAGTGCTCCAGCCCGTATAGTACCTTCCATTAGCGCACTCGAGCATGTAGCAATAATAGGGCATTTGGCCGCCTACCGGTTGATCAAAAAGCGGGCAATTGCCATAACGGGTTCGTAAACAAGCCTTCCGATCAAGTCAAAACCCAAGCGTGGTCCAACGATCACGAGCAGAAGCAGGATCATGGGGCTGTAGCGCCGTATGCCATCCAGCGCGGGTTGCCAGGATCGGGGTAAAAAGAATGAGAAAACTTTCTCACCATCCAATGGGGCTATAGGCAGCAAGTTAAAAATGAAAAGCATGATGTTGATCATAACAAAGGTCAGCAGGAAGTATCCAATGGAAGGAAAAATGGTACCTGATGGTTGGTTTATATTCACCAAACTGAAGCGCAGAGGGATTGCAGCCGCGAGAGCCAGCAACAAATTGGTCAGAGGACCCGCCAGAGATACCCACAGGACACCCGCAGGGTTGTTGCGACGGATCGCTTGGGGGTTGATCGGCACAGGCTTTGCCCAGCCAAAACCAGCGATGATCAGCATCAACGTTCCGATGGGGTCCAAGTGGCTGAGCGGGTTGAGCGTCAGGCGCCCTGCGTCCTGAGCGGAGTAATCTCCAAAGCGGGTCGCCGTCCAGGCATGCGCATATTCGTGCAAGGTAAATGCGATTACCAAAGTAAGCACTCTGGCAATGATGGTGGGTGGGTCAAAACTCATAGTTGCTCCAAAATCCCAAATGGGGAACCCTTCAGCGATGGCGGGATTATATCATGCCAGTGTTATAATCCCGCTATGCTGCCTGATATACAACTGGGAGACAAGGTGACTTTGCGCAAGGAGCACCCCTGCGGCGGGTTCGAGTGGGAAGTGGTGCGGCTCGGGGCGGATATTGGGCTGGTTTGCCTGACGTGTAAACGCCGTGTTTTACTCAGCCGGCGCGAGTTGAATCGCCGCCTGAAAAAGCACACCCCAAAAGTAGATTTAGGCGAAAGTAATTCCTGACAATCTTATTAATCTTGCAAAACTCCGTTTTTTTCATTGTAAGATTCATATCCCCGTCATCGCGAGGGAGCGAAGCGACCGTGGCGATCCGCCTTTTCCTTTTTTACCTAATCGTTAGTTGTAGGGCGTGACAAAGTGCCCGTACAAAGGCGTGATTGAGGGCACCGTTAACAATTTGATGGACGAGCGCATCGTACCCTCAATCCACCGAATGAACCATCAATGGTGTTGGCGGATTGGAAGCACAACAAGGTCCCTACATAATAAAGTGTGCAGTGCTTCCAATCTCTCCCAACAATGTTTTCAATTCCCTAAATGCCCTCCCGCAACTGATTACAGGCAGATCGCCACGCTTTTTTGCCTTGCCATTGACCATTGCAATCCCAACCATATCCGTGGCAAAAAATCTCGCGATGACCCATTGGTTCCATGCTCAGCTAATACCATCATCGCCAGCTCGCTTCCCCGTCATCGCGAGGGAGCGAAGCGACCGTGGCGATCCGCCTTTTCCGTACCAATACCTTAGAACACGGCTCCAAGCATTAACTTTCGCGACAATCACATAAACCCGCCTTGAATTATTACAAGCAGATCGCCGCGCTTCGCTCTGGATAACGCGTTGGTTCCATGCTCAGCAATGAGAAGTCTTTTTGAGTTAATTCCGAACCTCTTGGCTTCCAAAAAAGCAAGGAAAATCATAATTTCACAAAATTTCCATTAATGCTAAGGTATAATCTTTAATCAAGATGCCAATACTTCCACCGCATGCTTTTGAAGTCTTTTCGCATAGTCCCGAACAAACCCGCCGGGTGGGCATTCGCCTTGGCAGTTTGCTTCAGGTTGGAGACATCGTTTGCCTTGAGGGCGACCTTGGTTCCGGCAAGACGACTCTTGTGCAAGGCATCACCCAGGGTTGGGGTTCCCCCAGCAAAGTCACTAGTCCGACCTACGTGATCGTCAACGAATATGCCCGGCCAGGAGGCAATACACTTTTCCATTGCGACGCTTATCGATTGCAGCCCGATAATCCCCTCGACAGCGCCATTCTCGACCTGGACCGCGCACTTGCCGATGGAGTGCTGGTGATGGAATGGGCGGAACGCATGAAGACCAGCCTTCCGAAAGAAAACCTTTGGATCCAGATGGACTGGATCAACCCTGACCAACGCCATCTTATCCTGATCCCCCATGGACACCGCTATGAATCCATTCTCAAAAAGCTGCAGCAAGCTTTGTTTGGAGGATAATTATGCTACTGGCAATCGACACTTCCACCGAATGGATAGGCATCGCCCTTTTTAATGGCACTAATGTGGTCGCCGAACAGACCTGGCGCAGCAAAAATTACCACACCGTCGAGTTGATCCCTGCCATCAAAGATATGCTCACCAAGACCCAAACCAAACCCAGCAGCCTGACGGGTGTTGGCGTGGCGCTTGGACCAGGTTCTTTCACGGGTTTGCGGATCGGGCTCAGTGCAGCCAAAGGTATCGCCCTGGGGCAGAACTTGCCCGTGGCGGGCATCCCTTCGCTCGAAATCCTCGCTGCAGCTCAGCCTGGTCTGCGCCGACCGATGCTTGCATTCCTCGAAGTAGGTCGCGGTCGCTATGCCTTCGTCCGCTACCAGTACAAACAGGGCACCTGGCAAGCTGTGACTGACATTATCGTGAATGATATTCGCGGGATGGCAGCCACCATCAAATCTCCAACTTACGTGGTGGGAGAAATGGATGCTGAAGAACGCCAGATCCTTGGGCGCAAGTGGAAGACGGCACGATTAGCCGCCCCCAGCCTTTGCCTCCGCCGTCCAGCCGTACTGGCAGAGCTTGCCTGGGCGAAAATACAGGCAGGTCAGGCGGATGATGCCGCCAGCCTTGCGCCAATTTACGTTCACACGCTGAGCAATGTTCCGGATCTATGAACGCGCACGCTGATGCCAGCCAAATCAGGCTGCGGAGCATGCGTGTGGAAGACCTGGCGCAAGCCGCTGCTCTCGACCGCCTTTCGTTTGCAGATCCCTGGCCTCAGGGATCTTTTGAATACGAACTAAAAGCAAGTAACTACAGTTTGTGCCTGGTCGCAGAAGACCCGGACGCGGCTGAAGGTCAGTCCATCGTGGCTGTATTAGTCATCTGGCTGATCGTGGACGAGGCCCACATCGCGACCATCGCCGTTCACCCGGACTACCGCCACCGCGGCATCGGGCGCAGGCTGCTGGCGGAAGGTCTGCTGCAAGCCGCTGAACGGGGGGCGGTGAAGTCTCTGTTGGAAGTACGCGCTGGCAACACCGAAGCGCTCCATCTCTATTACGGCTTAGGCTACAAGGCTGTTGGCTTACGTCCCAATTATTATCAAACCGAGCAAGAGGATGCCCTCTTGCTGAATCTTGACCCCTTGGATGTGGAAGTTCTAAGGAACTTAATGCAAACATTTACGTCTTAATGGCATGTTTCTGGGGTAGAATCTGTCACTGGAAAAAAGTATGTCAGATATAAACCAATTAAGAACCATTCGGGAGGAAATCCTCCATTGTCAGAAGTGCCCACTTGCAAAAGGGCGCAAGAATGCTGTGCCGGGAGAGGGACCTGCCTCGGTGGACGTCATGTTCATCGGTGAGGGACCGGGTTACCATGAAAACCAGCAAGGGAAGCCTTTTGTAGGTCAGGCTGGCATGTTTCTGGATGAATTACTGGCTTCAGCCGACCTGAAACGGGAAGAGGTTTTCATCACCAACGTGGTCAAATGCCGTCCGCCGGACAATCGCGACCCGATGCCCGAAGAGCTTGCTGCCTGTGCGCATTATCTTGACGAACAAATCGCCCTGCTCGATCCCAAAGTGATTGTCACGCTGGGAAGGTTTTCGATGGCGAAGTTCATCGAAAATGGCAAGATCACCCAGATCCACGGCAAATCTCATCAAGTTGGCAAACGGCTGATCGTCACGATGTACCATCCGGCAGCAGCGCTTCACCAACCAGCATTGAGACCCGCATTAATTGAGGATTTTTCAAAACTACGCCACCTGCTCGGCAAGGAATCGTCTGTTGTCCAGCCTAAAGTCGAAGCGCTTGTCCAACCAAAATGGGAAGCGTCTGTCCCTGAGACAAAATCAGTAAAGAAGGAAGAAAAAACCAATCTCCCCGAACAGTTGAGTCTGTTTTAAATGAAAGGTAAGGAATTGATGGTAAAAGAAGAATTAATTCAAGATATTCAGAAAAAACGTGCAAATATTGCCGTGATCGGTATGGGGTATGTGGGGCTGCCGCTGGCTGTGACTTTTGCCAACGCCGGCTTTAACGTTACGGGCATTGATCCCATCCAGGAAAAAGTGGATATGATCAACCGCGGTGAAAGCTACATATCCGATATCAGCAACGCCCAATTGCGCAAGCATATCGATAACGGCCGCATCCGCGCGACAACCGATTATGCGACCCTCAGCGAAATCGATGCTGTCTCCATCTGCGTTCCTACACCGCTGCGCAAAACCGGTGACCCTGACATGTCTTTTATCGCTCAAGCCAGTGAGGATCTCGCTCCTTATCTGCACCGCAGTATGATCATCGTGCTTGAGTCCAGCACTTATCCGGGCACCACCCGTGAGTTCGTCCTGCCCAAACTGACCGCTAATTCCGACCTCAAAGTTGGCATAGACTTCTTCCTGGCGTTCTCCCCGGAACGCGTTGACCCCGGACGCACCGACTATACCACCTACAACACCCCCAAGGTCGTTGGCGGCATCACCCAGGCGTGTACGGATGTTGCCGTGGCATGGTATCAGCAGGCGATCGAAAAAGTTGTGCCCGTCTCCAGCACCGAAGTGGCAGAGATGGCAAAACTGCTCGAGAACACCTTCCGCATGATCAACATCTCGATGGTCAACGAGCTGGCGCAGATGTGCGAGCGGCTGGAAGTGGATGTTTGGGAAGTGATCGACGCTGCCGCCACCAAGCCATTCGGCTTCATGAAGTTCACCCCCGGACCAGGGCTGGGTGGGCACTGCATCCCGGTGGACCCACTTTACCTGTCCTGGAAAATGAAGACGCTCAATTACACCGCGCGCTTCATTGAACTCGCCTCCGAGATCAACACCAACATGCCGCGTTACGTGGTCACCCGCATCCAGGATGCCCTGAATCGCTATAAGAAACCGCTTAACGGAAGCAAGATCCTGATCCTGGGCGTCTCCTATAAGCCCAACATCAACGACATGCGCGAATCTCCCGCTCTGGACATCATCCATTTACTTCGAGAGAAGGGCGCCATCGTCTCTTACAATGACCCCTACGTTCCTGAGATTGAGGTTGAAGGCGTTCAGATGTTTTCTGAAAAAGAACTTTCAACCTTCCTTGAAAAAGCGGATCTGGTGGCTATCATCACCAATCATGACAAGTTCGACTACAAAATGATCCTCGAGAAATCACAGCTGATCTTCGATGCCCGCAATGCGATGAAAGACGTTGCGAAAAACGATTTGAAAGTGATCAAACTCTGATGAGTGTGTACGTCGTCACCGGCGCGGCAGGTTTCATCGGCTCAGTTGTTGCTGGATTAATGCTGCGCGAGGGGCACACCGTCTTTGGGGTTGATAACCTCAACCACGTATACGACGTCCGCGTGAAAGAACATCGCCTGCAGGCGCTTTTGCCGCAGGCGAATTTTCATTTCATCCGAGACGACATTACCGACCGCGATTTCATCGCCAGGCTGGCTGCCATGGTGCCCTCGGCGGATGCCGTTATTAATCTAGCGGCAATCGCCGGTGTGCGCGCCAGCACCACCGACCCCTGGAGCTACCTCAACACTAATACCCTCGGCAATCTGAACATGCTCGAGTATGCCCGCCACCAACGGGTGCCTAAGTTCATCCTGGCGTCCACTTCAAGCCTCTACGGCAATGAAGGCAAGCCTCCGCATGCCGAGACTGCCTCCACCGAGCATCCCCTGGCGCCTTACGCTGCCAGCAAAAAAGGCGCGGAGGCTTTTGCCTACGCCTATCATCACCTCTACGGCATCGATGTGACCGTTTTGCGCTACTTCACGGTCTATGGTCCTGCTGGCAGACCAGACATGGTCATGTTTCGTTTCTGCCAATGGGTTGCTGAGGGAAAGCCCGTCACGATCACTGGCGACGGCGAACAATCGCGTGGGTTTACCTACGTGGATGACATTGCCCGCGGCACGCTGCTGGCGCTCAAGCCGGTTGGTTTTGATGTTTTCAACCTCGGAGGGCACGAGGTGATCACCATTAACCAGCTTTTGCACACACTTGAGCACCTTCTGGGTAAAAAGGGAAATATCAATTACATTCCCTCCCATCCGGCAGATGTATTTGAAAACGTGGCCGATGTCACCAAAGCCCGCCGTGAACTGGGCTGGGAACCCCAGGTGCCGTTGGATGAAGGCCTGAAACGCCTGGTGGATTGGTATCTCACCAATCGCGATTGGGCGAAAGACGTCGAAACTCCCTGATCTGGCTGCACCCCCCAGAAAATTGGTCGGCGCCTAAGTTATTCGGATGAAACGCCGCGCTCACTCGCCGCTTCACAACGTTTCGAAATAGTGGCTATAATTAGATTGTTCTCTTTGACTGCACCCTGCGCCGTCAACACAGGGCAAGAAAGGAGTTGACATGAAACGCTACCTTCAACAAACAATTATCTTACTGTCTGTTGTGATAATTCTGATGTTTTCCTCCTGCAGCGGGATGCCCATCCGTCTTCCAGCATTTCCAACCTCCGAAAACCCAACTCAAACCACCATCGAACCAAGCCCCCAGCCACTGCCCACATTCGAAGCCCCACCACAGGATACCCTTCTGGAATGGTCCCCTAAACTGAGCGAGGATTACTGTAGATCAGGCAACTCTGGCCAGTTTAGCAGCCTTGTCTTTAACTCCGGCGCTTATTACAGCGTGCAAAGCGGTGACTCGCGCAGTGTCTGGCGTTATCTTCCAGATGAAGAGAGTGGGGTAAAAATTGCCGAATCTCTGGCGGAGGATGGCAAGTTTATCGAGGCACTGCGGGTCAATGACCAGTGGCTGGTAATGCTGATATTTGATCACCCGATGCATGTGCAGGGTTGGCGCGTGGAAGTGCTCAATCTGGAAACGGATGACCAGCAGCGCCTGATTGATAACATCGAAGCCAAGGAGAATATCGTTTACCTCGACATGGAACTGCAGGGAGACATGCTCTACTTCCTCACAAACACCGTCACCGAGGGTAGTACCCAGCAACTATCCACGATCCAAGCCTTCAACCTGGCTGAAAGCACTCAAGAAATCTTGCTAAGCTCGGATTCACACCTGGTTTACAACCAGATGGCGATCTCCGAAAAGTACCTGATGATCAGCCAGAGCCCCCAAGGCAAAGACCCGAACGCGGATTTGCCCATTCTGTTTTACAGCTTTGAAACCCAACAACTCGAAGAACTGATGGAAATCTCGGGGTCATATCCTTTAATGAGCTGGCCGCTCGCGGCCTGGTCTGACCAAGGTCCCAATCAATTTCCGGAAACCTTTAAAATCTTCGATTTCGAAAGCTCGCTTTCATGGCCGTTAATCGTCGATGGCGAGCGTCCATGCAATTTCGATCTAAGCAAAAAATACCTGGTCTGGATCGATCCCTCCGAGCCAACCAGCGCTTTCCCGGCTGTGTTTTTGATGTCCCTCGATGACGGTCATAAAATCACTATAAACACCGAAAGTCAGGAACTCAAGCCGCAGTTCCCGCAGGTCAGGGATGAAAAGTTAATCTTTGGTCTGGTGAGGAATTATCGCAGTCAGGATAGCCAGGGAATGATCTGCGCCATCCCGCTTGAGGACCTGCAAACGCTTTCACAACCGGTGTCAGAGGTTACACCAGCAAATCCTTAGGGTGAGCGCACACCAGTGCTTTCTTATGCTGACCTCCTCACCAACTCCGCCGGCACGACAAAGCCGGCTGTGCGGCGCTGCAACCCGAACACCAAGCATGACCAGTAGTCTGCCGGGGTTGTGGGTTTTGGGCGGATACCAAGATTCAGACGCTGCCTCCTACCATGCGCTGAGTTCTTCCCGCTTTCATACCAACCCAAGTTGGTCGAGATTTATTGATACCAGCATATATGCAGACCCACGATAGCTACAAACCCGTTTGAGCCCATTTGACAACCACACCAATCCGTTTATAATTCAATTCCTGAATTATATGGAAACACAGCTTACCGAACAAGAAAACAGTCGCGCGCTGGAGATGCTTACCTACATCGAAGCCAACCCCGATATCACCCAGATGACTCTCGCGGATGAGCTCGGCGTTGCCGTGGGGACAATCAACTGGTACCTCAAGCGCCTGATCTCCAAAGGCTATGTTAAGGTCAAGCGTGCCCAGCGCAAGAAACTGCGCTACATCATCACGCCGGAGGGAATCGCCCTGCGCGCCAACCTGACCGTCGACTATATCAAGACCTCTTTTGACCTCTACCGCCGCGTGCGCGAGCGCAGCAATCACTGCCTTGAACAGCTCAAGACTGCCGGTTACAATGAGGTGAATATCCTCGGTGACGGCGAGATTGCCGAGGTGATCAGCCTTACTTGTCTTGAACATGGCGTTTCGTTGACCCAGTCACAAAATGCGCCTAAAATCAGGATCGAGGGCATTAAACTTGCACTGATCTTGCCCGAAGATGTGCCTGATCCCACATCTTCATACCCAACCCACTCTGGAGGCTAACATGGATAAGGCTCTTGACCTTGCCACTAAGCGCATTTGTGTCACCGGCGGAGCCGGCTTTTTAGGCACCCACCTCATTCGAAGGCTCAATGAGCACGGCGCGCGAGAGATTTTCGTGCCGCGATATCCCGAATATGACCTGGTCCGCGAAGCGGACATCATCCGCATGATCGACACTGCCAAACCGGATATTATCATCCACCTGGCAGCCAAGGTCGGCGGCATCGGCGCTAATCGCGAGAGACCTGGCGAATTCTTCTACGACAACCTGATGATGGGTGTGCAACTCATCCACCAATCCTGGCTTAAAGGTGTCGAAAAGTTCGTGGCGATCGGTACTATTTGCGCCTATCCCAAGTACACTCCCATTCCTTTCAAAGAGGAAGATCTCTGGAACGGCTACCCCGAAGAAACCAACGCCCCTTACGGGCTGGCAAAGAAGATGCTCCTGGTACAATCGCAAGCCTACCGCGAGCAGTACGGCTATAACTCGATCTTCCTCCTGCCTGTCAACCTCTATGGTCCGGGTGACAACTTCAACCCAGCCAGTTCTCACGTTATCCCCGCTCTGATCCGCAAGTGCCTCGAAGCCAAAGAGCAGGGCGCAACTGAGATCGTCGCCTGGGGCGATGGCAGCCCTACCCGGGAATTTATTTACGTGGAAGATGCCGCGGAGGGCATCACCCTCGCGACCGAGAGATATAACAGCTCTGAACCGGTCAACATCGGCTCAGGTTTTGAGATTTCCATTAAAGACCTGACTGAAACCATCGCGCGTCTGACTGGTTTTACTGGCGATATCCGCTGGGACACGACCAAACCCAACGGTCAGCCCCGCCGCAGGCTGGATACCACCCGTGCCCGTGAGGCGTTCGGCTTTGAAGCCAAAACTGACTTCGAAGAAGGCCTCAAACGCACAATTGACTGGTATGCTAACGAGAGGGCTAATGGCAGAGGCTGATCTGAACCCGTCTGCCCAGGTGGTGACCCTCAAGCCTGCCAAAGGCTGGCTGGGAATCAACCTGAAAGAGCTCTGGCACTACCGCGAGCTGATCTACTTTTTAACCTGGCGCGATATCAAAGTGCGCTACAAGCAGGCTGTCCTCGGCATCGCCTGGTCAGTACTGCAGCCCGTGCTCACCACCGCCATCACGACGGTTGTGTTTGGCATCCTGCTCAAGGTAAACTCGGACGGTCTGCCCTACCCGGTGTTTGCGCTTTCAGCGCTCCTGCCCTGGCATCTCTTCCAGCTTTCTCTGCAGAAAAGCAGCGTCAGCCTGGTGGGGAATTCCAATCTGCTCACAAAGGTTTACTTCCCTCGCGTGATCATCCCGCTTAGCTCGGTGCTGGCAGCCCTGGTGGACTTTGTCATCTCACTGATATTGCTCTTCATTACCATGGCAATCTATAAGATCCCCCTGACCTGGAACATTTTGTGGGTCATCCCGCTCACCCTGCTGACTGTTTTAGCGGCTCTGGCGGTAGGGTTTTGGCTTTCAGCTCTCAACGTGCAGTATCGCGACGTGCAGCAGATGGTGCCATTCCTGATCCAAATCTGGATGTACGCCACGCCGATTGTCTACCCCATCACCACCATCCCCGAAGGTACGTTCAGGTATATCTACAGCCTCAACCCGATGGTAGGGGTGGTGCAGGGCTTCAGGTGGGCGTTCTTTGGCGGCTCTCCGCCGGACATGACCCTGATCATTTCCAGCCTGGCAGTGCTGCTGCTGCTAATTACAGGTTTGTTCTTTTTCCGGCACATGGAAACAACTTTCGCGGACGTGGTGTGATGATGGACAGCGACTTATCCATCCTGGTTCGTGGCATTGGCAAGCGCTATAAGATCGGCGCTACCCAGCAGCGTACCGATACCTTGCGCGATTTGATCACCGCCCAGGCGGAGCGCATCGGCAGCACCCTGCGCGGCAAACGGCATCAATCCAATGACGCAGATCACATCTGGGCTCTGCGGGACGTCAATTTTGAGGTCAAACGCGGGCAAGCCCTGGGCATCATTGGCCGCAACGGCGCCGGCAAGAGCACTTTGCTCAAGGTGCTCTCGCGCGTGACTGACCCGACTGAAGGGTATGGCGAACTGCGCGGTCGCGTCGGCTCGCTGCTGGAAGTGGGTACCGGTTTTCACCCGGAACTGACCGGACGCGAGAACATCTTCCTCAATGGTGCTATTCTCGGCATGCACAAAAAAGAAATTGAAGCCCGTTTTGATGAAATCGTGGCTTTTTCGGAAGTGGAAAAATTCATCGATACGCCCGTCAAGCGCTACTCGTCGGGCATGTACCTGCGCCTGGCTTTCGCCGTGGCTGCCCACCTGGAACCTGAAATTTTGGTGGTGGACGAAGTGTTAGCGGTCGGCGATGCTGACTTCCAGCGCAAGTGCCTGGGCAAGATGGGCGACGTGGCAAATTCTGGCCGCACGGTCTTATTCGTCAGTCACAACATGTCTGCAATCCTTCGTCTCACCCAGGATTCCATCGTGCTCGACAAAGGCAAAGTGCTCCTGCGCGCGCCGTCTTCTGAGGCAGTTGATTTTTATCTCAACCGCGGCCTTTCCAAGCTGGGCGAACGCTTTTGGGAGGAAGATGAGGTGCCTGCTTCCAGTGCGCCTTTCCGACCGCTGGCAATCCGCATCCTGGACAAAGCCGGTCAGATCTCGGATTCTGTCCGCAGTGTTGACCCGATCCGCATCGAGATCGATTACGAACTCACCGAGGATGTCACGGGTTTACGTGTCGGATGTTATCTCTTTACCACGCGTGGTGAACCTATTTTCACCAGCTTCGATACCGATTCAGAAGAGCTTTTCAAGGAATACACAGCCCGTCCAAAAGGCATCTACACCAGCCGCTGTATCATCCCGCCTGATATACTCAACGAAGGACGTTTCCTCCTGGGGATCAACGCCAGCTCCTATGGCATCAGGCGCTACTTCCAGGATGACCAGGCGCTCTCATTCTCGGTGGACGCCTCCGGTGCCCCGGGTACGCACTGGCCCGAACCGCGTCCGGGTCCTGTGCGTCCCGTGCTTGATTGGGAAATTGAGCAGAGGGGCAGCGCATGATGAAAGACCTCCTGAAAAATCTGCTTGGAAAATTCCCCTTCGCGGTGGAAGCTTATTGGTTCTTAGAGGGTTCCAAAAAACCCTGGAACGCCCATTACCAGCTCGCCGGACTGCAGGAAATCCTGCCGCAAGCTGTGGCGGATGTTAAGCAGTTCGGGTTAAATGCTGACCCCCCAAAAAAGGTCTGTGTCTTCGCCACGCTGCACTACTGGATCGAACAGGCTGGCCTGGTAGCGCTTGCCCTCACTGGGCAGGGGCACCAGGTGGAACTTGCCTATCTGCCCTACGCCGAGTGGGATCGACCCATCTCCAATTTTGATCTGCGCATGCAGCACCTCTACAGTCAACAGGTGCTTTTACCCGCTGGCGATGTGATGCGCATTGTGCCATTGTTGAATTTCGATTTGAGTGATGTCAAATTCTCGGATTATCCCCCTGAGTTGAAGGAAATCGTACGGCAGGTTTCGGACTACGACACGCAGTACACCCTGCAGGTCGAGGAAACTGACACAAAGAGCAAGCTCTACAAGCTGCGCCTAAAGCGCAACACCCTGGCAGCCATGGCGCTGTATGACTGGCTGGCGGTATCCCAACCGGACGTCCTGGTCCTGCCCAATGGCACGATCCTTGAAATGGGCGTGGCATATCAGATAGCCCGCCTTCTCGGCATCCGCACTGTAACTTTTGAATTCGCAGACCAGCGCGAACGCATCTGGCTGGCGCAGGATGACGAAATCATGAGCCACCATACAGATGAGCTCTGGCAGGGCTTGGGCGGGCAGCCGCTCCCAGATGCCGCGCGCAAAGCAGTTGGAGACCTCACCTTTGCGCGTAAAAATGCAAAGCTATGGGGGGACTTTGCCCGCCAATGGCAGCAAACCCCCGCCCGCGGCGGTTCTGAGGTGCGCCAGGCGTTGGGGCTGGACGAGCGCCCCGTGGCGCTGCTGGCAACTAATGTACTGGGCGACAGCCTCACGCTCGGGCGCCAGCGCATCTCGGGCACCATGGCGGAGATGATCCTTGGCACCATCCGCTGGTTCCTGGATCACCCGGAAGCCCAGTTGGTAATCCGCGTACATCCTGGTGAACTCAACACCCATGGTACCTCGATGGTGGACGTAATTGAAAAGAACTTCCCCAAATTGCCTGAACACATTCACTTGGTGCGCCCCGGGGATAAGACCAACACCTACGACTTGGTGGAGACGACCGACTTTGGCATCGTCTACACCACCACCGTCGGCTTGGAAATGGCGATGACCGGGCTGCCAGTGGTGGTTACCGGTAAGACCCACTACGCCGAAAAGGGCTTCACGCTTGATCCAGCCAACTGGCAGGATTACGAAAACATACTCTCGAAGCTGGTGGCTGACCCCACCGCCATGCGCCTGAGCCAAAAACAGGTGGAACAAGCCTGGCTTTACGCTTACCTGTTCTTCTTTGAGTTCTCACTGCCCTTCCCATGGCATTTGCTGTGGCTGCACGAGGACTTTCAAGCCCGCCCGATGCGCTTCGTGCTTTCGCCCGAGGGTCAGCAGCGTTACGCTCAGACTTTTGGCTATTTGCTGGGCGAGCCGCTGGACTGGGCAGCCCGCGGACTGGCAAGACTGCCTGCACTTTCAAAACAAGAGGAAACTCTCGAATGAGTCAGGATTCCGTCAAAAAAGAAATCGGTCAGTTCTACGACCAGATCGGCTGGCAGCTGGAAGGCGACGGTATCTACCAAAACGCTCGCTACGAGGATCTGCGTCCGGTTTCATCCGAGTACATTCACCGCTGCCACATGCGCGTCAAACGCCATCTCGCGCCAACTGGAGACTTCCTCCTGGATGCCGGCTCTGGTCCGGTGCAATATGATGATTACCTGACCTATTCGGAAAACTATCGTTACCGGGTCTGTATGGATCTTTCGGTCGTTGCCCTGCAGGAAGCCCGCAAACGCCTTGGCGATAAAGGTATCTACATCAACGCCGATATTGCCAACCTCCCTTTCAAGAATGATACCTTTGACGGCATCGTCTCATTGCACACCATCCACCACGTGCCGATCGAGGAAAAAGTCGGTGTTTACAAAGGTCTTCAGCGTGTGCTAAAGCCCGGCCGCAGCATGGTGACCGTGGACGGCTGGGCGGAAGTGCCACTGGGTAAGGTGATGGGCTTCTTTATGCGCCTTGCCAACCGCCTGCGCCGCTGGACGGGCAAAGAGGCCCCCAAGATGCCCCCGGATGCGCAGTCAAACGAGCAAAACGGGGAGGCCGCAAAGCTGCCAGCAGGCACTTTCGTGCTCAAAACCAGCGCAAAATGGTTCCACAGCGTCATGAAAGACCAACTGCCCTACGAGATTCGCGTTTGGCGCAGTGTGTCGGTAAAATTCTTACGATCAGTGATACAACCCGAATGGGGTGGGCGTCTCTGGTTAAAGATACTGTATCGAGTTGAGGAATGGTTTCCACATTACTTCGGCGAGAAAGGTCAGTATCCGCTGATTATTATTAAAAAGTAAAACGCGCGTGGCGCCAAGGAGATTTTTATGGATTGGCAGAAAAAAGTTGTTTTGGTTACCGGCGGCACCGGTTCTTTTGGAAAGAAATTTATCCGCCTGATGCTGGATGAGTATCACCCGTCAAAGATCATCGTTTTCAGCCGGGATGAGTTGAAACAGCACGAAATGCGCACCACCAGCGGCTTCGATCATCCCACGATCCGCTATTTCATTGGCGACGTGCGCGACCGCGAGCGCCTCTCGCGCGCCTTTTATGGCGTGGATATCGTGGTGCATACCGCCGCGCTCAAGCAGGTGCCTGCCTGTGAGTACAACCCGATGGAAGCTATCAAGACCAATATCCTTGGTTCCAGCAATGTGATCGAAGCAGCAATCGAGAATGGTGTCAGCAAGGTGATGGCGCTTTCCACTGATAAAGCCGTCAACCCAGTCAACCTTTATGGAGCTACCAAGCTGGCAGCCGAGAAGTTAATGGTCCAGAGCAACGCTTATGCCGGCGGACGTAACACGCGCATTTCCTGCACCCGCTATGGCAACGTGGTTGGCTCGCGCGGTTCGGTCGTCCCCCTGTTTCTCAAACAGCGTCCCACCGGCGTCCTGACGATCACCGATGACCGCATGACCCGTTTCTGGATCTCCCTGGAGCAGGGCGCGCGCTTTGTGATCCGCTGTATCGAGCAGATGCAGGGCGGCGAACTCTTTGTGCCGAAGATTCCCAGCATGAAAATGATAGATCTCGCCAAGGCGATGGCTCCCGAAGCGGAAATTCGCATCATTGGCATTCGCCCGGGTGAGAAATTGCACGAATCGCTGATCTCCGAAGATGAAGCCCGCACCACCGTGGAATTGGATGACATGTTTGTGATTCAGCCGGCTGGCGAACCGCTCTGGTTTGGTCACGCCTGGGCTCAGAAAGGCCGCGCCCTTCCCGAAGGCTTCACCTATACCAGCGCTAATAACACCGAGTGGCTGGATGTGGATGGCATTAACGCCATCATCAAACCGATCGAAGCAGAACTGGCAGCGGAAGTGAAGAAATAATGACCCGTCTTCTTGTCACCGGCGCCAGCGGTATGCTGGGCGCAAACCTTGCCCTCCTTGCCCAAGATATGGGCTATGAGGTTTTGGGCTGGACGAACTCCCGTCCCCTGGTTGACGCGCCTTTTGCGACCCGCACGGTGGATTTTAACAATCAGCAGAGCCTGGCGCGGGCTTTCGAAGCCGCACAGCCAGACGCGCTGATCAACTGCGCCGCACAGGCAAACGTTGACGCAGCCGAAAAACAGCCTGAGGCAGCTTATCGCATCAACGCTGAAGCCGCCGGGGAACTGGCAAAGCTGGCGCGGGAAGCCGGCGTGCCCATGATCCATATTTCAACGGATGCCGTGTTTGATGGAACGCAGGGCAATTACAAAGAAACCGACATCCCCAACCCCCTCAATACTTATGCCAAAAGCAAGCTGGCAGGCGAGCATGCCGTGGCACAAGCCAACCCCGAGGCTGCCATTGCCCGCGTGGTCTTCTACGGCTGGTCTCTGACGGGCACACGCAGCCTGGCTGAGTTTTTCTACAACAACCTCACAGCCCGCAAACCTGTGAATGGCTTCACCGATATGTTTTTCTCGCCGCTATATGTAGGGCACCTGGCAAAAGCGCTTTTGGAAATGCTTCAAAAACGCCTGAGCGGCATTTATCATGTTTATTCACCTGAAAGCCTGAGCAAGTATGATTTTGGCGTGCGCCTGGCGCACGAATTTGGATTGGACGCAAACCTGATCCGTCCGATTTCCGCCCGCGACTCCGACCTGCTCACCCGCCGTTCGCTTTACCTGAGCATGAACACCGATAAACTGCAGGCTGCCCTTGGCAAACCGCTCCCAAACCAAAATGAAGGTTTACGCGCCTTGCACGCTCACCTTGATTCCGGTCTGCGCCAGAAATTGCTTTCATTCACCCACTAAGGAGAGGACACATGGAACTTCAAATTGGTAACATCCTGATTGGAGACAATCACCCCACCTGGTTCATTGCCGATATTGCTGCCAATCACGACGGCAGCCTTGAGCGCGCTCTGCATCTCATTCATCTCGCTGCCGAAGCCGGCGCGGATGCCGCCAAATTCCAGAACTTTCGCGGACCTGAAATCGTTTCGGATTATGGTTTTAGCCACATGAACGCGCAGGTCTCGCACCAGGCAAAATGGAAAAAATCCGTCACCCAAGTGTATGACGAAGCCTCCGTACCGTTTGAATGGACGCCGATCCTCAAAGAAGAATGCGACAAAGTGGGCATCACCTATTTTTCATCCCCCTATGACTTTGACGCCATCGACATGCTCGACCCCTTTGTGCCCGCCTACAAGATAGGTTCCGGCGACATCACCTGGATCGAAGCTTGTTTGCGCATGGCACGCAAAGGTAAACCCGTGCTGCTCGCCACGGGAGCCTCCACCATTGGCGACGTGCAGCGGGCGGTCGATGCCATCCTACCGGTGAACCCGCAGTTGGTTCTGATGCAGTGCAACACCAACTACACCGCCGCTGATGGAAACTTTGACAATATCCACCTAAATGTGCTCAAGACCTACCGCCTGATGTGGCCGGATCTCATCCTGGGACTCAGCGACCATACTCACGGGCATGCCACCGTTCTCGGAGCTGTGGCTCTGGGCGCTCGCGTGGTGGAGAAACATTTTACCGATGACAACCACCGCGAAGGTCCCGACCATGCCTTTGCCATGAACCCTGAGAGTTGGGCTGAGATGGTTACCGCCACCCGCCAGCTGGAACGCGCAATGGGCTCCGCTAACAAGACCATCGCAGAAAATGAGCATGATACAGTTGTGGTGCAGCGCCGCTGCCTGCGTGCCGCGCAGGACATCAAGGCTGGGCAGACGCTGACCCGCGAGATGATCGACGTTTTACGCCCTGCTACGCCAGGCGCCATTATGCCTTATGATATCGAACAGGTTGTTGGACTCACCGCCCGCCAGGATATTACCGCCGGGCAGGAACTGCGTTGGACACAACTTGGATAGGAACTGATGCGTATTTTGTACTTCACGCGTGCCGATTCAGTGCACGATCAACGGTTTTTGACAGCCCTGGCGGAAAGCGGGCACGAGGGGTTGGTGCTGCGCCTGCACCCCGGTGAGTACCCCACACCCAGCGGAATACAAGTTGTGGAGTGGAGTGGTTTGGAAGGTTCGCTGACTGAAAATGAGATCCCACGCCTCACCCAGGAACTCAGTGAACTTCTCAAGGCAATTCAACCGAACCTGGTGCATGCCGGACCGCTGCAGGACCTGGCATTCCTGGTCGCAAGAACCGGTTTCTCACCGCTGTTGAGCATGAGTTGGGGGTTCGACCTGATGCACGACGTGCTGGTCAGCCCGGATGCCGCCGAGAAAGCTCGCTTCGCCCTTGGGCATTCCGCGCGTCTGATCACAGATGCCCAATGCTCTGCCGCGCAGGCAGTGCGCATGGGCTTTGACATAGAAAAAATTTGCATATTCCCTTGGGGGGTTGACCTGGCTCACTTCACGCCAGCTTCAGCCCGCGTCCGCGGGACGGTCTGGCGCGAACGGCGCGGCTGGGGCGATAAACGCGTGCTGCTTTGCCAGCGCAGTTGGGAACCCAACTACGGCGTGGATGTTTTGCTCAGAGCTTTCGTTGAAGCTGCCCAAAAAGATGACAGCCTGCGCCTGATCTTGCTCGGAGATGGCAGCCAGCGCGATCAGATTCTTTCAATCCTGGAAGAAGGAAAAGTGAACGACAAAGTCTTTTTGGGCGGACGCGTGCCCAACCAGGAGCTGATCACGTTTTTTGGAGCGGCAGACGTCTTCGTCACGCCCAGCCACGTGGATGGCTCTTCGGTTTCCCTGATGGAAGCCATGGCTTGCGGACTGCCTACCATCGCATCGGATATCCCTGCCAACGCTGAGTGGATCGCCGAAGGGCAGACTGGCTGGTTATTCCCTGATGGAGACAATCACGCACTGGCAGAGTTGCTGCTGCAAATCCCATCGTTTGATTTACCCACGGTTGGCACACGTGCCCGTAAGGTTGCCGAAAAACGCGCCGACTGGCGGCGAAATAAACAATTGCTGTTCCTGTGCTGGGAACAAGCCATGACCTCTTCAAAAGGAGGGTCTCTATGAAAACCAGAATCCCGCTAATACTCTTGGTCGTGATGATTCTGACCGTGGCGTGCAGCCTGCCTTCCTTTGGCAAAAAAGAAACGTCCATCCCCCCAACGCCAACCCCCGACACCGGCATGCAGCTTTACTACGGCAACGGAATGCAGATCATGCTGCCAACTTCTTACGTGGCGGAGGATATCGACAGTGCCCTGCCGACAATCATTGCCACGATCAAAGATTTTGTGGGTGGCGAGTCTGGCCCACTTTCAGGCCTGGTTGACAGCATCGAAGGCAATATCGGTTGGTATGGGTATGACGGCGGTACCGCTGCGGTCTATCCCACCCGTCTGATCATCCTGCGCAACAAGGCTTTTTCGAAATTGCCAATCAGCATGATCACCCTTGGGCTCGAGCAAGTGCTCGGCAATGATTCTGCGTTGGTTGACAGCGATTCGATCAAGCTTGGTGGTCGCGACATTACGCGGTTGAGTTATTCCAAAGACTCTACCGCCTGGGTAGCCTACCTGTTCAAGGAAGCCGATTACCTCTGGGTGGCACTGTACCTGACCACGCCAGCTAACATGGCAGCTGAGATGGATGACTTTGAATTCAGCGTGGGCTCCATCCAGATCGACGCCGTCCAACCGACGCCCTAACGGAGCAATGTGAGCGAACCTAAAACTGTTGCAATCATCCAGGCGCGCATGAGCTCCTCGCGCCTGCCAGGTAAAGTGCTGCGCCTGGTGGGGAGCCAGCCAATGCTGGCTCGCGTGGCGGCACGCGCCAGCCGCGCCAGCCTGGTGGACGAGGTTATGGTGGCGACCACCACTGACCCCAGCGATGAGCCGATTGCCAGTTACTGTGAAACAGCAGGCATCACCTGCTTCAGGGGCGACCTCTATGATGTGTTGGACCGTTATTACCAGGCTGCCAGGGTTTCTGGCGCAAGCGTAGTGGTGAGGCTGACCGCAGATTGCCCGATGATCGACCCGGGAGAGATCGATCGGACGATCACGCAATTCCACCTGACCTGCGCTGACTTCACCGCAAACCGCCTGCCTCCGCCTTTCAGACGGACTACCGCCATCGGCATGGATACTGAGGTGGTTTCGTTCGCAGCGCTTGAACGCGCCTGGCAGGAAGCTGCTGAGCCTTTTGAACGCGAACATGTTATGCCTTACCTTTACGACATGCCCGGGCGTTTCAAGATCAGCGTCGCTGATTGGGAAGAAGACCTGAGCCACTTGCGATTCACCGTCGATACTCCTGCAGATCTCGACGTTGCCAACCAGGTTTATGCCGAATTCGATGACCGTGATGATTTCACCCTGCAGGACCTGCTGGCTGCTAACGCGCTCCATCCTGAATGGCAAGCACAGTTGGCTGGAGTGAAACATAAGGACCTTTTTGAGGTTGATCACCGTGCAAAAAAACTGGACCAGGGGCAAACAACAGAAAGAAATGAGCCTCATGACAGTTAACCTGCTCACATCCGAAATCTGCTGCCCGCTTTGCGGCAAATCAAAAGCTAAAGTTCTTTCTGAAATGGACTCGTTCGGCTTTAAAGTCAGATACTATCTCTGCCAGACGTGCGGATTCGTCTTCCAAAATTTCAGAGAAAGCGCTGCTGCGGACCCCGCTTTTTACGAAGAGACCTATCGCCAGCTATACCAGGCGACCGAAGAACCCACAGCCAAAGATTTGCGTCAGCAGCGTCTTCGCGCGGAGTACCAGCTCGATTTATTGCAGAAGCATGGTGTCTGCCGGTTGTGGCGCGCACTGGATATCGGCGCGTCGTCTGGCACGCTAATGCAAACCATCCACGAAGCCTATGGAGCCGAAATGATCGGCGTGGAACCGGGTAATGCTTACCGCAAGCTGGCGGAGGAGAAGGGCTTCAAACTTTATCCCTCCCTCGAACAACTTCGAGGCAGTGAAACAGGAAAGTTTGACCTGGTAACGATGATGCACGTGCTCGAACACCTCGAAGACCCACTGGGCACACTGAATGAGATCAGGACCCACTTGTTGGAGGACCGCGGCTTTTTGCTGGTGGAAGTGCCCAACTTTTATGCACACGACTCCTACGAACTGGCACATTTGAGCTGCTTTACTGAACACACCCTGTCCGAAATGCTCAAGCAGGCTGGGTACAAGATCATGCACATGCGCAAACACGGCTACCCGCGGTCGGAGACGCTTGACCTTTACCTGACGGTTCTTGCCCGTCCGGAGAACGAACCAGAGGAGAATGTAGCGATTATCCCCGAAAGGTTCGTTGCCCTCAAACGCAGTCTGAGCACGCTCAAACGGCATTTGCTGACCAGAATCATGCCAGGCAAAACCTGGCTGCCCCTGGAGGAAAAAGCTTAATGCCGCCCGCCCTGACCCTGTTCACCGCTCCCAAGCCGTTCACCAACCCGCACATTGCCCTGATCCAGCGCAACGCGTTCCGAAGCTGGCAGGCACTCGGAGAGTCGGTTGAAATTGTCCTGATCGGTTCCGACGAAGGCATCGCGGAAACCGCTGCCGAGTTCGGCTTCCGGCATCTGCCGGATGTACCCGTCAATCAGCTTGGCACGCCCCTCATCAGCGGCATCTTCAAGCTCGCTCGCGAGGTCAATCAAAGCCCGCTGCTGGCTTATGTCAACGCCGATATTATCCTTTTCCCTAATTTTTTGGAAGTTGCTCAACAAGTTGCGGAAAAATTGCCAAAGTTTCTGCTGGTTGGACAGCGCTGGGATCTGGAAGTCACTGAATGTTTGAACTTCGAGGGTGATTGGGCTGAACCTCTGCGCCGGCGTACCTGGCGGGATGGAAAACTGCATATGCGTGCTGGGAGCGATTATTTCGTCTTCCCACGCGCGTGTTTTCAGGACATTCCGGATTTCACGGTCGGACGCGCGGGTTGGGACAACTGGATGATCTTCAAAGCCAGGCAGGAAAACTGGCCGGTCGTGGACTGCACCTCCGACCTCGACATTATCCACCAAAATCACGACTACAGCCACCTGCCAAACGGACAGCCGCACTACCGACTTCCGGAAACAGGCGAGAACATCCGCCTGGCAGGCGGGCGACGTGCAATCTTTGACCTCAACGATGCTTCGCATCGCCTGGTCCGCGGCAAAATCGAAGCCATGCCGCGCGACTGGAAGGGCAAACTGCGCGAGTTCCAGAACCGCCCGATGCTCAAAAACAACAATTTCGCGCTCACCCAACTGCTATTCACCCTGTTTCAGCCGAAGCGGGCTTGGGCTGAGTTTTTGAAAAACCAGGAAATGCAAAAAATCATGCAGTCATCCCGGAATTCGGCATCGAAGTAGAGGAGTTGGCTATGCGAGTTGGGCAAAATCCTGCAAAAGCAGTCAAAGAAGTGGCAAAACCGAAGCGGATCACGGTTGCTGTGCTGAACTACATCCCATTCATGAGCGGGTTTTTCGCGGAAACCTTCGATGTGCTCAAGCTTTGCCTTGGCAGTATCTGGGAAAACACCGATTTGCCCTATGACCTCTTGGTATTCGATAATGCCTCCTGCCCGGAGGTGCGCCAATACCTCGCCGAGAAGCAGCAGGAAGGCAAGATCCAGTTCCTGATCCTCTCAGACACCAACCTGGGCAAGGGCGGCGCCTGGAATATCATGCTGGCTGCCGCTCCGGGTGAAGTGATTGCCTACACAGATAATGACTGCTACTTTTTCCCCGGTTGGCTCTCCAACTCGCTGAAGTTGCTTGAAACCTACCCCAACGTGGGCATGGTCACCTCACGCCCGATTGCCAATGATAACGCGTACAACTCCAGTACGGTTGCCTGGGCGAAGAATGAACCCGAAGCTGAAATTCAATTTGGCAAGTTCCTGAAATGGGAAGACTTCCATTCCTTTGTCTCCAGCCTCGGTGTAACCGAAGAAGAGGCCAGGCAACGTTATGCCGTGCTTGAGGATGCCACCCTCACGTACAAGGGCGTGCCAGCCTACCTGGGAGCCATCCATTATCAGTTCCTGGCATACAAACGCGTTTTGCAGCGGTTCCTGCCATTCGAAATGGACCGTCCCATGGGGCAGGTGCAGCGCCTGGACGGCAAAATCAATGATGCCGGCTATCTACGGTTGATGACTGCCACCCCCTTTATGCAGAACATGAGCAACCAGGTTCCCGATTGGCTCAAGCAAGAGACTCCAAAAGCTGCCATTAAAGTACCGGAAAAGAAAAACAGCTTCCGGTTAAAGAACCTTCGCGTCATCAGGTGGCCATTGATGCGTCTTTATGATTGGATCTTCAAAATCTACTGGAGAGAAGAGTAGCTTCTCACCAGTTACTGGAGAAACAGATGAAATTTTTAATTGCAGGCTTGGGTTCCATCGGCAGGCGTCACTTGCGCAACTTACGTGCGCTTGGGCAGGAAGACATCATCCTCTACCGCACCCATCAAGCCACCCTGCCGGACGCAGAGCTTGGCGATTTGCCAACGTTTACGGAGCTAAGCCTCGCGCTCGCTGAAAAACCCGATGGCGTCATCGTTGCCAACCCTACCGCGCTGCACCTGGAGGTGGCAACTTCTGCCGCTAAGGCTGGCGCGGCACTACTGATTGAAAAGCCGATATCAGATGGTCTCGCCGGGCTTGGCGAATTGCGATCTGCGCTTGCACAAAGCGGCAAGCCAGCTATGGTGGGGTTTCATTTCCGCTTTCACCCGGTGTTGAACCAATTGAAGACCCTGATCGAAAGCAGTCAGCTTGGCAAGCCGCTCTCCGCGCGCGTCAATTGGGGCGAATACCTGCCTGGCTGGCACCCCTGGGAGGACTACCGCCGCTCTTACGCGGCTCGCGCCGATCTTGGCGGGAGTGTGGTGAACACACTTTCTCACCCTTTGGACTATCTGCGCTGGCTGCTTGGAGAGGTGGAAAGCGTTAGTGCCTGGACTGGGAAGCTGAGCGAGCTTGAGATGGATGTGGAAGATCACGCCGACATCCTGCTTCGCTTTGCTGCCGGGGAGGTAGCCAGCGTGCATCTGGATTATTATCAGCGCCCTCCTTCCCATACACTCGAGATCACCTGCGAGGATGGACGGATTTGCTGGGATAATGCCACTGGTGAAGCCCAGGTCTTTCACGCGCAGAGCGGCGCAGCCAACCTGCTGGTGCCGCCGGAAGGATTTGAGCGCAATCAGATGTTCCTTGACGAAATGGTGACCTTTGTGCGCCTTTGCCAGGGTGAAACACTGCCGCACTGCACGCTCTCGGATGGCATCCGGGCTCAGGAGCTTGTGCTCGCGATCAAGCAGTCTGCAGCTCAAGAAGGCTGCATGGTCAGGCTTGCCTGATGGTAGAATTCAGACGACATTAACACGAGGCAACCATGAGTAGCAATATCCTTGAAAAATTCGACCTCCACGGCAGAACAGCCGTCGTCACCGGCGGTGCTGGTCTTTTGGGGCGGCAATTTTCGCTGGCTCTTGCCCAGGCAGGCGCAAATGTTCTGGTGGCAGATTTGGCACAAACCGCTGCTGAAGCCCATGCCCTCACCCTGCGCGAGCAAGGCTTGCGGGCTGAAGGCGTTGCTGTGGATGTCACCGATCCCAGTTCCACCCAGGCAATGGCACAGACCGCCCAGGAGATCTTTGGCGGGCTGGACATTTTGGTCAACAGCGCCGCGCTTGACCCCAAGTTTGACCCTGCCAATGTCAGCGCGCAAGGCGCCAATGCTTTTGAAAGCTATTCGCTCGACTCCTGGCGCCAGGCACTGGATGTCAACCTGACAGGCATGTTCCTCGCTTCGCAGGCTGCTGTTCAGCCCATGCTCGCAGCAGGCAAAGGCGTGATCATTAACATTTGCTCCACCTACGGATTGGTGGGTCCGGATCAGCGGCTCTACGAACGTCCGGATGGCAGCCGTTCTTTCAAACCAGTCTACTACTCCGTGACCAAAGCCGGTGTGCTTGGCTTTACGCGCTACCTGGCAGCTTATTATGCCGGCAAGAACATCCGTGTCAATGCCCTAACCCCTGGTGGGGTTTATAACGGGCATGATGAAGTCTTCACGGCGCAATACTCCGCCCGCGCTATTCTGGGGCGCATGGCAAACCTCGACGAAATGAGTGCCGCCATGCTCTTCCTGTGCTCGGATGCCAGCAGCTATATGACTGGCAGCAACCTGGTGGTCGATGGAGGTTGGACGGCATGGTAGGCAAACCTGAAGTGCTGGCTTTGATCCCCGCAAGGGGCGGCTCAAAGGGCATTCCGCGCAAGAACATCCGCGATTTTGCTGGCGCACCTCTGATCGCTTACAGCATCGCTGCCGCGTTGCAGGCGCAGCATGTGACGCGCGTAATCGTTTCCACCGATGATGAAGAGATTGCCGCTGTTGCCCGCCATTGGGGTGCCGAAACGCCTTTCTTGCGGCCTACAGAACTCGCCCAGGACGACATCACCGATCTGCCTGTGTTCCAACAGGCTCTCGCCTGGCTGGCTGAATACGAAGCATATCACCCGGAGTTCGTGGTGCAATTGAGACCAACCTCACCTGTACGACCTGTAGGTTTGATCGATGACGCAATCGAACTGATGCTGACCAACCCCCAGGCGGATTGTGTGCGCGGCGTGGTGCCCAGCGGGCAAAACCCTTTCAAGATGTGGCAGATTGAGCCTGACTCGCACCAGCTTAAACCCCTTTTGAGTCTGCCGAACGTGAAGGAGCCCTATAACGCTCCGCGTCAGGAACTGCCAAAGACTTACTGGCAAACAGGTCATATCGACGTTATTCGCACCAGCACCATCCTTGAAAAAGGGTCCCTCACTGGCGATGTTATTCTGCCGATACTGATTGACCCTCGCTACACAGTAGACATCGACACCCCGTCGGATATGGCGCGCTATGCCGGGCTGATGCAGGATCCTGAGCTTAAGCCAATCGATCCGCTCAAAAGCAGGCGGCAGTTTCCGTCTCAGCCGAAGCTGCTGGTGATGGATTTTGATGGCGTCTTCACTGACGACACTGTCATCACAGACCAGGACGGGCGTGAAAGCGTGATCTGCAGCCGCTCCGATGGCTTTGGCCTGGATATGCTGCGCCAGCATGGCAAAGTGCATGCCCTAATCCTCTCGCGCGAAGAAAACCCGGTAGTCAGCGCCAGAGCACGCAAACTGAAACTTGAAGTCTACCAGGGCGTGCAAGACAAGGCTCAGGCTATCCAGCAGCTTATTAAAGAACGCAACCTGGCCCAGGCAGAGGTCATTTATATTGGTAATGACCTGAACGATCTGCCTGTATTACCTTATGTGGGATACTTTGCTTGTCCCCAGGACGCACACTCCGAAGTAATCCGGCGGGCAGACTTGGTGCTGAGCAAACCCGGCGGTTGCGGTGCTATCCGTGAGTTGATTGAAATTATCCTTAGGAGCGAACATGAATCGTGAAGTGAGTATTGGTAACCGCAAGATTGGTGACGGATATCCCGCTTATATAATTGGCGAAATCGGAATAAACCACAACGGCGACATTGATGTCGCAAAAAAATTGATGGAGGTTGCCAAAAATGCCGGCGCCGATGCGGTCAAATTCCAGAAACGGACACCCGAACTGTGTGTGCCGGAACATCAACGCAACCAAATGCGCGACACCCCCTGGGGCTATATCACGTACCTGGAATACCGCTACAAAGTGGAGTTCGATGAGGAAGCTTACACGGAAATCGATCGATATGCCAAAGAAATTGGTATCGACTGGTTTGCCTCCTCGTGGGATATCCCTTCGCTGGAGTTCATCGAGCGATTCAATCCCCCTGCCCATAAAATTCCTTCCGCGCTTCTGACGGACCTGGAGTTGTTGCGGGCTTACCGCGCCACGGGCAAACCGCTGATCGTCTCGACTGGAATGTCCACGCTCGAGGAAATCAAGGCTGCACTCGAACTCATCGGTGAAGAAAACCTGATCCTCTGCCACACCACCAGCAGTTATCCCTGCCCACCAGAGGAGCTTAACCTGCGTATGATCCAAACTCTGCGCGGCATGACCAGCATTTGCCCGATCGGATACTCCGGCCACGAAGTAGGTTTGGTGCCCTCAGCAGTAGCTGTGGCGATGGGCGCCTGCCTGGTGGAGCGCCACATCACGCTTGACCGCGCCATGTGGGGCTCCGACCAGAGCGCCTCGGTGGAACCGCAAGGCCTTGCCAGCCTGGTGAAGTACATCCGCGTCACGGAGCGTTCGCTGGGTGATGGCGTCAAACGCGTTTATGACAGCGAGTTGTCTTCGTTGAGCAAATTAAGGCGGTTTAGCCAGTAAGATGAAAACCCCTGAGTTTATTGACCGCGTGCGCAGGAGAGTAAAGGTTGAGGCGGCACATCGTGCCAACGATCGTCGTTTTGTTGCCTTATCAAGCCAGGTGGCTGCCAACTCACCTGAAAGGTCCGCAGCACCAGTGATCTTTTTTGATGCCTCTACGCGTTTGACCGGCACCAGTCTGAATGCGGCTTTTGCGGCTTTGAGCGCTTGGTCGCTTGAGCTCAAAGGCGTGCGTGTGATCCATTTTGTCTGCCAGCAAGGCCTGGCACCCTGCGTTTTCGGCACGAAACGCAATTCCATGCACCAAAATCCGCCGTGCAAAGGATGCATACGGCAATCCGAAGCACTTTTCGGTCAGTCAGAGAAGACCTATTTCGGGTTTGACGCAGAGGCAATGCCAGAAGGTTTACTGGAACCTCTTGGGCTCGATCAGCTAAGCCGTTTCACCTATGCTGATCTGCCTCTTGGTGAGCTGGCTTTGCCCTCGATGCGCTGGATCCTACGCAGACATCACTTGAATGACGACGAACTGACTCGATCCCTGTTCAAACAGTACATCCGCTCGGCTTACTCGTTGGCACTGCAGTTTGAAGCGCTGGTCATTGAGACCCAACCACAGACCGTGGTGGTCTTTAATGGCATGCAGTACCCCGAAGCGACTGCCCGATGGGTGGCGCGCAAGCACGGCATCCGCGTCATCAGCCACGAAGTTGGGCTGCGTCCTTTCAGCGCGTATTTCACCGAAGGGGATGCCACCGCTTATGATCTCGATATTCCCGCGGATTTCCAATTGAATGACGCTCAGAACCAGAGGTTGGATGATTATCTGAGCAAGCGCTTCAAAGGCGATTTTCACATGGCAGGGGTCAAGTTCTGGCCGGAAATGAGCGAGCTCAGCCCGGAATTCCTGCAAAAAGCAGCCGGATTCAAACAAATAGTACCGGTCTTCACCAATGTCATTTTCGATACCAGCCAACCGCACGCCAACGTGCTGTTTGAAGACATGTTCACCTGGCTCGATTCCCTGCTGAACACCGTCATTGCACACCCTGATACCTTATTTGTCATCCGTGCCCACCCCGACGAGGCTCGCATTGGCAAAGCCAGCGAAGAATCGGTGGCCGAGTGGGCGGAAGCACGCGGTGTAAGCAATATCCCCAACCTGCACTTTATCCCGCCCCAGGAGTACGTTAATTCCTACGACCTGATCCGCATGGCGAAGTTCGTGCTGATCTACAACTCCACGATCGGATTGGAAGCCTCCATTCTCGGCGCAGCAGTGCTTTCCGCTGGCAAGGCGCGTTTCACCGCCTCCGAGGTGGCATGGTTACCGGAAACTAAAGCCGCCTACCAGGCCAAACTCGACTTCCTGTTAGAAACAGAGACAGTAGAGGTGCCGGCGCACTTCAAGCACAATGCCCGCCGCTTTCTCTACTGGCAACTTTACCGCTCCTCGCTCAGCTTCGAAGACTTTTTGAAACCAGATGGCGTCTGGCCCGGATATGTGACCCTTAAAGACTTCCCATGGCAGGCACTGATGCCCGAAAACTCAGCCACGCTGCAGACCATCCATGATGGCATCCTGCGCGGCGGGGATTTTATGCTCAAGGAGGACCCCCAATGAAACTCAAGAAGATCGTTGCCCTGGTGCCCATGCGCCACGACTCCAAACGCGTGCCCGGAAAGAATTACCGCCCGATGTGCGGCAAGCCGCTGTACGCGCACATCATCGAGACCCTCATGAGCGTTGAAACGATCAGCCAGGTGGTTGTGGATACCGATTCGCCGCCAGTTATCGAAGGGCTCGCGCGAGACTACCCGCAGGTGAAGGTGTTGCTGCGCCCGGAGGAATTGCGCGCCGACACCACCCCTACCAACGAAATCCTGGTCTATGATACTGCCCAGGTTCCCGCGGATCTCTACCTGCAGACGCACTGTACCAATCCGCTGCTCAAGGCGGAAACAATCCGGCGCGCCATCACCCAACTGCGCAATTCTTACCCAGAATATGATTCCCTTTTTGGCGTCACCCGGCTGCAGACCCGCCTTTGGGATGAACTTGGGCGTGCGGTAAACCACAACCCTGCTGTCTTGCTACGCACGCAGGATCTTCCTCCAATCTACGAAGAAAACTCCTGCATCTACCTTTTCACCCGTGAAACCCTGCTCACAAGACGCAACCGGCTGGGTGAGAGACCGATGATGTTCGAGATTGATGCCCTCGAAGCCACCGACATCGACGTGGAGCTGGATTTTGTCATCGCTGAGACGCTGATGGCTCACCAAAACAAACAATGAGGTCGTTCGAATGAAGAACGTGTTAGTCTCTGCCCCTTACATGCTGCCTTTCATGGACCGATTTGGTCCTGTTTTGGAACATTTCGGCATCCATCCTATCATCCCGGAAGTCCATGAACGGCTTGAAGCTGAGGAAATTCTGCGCTATGCCGGTCAGTTTGAAGGCACTATCTGCGGCGATGACCGCTACAGTGCCGAAGTCATCAGAGCCTGCCTACCCGCCTTGAAAGTAATTTCCAAGTGGGGCACCGGCATTGACTCAATTGACAAGGAAGCCGCAGAATCCATGGGTGTGCGGGTCTTGAATACGCCCAACGCCTTTACCGTGCCTGTATCTGAAAGCGTGATGAGCAGCGTGCTCAATTTCGCCCGCTTGCAGCCCTGGATGGACCGCGCTATGAAGAAAGGCGTTTGGGACAAAATTCCCGGGCACACTCTGAGTGAATCAACTCTTGGGGTCGTAGGCGTGGGCAATTGTGGTAAGGCTGTCCTGAGAAGAGCGCGTGCCTTCGGCATGAAGCTGCTCGGAAACGACATCGTCGAGATCGCGCCTGACTTCCTGGTGGAATACGGCGTGGAGATGACTACGCTGGAGGATTTGCTGCAGCGTGCGGACTATATCAGCCTCAACACCACCCTGACTCCCTCTGCCTATCATCTGATCAACGCGGAAACGTTGCGCATGGTCAAACCTAACGCAGTGCTGATCAACACCTCACGCGGAGCGGTAGTGCACGAGGCTGCACTGGTTGAGGCCTTGCAGCAAGGACGGCTGAGAGGCGCGGCGCTGGATGTGTTTGAGCAGGAACCTCTGCCGCTGGATAGTCCGTTACTGCAGATGGATAACGTTCTGCTTTCACCCCACAACACCAACAGCAGCCCGTTTTATTGGGAACGAGTCCACTGGAACACCCTGCGCAATTTGCTGATCGGGCTTGATATTCCGGTGGGAGATATTGCCAGCCTTAAAGCGCTGGAAAAACGAGCATAATGCTGACAGAAGAGGACTTACCATGAGCGATATGAAGAAAACCATGCTGATCACCGGCGCCGCCGGAGGTGTGGGGCGGGCAACTGTAAAGCACTTCCATGAACGCGGCTTCCGCGTGATTGGCGTTGACCGTCAAAGTGTCTATGCGGAATTCCCAGCCGACGGGCTTTTCATCCAGGCGGATATCTCCGTTCCCGAGAACCTCGAGAATATCTTTGCCCAGGCGACCGAATTCACACCGACCCTGGATGTGCTGGTGAACAACGCTGGCTTCCAGGTGACCAAACCCCTGGTCGAAACAACGGTTGAGGAATGGGATATGGTGATGGCATCCAACCTGCGCTCGGTTTTCCTTGGAGCCAAGCTGGCTTACCCGCTGCTGAAAGCGGAAGGCGGCGGCGCGATCGTGAACGTTTCATCAGTGCACGCCGTGGCCACCAGCGCCAACATTGCTGCCTATGCTGCCAGCAAAGGCGGGCTGCTTGCCCTGACCCGCGCCATGGCGATCGAGTTCGCGCCGGATAACATCCGCGTGAACGCCGTTTTACCCGGGGCAGTGGACACACCCATGCTGCGTGCCGGTTTCCACCGCGGACGAGAAAACGAAGCATCCGAAGAGAGCCAACTGGCAGCTCTGGCAGCCAAAACCGTCAACGGACGCGTCGCGCTGCCAGAAGAAATCGCTTCGGTGATTTATTTCCTGGCAGACAATGCCCAGTCCAGCTTTATTACCGGGCAGGGGCTGCTTGCTGATGGCGGCGCCACCTGCCGACTGAGCACTGAGTGAGTATGAGCCAGCCAAATCCAAGTCCTGAAGTATCTCTGCTGGGTCGCCTTGCCCGTAATGGCTACGACTTTCTCAAGCGCGTTCCTGAGCTGCCCGCGGCTTACCTGCACCCCTGGCGGCGCGAATCCCGCCGAAGGCTGGGTCAGTTGAAGGATAGCCACAAAGGAGAACGCTGTTTTATCGTTGGCAATGGGCCTTCGCTAAAAAAAACCGACCTCAGCCGGCTGAAGAACGAGTTCGCGATTGGCATGAATCGGGTCTTTCTGGCATCCAAGGAGCTTGGTTTCACCCCCAGCTGCCTGGTCTGCGTCAATGACCTGGTAGTGGAACAGTCCGTGCCCGAATTCAACGCCCTGCAGATGCCCAAGTTTTTCTCATGGCGCGCCAGCAAATGGCTGCAAATGGATGACTGGATGCATTTTATCTACACCACCTACACCACCCCAAAGTTTGCCACCGATGTACGCAATCGGGTTTGGGAAGGCGCCACGGTAACCAACGTCTGCCTGCAGCTTGCCTACCACATGGGCTTTCAGGAAGTGATCCTGATCGGGGTAGACCACAGCTTTGCCACCAAGGGGAAACCCAACACCACTGTGGAATCCCAGGGCGATGACCCCAATCATTTCTCGGCGGCTTACTTTGGCAAGGGCTTCCGCTGGCAACTGCCAGACCTGGAAACCTCCGAAATGGGCTACCGCATGGCACGCCAGGCCTATGAAAAAGCTGGACGGCGCGTGTTGGACGCAACCATCGACGGCAAGCTGGATATCTTCGAAAAGGTTGATTACCTGAGTTTGTTTGGGTAGAAGCAACCGAAAATCACTGACAGGGTGCCTGCGTAAGCCTCACCCTTTCTCCCCAGCAAAGCCCACAGCAGACTATAATGAGAAAATGCAACACGCTCCACTGGTAAGCATCGTCACCCCCTCTTTCAACCAGGCTGCCTTCCTTGAGCAGACACTTCGATCTGTTTTGGAACAGGATTATCCAAGTATTGAATACTGGGTCATCGATGGCGGGTCAACGGATACCAGCGTTGAGATCATCAAGCAATACGCGCCAAGGCTTGCAGGGTGGGTTTCTGAAAAAGACAAAGGTCAGGCAGACGGCATCAACAAGGGGTTTGCCAAAGCCACTGGTGAGATCATAGGTTGGCTCAATTCGGATGATCTCTACTATCCGGGCGCAATCGCTGGTGCCGTTGAAGCTTTCCGTTTATACCCTGAAGCCTCTTTCGTTTTCAGCGACGTTGAATCGATTGACGAGTATGGAAATGCCTTCAATCTGATGCGCTATGGCGATTGGAAACTGCCGGACCTGATGACCTTCCACATTATTGGTCAGCCTGGCGTTTTTATGCGCCGCGCGGTGCTGGAGCAAGCTGGCTATCTGGACCTCAGCTACAACTACCTGCTCGATGTGCAGCTCTGGCTCAAAATGGCTGCCATCGCCGAGCCATATTACGTGCCCGGAGCCGTCTGGGCGGCAGCACGCATTCACTCGGACGCCAAGAACATCGCCCACGCGAAAGATTTCGGCGCGGAAGCATTCCGCCTTGCCAAATGGTTGTGCGAGGAAGAGCGGTTTTACCCGCTTTCAGGCAAATTGTTCAACAAAATCTGGGCGGGAGCGCACCGCCTGAACGCCTTCTACCTGGTGGAAGCCGGTCAATACAAGCCTGCCTTGCGGTCGTACGCAAAAATGCTGCGCCTGGCGCCTTCCGCTTCAAAGGGCACGCTCAAACGCATGGGCTATGCCGTGCTTGGCGCGCTCGGCGCGCAAAATTTACGGCAGAGTTACGCAAACTGGCGCTTGAAACACTATCAAAACAGCCAAAACAAGGGAGGAAAGCATGCCTGATCAGCCAAAAGTCAGCATCATCACCCCCTCCTTCAACCAGGCGCGCTTCCTTGACCAAACCATGCGGAGCGTGCTCGAGCAGGACTACCCCAACATTGAATATATTGTCATGGATGGTGGTTCCAGCGACGGCAGCCTGGAAATCATCCAAAAATACGCTGATCGCCTGGCATACTGGCAGAGTCAGAAAGACAAAGGGCAGACCGACGCCATCAACCAGGGCTTCGCGCGTGCCACGGGCGAGATCCTGGCGTGGCTCAATTCAGATGACATTCTCTATCCGGGGGCTGTAAGTGCTGCTGTGCGGCAGCTTCAGGAGCACCCCGAGGTTGGCCTGGTCTACGGCGACTGCCATTGGATCAATGCTGAAGGCAAGGTCATTGGCAATTTCCCGGCAGCCCAGACTGACCTGAAAAAACTGCGCCGCGGCTACGTGCACATCCCGCAGCAGACCGCTTTCTTCCGCGCGGATCTCTGGCGCAAAGTGGGACCCCTGGACGACAGTTTTTACTTTGCCATGGATTATGACCTCTGGACGCGCCTGGCAGCCGAAGTACCGCTGCTTTATGTGCCTGAGCTCTGGGCGGCATTCCGCCTGCACGAAGGTGCGAAATCCATAGCCGCGGATGACCGCTGCTGGCCGGAAATGCTGCGTGTGCACTACCGTGACGGGGGAAAGAAAGTTTCCGTGTTGACTCTGAAGTATACGATCCGCAAGTTGGTCCAGCCTTTACGGATGTGGCTGCGCAAGCGCCGGCTTTCCTGACATGATAAAAGGAGATAAAGGTGGGATTTAGTAAAAATTTTGGCACTGCATATAAAATCCTCAAACAGAACGGTCTCATAGGTGTCTGGCACACCATCCGTCAAAAAATGGTTGCTCTCACCTGCACCGACGAGAATGAAATCATTTTTGAAATCTTCCAGGCTTCCACCACCACGGGTGTCATGTGTGACGTTGGGGCACATCATGGATATTGCCTTCTGCCTTTTGCGAAGGCCGGATGGCAAGTGTTCGCCTTCGAGCCCGACCCTGAGAATCGCGCGCGGTTGCTTGAAAACACGCGAATCTACTCCGGGGTCCATGTAGACAGCCGCGCTGTTTCGGATCAGGTTGCGGAATCAGTTCCGTTCTTTACCTCGAAGGAGTCCAGCGGTGTCAGCAGCCTTTCTGCCTTTCTTCCCAGTCACGAACAGGCGTACACGGTGAGCACAACCACGCTCAGTGAATTTATGCTCGAACAGGGTTTGGATAGGGTGGATTATCTAAAAATCGATACTGAGGGGTTCGATCTGATGGTTTTACAAGGCCTGACATGGGAGCAAATTCAGCCAAGTGTTATCCTGTGTGAATTTGAGGATGCAAAAACACAAAAACTCGGATACACGTATACGACATTGGCAGATTACCTCGTCGGCAAGGGTTATCATGTGCTTGTTTCAGAGTGGCGCCCCATCGTGAGGTATGGTGAACAGCATTCCTGGAGGGGTTACTTCACCTACCCGCACAACTTGCATGATGAGAAAGCCTGGGGCAACCTGATTGCCACCAACAACGATGAGGTTTACCACCAGTTATTGAAGAAATGTAAAACAAAGACGAAAACTACACAGCCATGCAACCCGCCTGAAACAAGCGCCTTGAAGCAATAGTCTACTTCGTGAAATTAGGCTTTTCTTTTCGCCGGTTGCCAGTTCACGAGGAACAACCCAACTACCGAGATTATTAACCCGATCACTCCAATCAGCGAAACGTTTTCTCCCAGGAAAATCCAGGCCAATAGAGTGATCTGGATCAGCATTGAATTGTTGATCATGCTTGACTCCATCGCCGTAAGCGTTTGTTGGGTGCGGTTCCAAAGCCAGAACGCAAGTGCGGTATTGAAGCCACTAATCAAAAGCAGCATCAGCCAGACCCTCAATTCAAGTGGAGGGAAGCCCTGCACAGCCACGCCGCCTGCCAGCAGTACCACCGCGCCGATGCCCATGCTGATGCCCGTCACCACCAACGGGTCCAGGCGCTGCTCACGGTTCACGCCCCGCCCCATCACAGCAGCGATCGAATTGGAAACCATGGTGATGAGCGCGAGTCCCATCCCGAGCGTGCTCTTTGGAAATGTTGTCACTGGCAGGAAGTAGACCAAAACCCCGATTAGGAAGATTGCCATCCCACCCCACTGCAGGCGGGAAACCGGTTCCTTCAGGAAGATCAACCCCAAAACCGCCACCATCGGCCCGGTAAAATTCAACAGCAGGCTCATTGTGATCGCGTCCAGATGCACCAATGCCATAAACTGCCCGCCTTGTGTGATCGTGTAGTAAACCAATCCCAGGATCACCAGGTAACGCCAGTCTGCAGAACTCAGCTGCGTCACTTCGTCTTTACGTTTTATCAAACCTGGCAGCAGAAAGAGGAAAGCCAGCATGTAGCGTATACCGGTAAAGGTCAGAGGCGGAACATCCATAAGATACTTCTTGATCAGGATGATGGAACTGGACCAAAGCAGGGTCACAAAAAGGGCTTGAAGAATGGCTTTAGCGCGGGATGAAAGGGGCATTGGATCCTCTCCTCCCGGGATTATAACATGCCGAAAATGGAACTTATGCGGTATGCATCAATCCAGGCGAGATAAACATGCATAAAGTGTGTCCTTGTCCGCCGCCGATATCGAGGATGGAGCCGCCCGCTCGGATGTAGCGATCCATCATGTGGGTGGTGGTGGAATGAATGGAAATGGCGCTATCCAGCAAGCAGGCTCACAATGCAAATACTGCATCAGTGTGGGCATTTCGTAGTCGTTTTACACATACTCAGTCTATCTTCAAGCGCTGCTGTGCTAAAACTCCCGTTTCAGATATGAAAAGAGGTCGGCTATATAAGCCGACCTCTTGAAAACACTCATCTTATTGGCCTTTGCCAAGCCGCTTGCCAACCCGATCAAAGGCATCGAGTGCCTGCTCGAGGTCGTCCTGGCTGTGAGCCGCGGAAATCATCACACGAATGCGTGCTTTACCCTTTGGCACAGTCGGGAAGCCAAGAGCCCCAGCAAACACACCTTCATCCAGCAGTTCGCGGCTGAATTGGCGCGCTAACTGTACATCACCCAACATTACAGGTGTAATCGGCGTCTGGGTCTTACCAGTGTCAAAGCCCATCTTCTTCATTTCAGCCTGGAAGAAGCGCGCGTTCGCCCAAAGCCTGTCCACGAGTTCTGTGGATTCTTCCAGCAGGTCCACCGCTGCCAGGCAGGCAGCCGTATCCGGTACAGTCACTGCTGATGAGAACAAGAATGGGCGCCCGCGCTGGCGCAGCCACTCGGTGATTTTTGCGTTGCCTGCAACCACACCACCCATCACTCCGAATGCCTTGCTGAAGGTGCCGACTTCCACGTCCACCTGGCCGTGCAATTTGAAATGGTCCACAATGCCGCGACCGCCTTCCCCCAAAACTCCCTCGCCATGCGCGTCATCGACCATGGTCATCAGGTCGAATTCCTTTGCTACCTCCACAAGCTTGTCGAGGGGGGCATAATCGCCATCCATCGAGAATACACCATCGCTAATGATCAAACCGCGACGGTACGTGCCAGCAGCTTCCTGGATAACCCGCCTGAGATCCGCTGGGTCACAGTGCGCGTAGCGGTGAATCTTGGCGCCGGAGAGACGCGACCCATCGATAATGGAAGCATGGTTGAGCTCATCTGAAAAAATGGCATCTTCCTTGCCGACCAGGGCAGGAATGGTGGCGATATTGGCATTAAAGCCGGACTGAAATGTGATTGCGGCTTCAACGCGCTTAAACTCAGCCATACGCTTTTCGAGCTCGAGGTGCAGGGTCATGGTACCGGCAATCGACCGCACCGCGCCAGGACCAACGCCATATTTTTGCATGGCTTGGGTAGCCGCCTCGACCAATCGGGGGTGATTGGCCAGACCAAGGTAGTTATTGGCACAGAAGTTGAGTACCCGCTTGCCGTTGATCACCACAGAGGCTCCCTGCGGAGAATCCATCGTGGGAATGGTGTTATAAAAACCGGTTTCTTTCAGATTTGCTAATTCTTCATCTATCCAGGCTAATTTATCCGTCATGCTCTCCTCTTTCTCTGGTTCGTTACTCAGATTATACCCGCGCTTAAGCGCTATGAGCCTGTTTCAACCCGGATAGGTATATAATACTCGAACCGAAAAACTTCATTTGGAGTGTCCCATGCACGTTATTTCATGTTTGGATTATGCTGAAATGAGCCGGAAAACTGCCCGAATCATCGCTGCCCTGGTGCAGCTTAAGCCTCATTGTGTGCTTGGGCTCGCCACAGGTTCAACCCCGGTTGGCACCTACAAGGAACTTATCCGCTACCATTTGGAGGAAGATCTTGATTTTTCAAATGTGACTACTGTCAATTTGGATGAATATTACGGATTAGGCCCTGAGCATGAGCAAAGTTACCGCTGCTTTATGCAGCGAAACTTGTTTGACCACATCAACATCCCCCCCGAAAACACCCATGTTCCCGACGGACTTACCCGCGATGTCGCCAGAACTTGCGCGGAATACGACAACCTGGTTGCCTCGCTTGGCGGCACAGACATCCAGCTGGTGGGAATTGGAGATAACGGTCATATCGCCTTCAACGAGCCCAACACAGTCTTCGTGGCTAACACACACCTGGTGGACCTGGACGAAGATACGATCAAAGCCAACGCGCGCTTTTTCGCGAGCGAAGGCGATGTGCCCCGGCAGGCTATCACCATGGGTATGCGCTCGATTTTCAGCGCAAAGTTGATCCTGCTTTTGGCGAGTGGACCAAATAAGGCTTCTGCCATTGCCCGGATGATCAAGGGTCCCATCGACCCGCAATTGCCGGCTTCCATCCTCCAATTGCACCCGAATGTGGTGGTGATTGCGGTAAAAGAGGCTCTTGCGTTAGTCTGACCGGGCGAAAGCACTAATCGCCTGGAAAAACCATCTTAGATGATCTTTTCAGTATGCCCTGCCAGGTTGCGCAGAAGTTCCAACTGCCCGATGTGGTAGGCATGGTGAAACTCCATGAAAAACAGCATCCAGCCTCGTCGTGCAGGTCCCTGGAACGTAGGAATTTCCACGTCAAATTCAGCCTCGGTCATCAGGGCAATCTTTTCAAGGACTGCCTGATGCAACAGCTCATAGGCATCCATTATTTCATTATGAGTCATCAAGCCTGGTTCAGGACCCAAAACCGGCTCGGATCCGTATTTAAAACGGCTCAAGTCCGCCAAGCCCTCGGGCTTCTCGCCGCCTAAAAAGCCCAGGATCGAGAGCAAGTTATTGGCCAGATGCCCTAAGGTCCATAGCATACAGTTACCGCCATTGGGGGGTTGGATGAGCATTTCAGAGTCACTCAATTCTTTTATCTGTTCTTTAATGAGCTCGAAATTGCCTTCCAGCATCTTTTGATATTCGCTTGCCTTAATCATATCCTCTCCTCGTTCATTGACTTCTGTTAGTACTCACCTTTTCCGAAACATTCAATGCCTGAGTTCGCTATTCTGATGTTATTTTATTGTCCAGTTAACATTACTAGGCAGCAATATCACTCTGGAATGCTTAACTGCCAGGCACCAGTTCTATTTCCACATCCAAGTTAGGGAAGATTGCGTCCTTCGCTGGTATAGATGCGATACCAATCTTCGCGGCTAAGTGGGATGTCCATACCAGCGGCAATCTCACACAGTCGCTGGGTGTTCATCGTGCCGGCGATCATCTGCATCTTTGCCGGATGACGCGCGATCCAAGCTGCCACCGCGCCGTTCTTGGTGATCCCATATTTCCGTCCAACCTCTTCCAACGCAGTATTCAGCTCAGGAAAATCGGGGTTATCGATGTAGGTCCCTTCAATGACGCCATACTGAAAAGGCGACCAGGCTTGAATGGTCATGCTGTGCAGCCGACAGTAATCCAGCGTAGCCGAATCGCGGTCTTCCGAAAAGAGCAGGTTCGTGTTCATCCGCACAGCGTGATTGATCATGCCAGTGTGAGCCGGGCCAAACTGGAGCTGGTTGGCAATCAGTTTATGGCTCGTGGCTTTCTGCAAGAGCTCAATCTGAGCGGAATGCATGTTGCTTACACCAAAAGCGCGCACCTTACCACTGGCGTAAAGCTCGTCGAATGCTGCTGACACCTCTTCCGGCTCAAAAAGCGCATCCGGGCGATGCAGGAGCAGCACGTCGAGCTGTTCGATCCCCAGGTTTTGCAGGGAGTTTTCAACAGACTTGAGGATGTGCGCGTATGAGAAGTCAAAGGCAACGTTTTGGCGCGCTTCATTCTGCACGATGCCGCACTTCGATTGAATCAATAATTGCGGGCGTAGACTAGGATTGGCTCGCAGCCACTCGCCAAAGTGGCGCTCGCAGGCGCCATTGCCGCCGTAGATATCAGCATGGTCAAAAAAATTGATACCCAATTCCAGAGCCGTCTTGAGGTGCAGGTCGAGCTGAGAACCTGAGAGGCGCGTAAGGCGCATACAGCCCAACACGAGCGCACTGGCTTGCATGTCGGGGGTGAGAGAGATGGTGTACATGGCGCTCCTTTCTTGTGATGCCAATAGATACTTATTTTATACCCCAATTTTGTTGGAAATTGTGGGCAGGAGTGCCAACAGGCTACTCTTGCTGGATGCCCCAGCGGCTGGCGGGGACTGGTTCAAGCCGCGTAAACCCAGCGCGGGTGAAAAAACTGGCATACCCGATATCCGCGGCATCATAGCGCCCGGGTAAGGCTGGGCGAGGTTGGGTGATGTCATCCAAAGGCGAAACTTGCAGGTGTGTGCCGCCCGCGCGCCATGCCTCGTTGATGACAGCCTTCAAGAGAAACACAAACAGTGAAGCGTGATCTGCTCGTTTCGCAAAGCTGAGCTGCCGAACTTGCCAGTGCTTGCCCCCCGGGGCAGTCTCCTCCTCCGAAGTAGGAGTTGCCTGTGGGACGAGTTCGCAGGCGCCGATCGCCTGCCCGTCCTCGATCAGCAGCACGCCCGACCGCAGCCCGGCCTTGACCAAATCTGCGATAGTGACGTTTTCAGCCTCGGATTGGGCTTCCTGCACTTCCAGGAATTTGGCTTTAATCTCGGAGCTTAGCCGGTCGACCTGGGTTTTGTCCAGCAGGTTGATCAGCGTGAGGTACTCCGCGGCTGTTTGAGGTAAATGCGCTGAGAACCGTGGCGGAACATTCCAGGGATTCTCTGCTTTACCGGCATACAGCGCGTTCTCGTACGCCTGATATTCGGGTGGCACAGGAAGGCGGTGGAGGTTGCAGAGATATCTCACATCGTTGTAGTCATTTTCATCGAAGGGATAACCCAGGTGAAAATCCACCAGCCAATCGGCTTTGATACAGCGAACCTTCGCGTGGCCAATCTTGCCCTGGCCTGTCAGTGAATCGCCCGGGTATTCGACCCCGCCGACAATCTGCCCCTGGTCGTTGCGGACGTAGGAGTGGATGTCCACCTGGTGCCCGCCGCCGTCCTGAAGCACGAAGTTGTGCTCCCACTGGTCATCCCGCGGCACATGACCGTAGCCCAGGCGGTTGAGAATGCCCAGGAAGCGGGGCAGGTACTGGTGGTTGATGGCAATATCCAGGTCGGAATGCGGGCGTGTCTGCCAGCCCAGGTGCGCGTCTACCGCCCAACCGCCATCGACAACGATTGGGATTCCGGCAATTTCAGCCAGGTCGATGATACGCAGGGTTTCTTCCTGATCCATTTCGGGAGACTGACTTGGTGTTGGGCAGAGCGGGACGCCTTTCAGGATTTCTTCAAGGGGATTTGGCTGACTTGGATCCTGTTCAGCAGGTGAGGGCATGGCAAGCTATCCTTTTAGGCATGATACCGACGTTGCATGCACAATATAAGCAACGTCTGGCTGGATTATATCATTCAGAATCCTCACTACACGCATTCAAACGAAAGAGTAACTCAAATCCTGCTGGGCTAAAATGAGTTCCAGGTTGGTAAAAGCGGAGTGACTTTATCCTCTTTGAACACCAGAATCCTCCCTGCTGATAATTTAGAGGACAAATTCATTAAGTCGCGTTCCACAGCACCAATAAACCCAGGGCAATTGCATCTAAATGAGAAAGATCACTCAAACAATTTTCGAGAATATCAAATAATAATCAATAATATTTCATATTTACTTAATATATTGGATTGATAAACCTGTTTTGGCAGTCGATTCACGGCAAAAAGAGTTCTTTTTAGCCAAACCCATTTCTTATTACTACTCAAACATAATTGTGTAACCCGCAAAGAGTGAGAAATCTATTCAAAAGACCTGATTTCTAATCATTTTTGGTGGTTTTCCTGAAAAATAAGATGCGATTGCCCTGCCAATAAACACCCCCTCACAGCCAATAAACCAGCATTTCTGGAAAATTCAACCTCTTGCGGTTATACTTAATTGAATCATAAAGCCATTTGTGGAGGATCTCATGAAAGTAATCGTTCAACAGCAGCAGCTTGCCCACGGCGTAAGTGTGGTTTCCCGCGCTGTCACTTCCCGCAGCACTCTCCCTGTACTCTCGAATATCCTGGTCAAGACCGATGAGGGTCGCTTGCGGCTCTCGGCTACCAACCTCGAGCTCGGCATCAGCGCCTGGATCGGAGCGAAAGTCAGCGAGGAAGGTGGGCTGACCGTGCCCTCACGCACTTTCGTGGACCTTGTAAGCAACCTTCCCAGCGAAGACGTGATCCTTTCAGTGGACGAACGCACCCAATCTCTCAACGTTAAATGCGGCACGCTTAACACCGACATCAAAGGTATCAGCGCTGAAGAATTCCCGCCCATGCCAACGCCCGATGACGACACTGCCATTCCGTTGAACGTTGAAAACTTCAAAGAAATGATCCAGCGCGTGGTCTTCGCCGCCTCCACAGAAGACACCCGCCCCAACCTGACCGGCGTTCACATGAGCTTCCAGGGAGAAGTACTGGAGATGGCTGCCACAGATGGCTATCGCATCTCCATCAGCAGAGCTACCATCGGGCACAAGCCTCCTCAAAATCTCGAAGCTCTGATCCCCGCCCGGGCCCTCAGTGAACTCTCGCGCATCGCAGTCAACGGCGATGAAACCCTGCTGATGTCATTCCCAGCCGGACGCGGGCAGGTGATCTTCCACCTGAAGGACGCAGAACTGGTTTCACAACTGATAGAAGGCAACTTCCCCAACTATACTGCGATCATCCCAGCCAGTTTCAAGACCCGCACCGTACTCAACACCGCCCAACTGCTGAAAGCCTGCAAACAGACCGAGATCATCGCCCGCGAGGGCAGTTACATCGCCCGGCTGGACATCCAACCCGAAGCCGGCAGTACAAGCAGTGGTCCTCAATTGGAGATTTCCGCCAATTCCGAGCAGACTGGCTCATCCGAAGTAATCGTGGACGCCTCAGTGGATGGTGTGCCGCTGTTGATCTCCTTCAATATCCGCTACCTGCGCGAAGCCCTGGAAGTGATCAAGACTGCCAACGTGCTGTTGGAAACCAACGCTGCCAACACTCCCGGCATGCTCCGCCCCGTTGGAGACGACAGCTTCAAGCACATTATCATGCCGATGAATGTAAACCGCTAAATTATTTGTGGATTAAAAAGAAAAAGCTGGCTCAAAAGATCCGAGCCAGTTTTGTTTTAAGGTTTAACTTAACTTAGGCTTTTACCAAGCTCAAACGCCTGCTGGTTCAGCTCCACGTACTGCGGTTTGACGTTTTCGGCGATGATCCTGCCCCAATCGATCCCCTCAAGCCCCAGTTGGCGCACGCTGGCGCCCAGCAGGATGATGTTCATCACGCGTATATTGCCGAGCTTGCGGGCTTCCTCACTGGCATCCATCGCAACCATCTTGCCGGCACGCGCGCTAATCAGTTCAGCCGCGTTTTCGGGGTATTTTTCGCTGCCGTTTTGCACACCGATCGGGTAGACACGCACTCTGTTGAGGATTACGATCCCTTTGCCGTCCTCACGCAGGTATTCCAGGTTGCGCAGCACTTCGAGCTCCTCAAAACCGATGATCACGTCCGCTCTTTTGGCTTCAACAATCGGCGAGAAGACCTTCTCACCAAAGCGTACATGGGTTAGAACAGGACCTTCCCGCTGGGACATGCCGTGGACTTCGCTCATTTTCACATCGTAGCCCTGCGAAAGCAGCCCTTCTGTCAGCAACTTGCTGGCAAGAATGGTACCCTGCCCACCGACGCCGGTTAGTAGAATGTTTTTAGTGGTCATCATGCCTCCACTTTCTGAATAGCCTGCTTCGGGCACACTTGGGCGCACACGCTACAGCCAACGCATTTTTCAGGGTCAATGGACGATTTTTTCTTCGCTACCTGGAATACGATCGCCGGGCAGCCAGTCCGCGTACATTTTTTGCAGCCAATACAGACCTCTTCGTTTACCCAGTAAACCGAAGTAAAGGAACCTTTGAACTCCTCTTGGTCGATGGCGGTCTGCTTTTTGAGCGCGCAAGGCCAGCGGGTGATGATCACTGAGGGCTCCTGCAGACCCAGCGCCCAGTCCAGCGCTTGTTTGACCTCGGCAAGCTGGTTGGGATTGATAACCCGTACGTTCCTGAAGCCAAAAGCACGGGCGATCGCCTCAATGCTGACGGCTTCGGTGATTTCTCCCTGGATCGTGCGACCACTGCCTGGGTTGTCCTGCTGGCCAGTCATGGCGGTGATGCGGTTATCGAGCACGACGGTGATCAGGTTGCTTTTGTTGTAAGCAACGTCCAAAAGCGAATTGATGCCGGTGTGGAAGAAGGTCGAGTCGCCCAGAACCGAGACTACCCGCATCTTGTTGCCCTCAATGGTGTCGAAGACCTGCTGCGCGCCATGCCCAAGGCTGATGCTGGCTCCCATGCAGACGGTGGTCTCCATGGCGTGGTACGGCGCCCCGGATGCAAGTGTGTAACAGCCAATGTCGCCCGAAACCATGACGTTCTTTCGGCGGCCGAGCTCGTAAAAGAAGCCGCGATGCGGGCATCCGGCGCAAAGCGTCGGTGGCCGTGGGATCACAGCAGCGCGAACCTCGTCATCCACCGCGTATTTCTCACCATACATCACGGAGCGGATCACTTCCGGCTTCATTTCCCCATTTCGGGGGAAGATGTTTTTACCATCGCAGGCGATGCCTAAAGCCTGCACATGTTCCTCGATGTAGGGATCGTTTTCTTCGATAATGTAGATCTTTTGAACCTTGGAAGCAAACTCTCGAATTAAGTCGTCTGGCAGAGGATTGGTGAAACCCAGTTTAAGATAGGAAGCGTCACCCCCGAAGACTTCACGAGCATAGAGATAACAATCACCAGAGCAGATAATCCCGATGCCAGATTCATTCATCTCAAGGCGATTCCACTGGCAGTTGTTTGAATAGGCCTTTAATAGTGCTTGATTTGCCTGAACTTTGACTTTCATTGGGCCGGCGTTAGCCGGAACAGCCACGTACTTTTTGATGTTCTTGACGTAAGGCTTAAGCGGCACGTCCTTGCGCTCGCCCAGCTCCACCAGGCTCTTGGAATGGCAGACGCGCGTGGTCATTCTGAAAAGCACCGGGATATCGTATTGTTCGCTGATCTCAAAAGCCTCAAGCAGCATGTCTTTGCATTCCTGGCTGTCGGAAGGTTCGAACATTGGCGTCATGGCGGCTTTTGCGTAGTTGCGGTTATCCTGTTCGTTTTGGGATGAGAACTGGCCGGGCTCATCGGCCGTGACCACCACCGCGCCAGCATTGACGCCTATGTACGCAAAGGTAAAGAAGGGATCAGCTGCCACGTTTAATCCAACGTGCTTCATCGAGGCGATCGCCCGTGCGCCAGCCAGCGACGCGCCTATGACGGACTCGAGCGCGGTTTTCTCATTGGGCGCCCATTCTGAATGGATCTCTTTATAAGTGGCGATGTTTTCAAGAATCTCGGTACTGGGGGTGCCCGGGTAAGCCGAGGCAAAGCGCACGCCTGCCTCCCAGGCTCCACGAGCAACAGCTTCGTTGCCAGTGATCAATTGTTTCAATGCTTCCTCCTTTTCCGTCAAGGCGAATGGTGTGAGTGACGGGTCTGCTGTGTTTCAGTATAAACGAGAAAAGCTTTAAATGGGCCTGAAGCTCGAATTCCTATAATTAATCAGACCATTGGGACAATCAGACCGAAAGCTCACCTTGCTTTCTCTCCATTAAGCACCTGCTCACTGGAAGCAATGGTTTGAAAAAGAATCTGCGAGGTGATGGCTTTCCAATCAGCGTGCAAATAATCCTAAATTAACCTAAATTTGGGCTTGACCCAAATCCGAAATGGGGTTAGAATCGCAATCCTTACAGAAACGTCCTCGTAGCTTAATGGATAGAGCACCTGCTTGCGGAGCAGACGGTTGCGCGTTCGACTCGCGCCGGGGACATTCATTTTTTCCCCATTTACTATCAAAACTGAGCGAGTACCCCAGGGGTACTTATTCACCCTTTGCAAAGAACGCTACCCATTTCAGGTCAGGCCTGTGAATGGACGTTTTTGATCAATTCGCCGCCACATCGCACCACTGACAGCAATTTATCGCCAGGAATTCCCCACAACCCATCGTAAATCAAGAAAGGTCGCAAGAGTCCGCCCTCTCGAGATCCCTTGGAATCAAGATTGTTTCACGTGAAACAATTCCATTGCTCTCCAGCCTGGTTATAGCGTTGAGAAAATCAAATTATTAACCCATGCGTTCACGTTTCACGTTAAACACTAGCGGCTATGACCACCTGCTTAAGGTTTTTTTACTTCTTTTCGTGGAATTCAAATCATCAAAGCTCTTTTCTATGTTTCACATGAAACATCGCTGCCCGAATCAGCGATAAAATGGGTACAGATCATGCATCGATTAGACTGACTGAAACCATCTGGAGGCGTTTATGATGACAAAACGATTGATTCCCTCTCTGTTTGCAGTTCTTCTGCTGCTGACAGGTTGTGTGCGCACTACGCCCACGCTAACCGGCACACCAGAACCTACCCTTCCAACAGACACCTCGCCCACGTCTACGCCCACGCACATTTCTCCTCTCTATAAACTTCATATTTTTGTGGGCGGTCATGGCTGGGCAAGCAATGTTGACCAGACTATCTTCTACAACACGCGAAATTTTGGTGAACATTGGCTCACGGTCACACCTGCTGGCTTGTCCTCACCGGGATCCGGCTGGGGAACCACCGCTGCATTCGCCAACGGCGACATCGGTTGGATTTGCCGTTCAGAAACAGAATCTTCCGCCATACTCTATTCGTCGGGTGATGGCGGTCGCAACTGGCAGACCTTCAACCTGGATTTCCCGTGTGGGCAAATGTCGGTATTAAATGCAAATGAGGGTTATATCCTCTCCGATCAGGGGGTTGGCGCTGGTTCTCAATATGTCAGCCTCTACCACACCGCTGATGGGGGACAAAGCTGGGATTTGCGCTTTGAGCATGACCCCGCCAATCCGGATGATCACGGGCTGCCCACAGGTGGAATCAAAAATTATTTCGGCTTTCTCAGCTCTGATATTGGGTTAGTTGCTGGTTATGAGCCTGTACCAAGCTTAGTTTACTTATTTCGCACTATTGACGGTGGCACTTCGTGGAAACAGTCTGAATGCAAGAATTTACCAATAGACGAAAACCAGGAAACCAGTGTCGAGAAGATTATTCGGATCAATGCCACCACAGCCATCCTCCCCATTCGGTCTTATCTGGCTAATGGGAATAGTATCACTTACTTTTGCAGCACCACGGATGCTGCCGAGACTTGGCTGTATGTGGGAATGCTTGAAAACGTTGAGTTCTTTGACTTTGGGTCGCTGCTGACAGGCGTGGCATTTGGCCAGGGAAAGATGTTCCAAACAGAAGATGGCGGTTTAACCTGGACCGAGACCACCGCCGGGTTACCCCCCGCGGTCACTCCTGTATCGTTGGATATGATCAACGATCTCGTCGGCTTCCTCACAGCAACGATCACACCGGAAACCCTGACCGACAATCGCATTTACATGACAGGCAACAACGGCAAGGACTGGCAGCCCATTCCAGGGAACATCATCGAGTCAACCACCATCAACTCGACGCCTTAGCCACTTTACACCCGCGACTGGGCTGGGCTCGCTCCTGAAGCCATCCTGGCGAATGTTTCCGAAAAGTTACAGCCCGGCAGAGTCATTCTTTTTCATGATGGTGGCGAAGACCGCCAAAATACGGTCGAGGCGCTTGATCTGGTATTGCACGAACTGATCATGCAGGGGTACCAGTTTTTACCCTATTGCACCGAGGGGGGGCAGGCAATTATTGGTGGGTGAATCCTCAAGATCTTGCAGGCAATTATTAACGCAAGATTAACCTTTGTTGGAATTTCGTAAATCTTAGCTTGACTCGGAATTATTAACTTGCAATTCTGTTGTTTTCTTGTATACTATGAAGAGTTAGGCGCTTGGGTGCCCCCCTCACCCAGGCGCCTAACAATTTAATTCCCACGGAAGTAAAATTGATCCATGGATTTCGACAAGTCTGGGTTCATTTTCTTTCAGTGCAGTAATTCTCGCTGTGGTCTGCGATTCCCCCTTGACATTGAGCTTTACGATGGACGCTATTGTCCGCGCTGTGGCGCGCCTCTTGAAAGGCACGAGGCTGGCATCCTGGCTCAAAAGCCCCCTGCAGCACCAAAGCCTGAGTTCAAGGTAATCGGCGCGCTCGACAATATCCGCTCAGTATATAATGTCGGTGCCATCTTTCGTACTGCAGATGGAGCCGGTCTCGCAGAACTATTGCTTGGCGGTATCACTCCAACCCCTGATGAACAGCCAGCCATCAGCAAAACCTCCCTTGGGGCTGAAAAGAGCATTAAGTGGAGCTATTGTCCAAATCTGCCTGAGGTACTGGTCGACCTAAAAGCCAACAAATGTCTGATCCTCGCCCTCGAGTTCGCCCCTGGCGCTTCTTCCCTGCAGGCGTTTCGACTGAGCCACCCTATGCCCGACCAAGTAGTGCTGGTGGTGGGCAACGAACCCGCCGGGGTCGATCCTGCGATCCTGCGAATCGCGGACAAGGTAGTTTATATACCCATGAATGGTGATAAAACCTCTCTAAACGTATCCGTCGCGTTTGGCATAGCAGTCTACCAATTATTGCGGTTTTATTGAAAAAAAGGGCTCTGGCAGTGCCAAAGCCCTTTGATTTATATCAAATACTAAGCATCAAGGCTGAATAATCGTCCCAGCCGGGATGGTGGTGTTTTTTGGGATCACCACGATACCATCCCGCACTTTATAAAGGGCGTGATCCACCTCGTGATTAAGGGGGAAAGGCTTGATGATGACGTTATCACCAATGCTGGTATTTTTATCAATGATCGCACCCTGAATTTTGCAATTGCATCCAATTCCGAGCGGCGCGCCATTGGTTTGGTTGCCATACCAGTCGGCACCCATCACGATCGTGTCTCTAACTTCCGTTCCGCTCCCGATAATACTGCGCAACCCGATCAGACTATGTTCCAAAACAGCATTATCAATAGCGCAGCCTTCGGCCAGGAGGACATGCTTGCAAGTCGTGCCAGTTATGCGGGAACCGGGTAAAAAGCGTGGGTGAGTAAAGATAGGGTGGTCTGGATCGAAGAAGTCAAATTCCGGATGGTCATCCGTAAGTTCCAGGTTTGTGTCATAAAAAGTGCGGATCGTTCCGATATCGCGCCAATATCCTTCAAAGTTATACCCAAAAACACGCTTACCGGTTCGGATCAGATACGGAATGATATCTCCACCAAAGTCATCCAACTTGTGATCGGCGTAATCAGGCCGCAGCACATCCGACAGCAAATCGATGTTGAAGATGTAAATGCCCATTGAGCCAAGATAGGGGGATTCAGGATCGTCACGGCTTACCAATTTTGAGAGGAGCTCCGGGTCTTTAGGTTTTTCAGCGAAGTCTGTAATACGTCCGTCTTCATCACGCTTAAGGATGCCAAAGCGGAAGGCGTCTTCCTTGAGCACAGGCTGCACTGCCACGGTTATATCCGCGTTAGTGGCAATGTGAAATTCGACCATCTTGGAATAGTCCATGCGGTAGAGGTGATCGCCTGCCAGGATTAGCACATACTTCGAACGGCTGGAACGGATCTCCCGAATCTGTTTGCGAACTGCATCAGCCGTGCCCTGGTACCAGTCGGTGTGTTCGATGGTCTGCTCTGCCGCCCAAACTTGCACCCACCCGCCATGGAAGTTGTCAAAATTGTAGGTACGGGTGATGTGCCGGTGCAAGGAGACCGAAAGAAATTGGGTCAGAACGGATATTTTAAAGATGCCTGAATTAATGCAATTGCTAATCGGGATGTCAATTAAGCGATACTTCCCGGCAATTGGGACAGCCGGCTTAGCCCGCTCAGCAGTGAGCGGATAAAGCCGCTTGCCCTGACCTCCACCTAAAATGACTGCGAGGACTTCGTCCAGATTGGCCATATTATCCCTTTCAACATAATTCGTGCATTCTTTGATGAAGTTGTTAAGTTGGTAATAATCTCTGCCTGGTGAAATAACCACCTATATTGTACTAGTAATTTTGGCGACCGTACCTAAAATTTCTCTGGCTGACTCCAATGTGACAGATGTGCTGGCGCCAAGCATTGCTGCTAATTCTTCCACGCGCTCCTCCCCCTCCAGTTTCTCTACTTGCGTGGAAGTACGCCCATTTTCGCTGCGTTTGCTGACGTGAAAATGCAGATCGCCAAACGCCGCCAACTGTGGTAAATGCGTGACACACAGGACCTGGTGCTTTTTTCCCAGGTTCCAGAGCATCCCACCCACGGTCATACCGACCCGGCCGCCGATTCCGCTGTCGATTTCATCGAACACCAGCGTTGGGATATGGTCCACCTCAGCCAGCACAGTCTTTAGTGCCAACATCAGACGGGATGTTTCTCCTCCCGAGGCAGTCTTCGCAAGTGGTTTAAAGCCTTCCCCCGGGTTGGTTTCAATCAAAAACTCGATCTGATCCACACCATTGGCGTCAAACGCAAGCGTACGACCACCCAGGGTCAGTCCCTGTTCTGCTTCTACCACCGTTTGGCTAACCTGGAACCTGGCTTTTTCCATCTCGAGCAGGTGAAGCTGTTGTTCCACACCGTCAGCAAGCCGGCTGGCGGCAAGTCTCCGCTGTTCGGAGAGCTGCGACGCTAAATCGCTGAGCATTTGCTTGATCTGGCTCAGTTTTTCTTGGACTTCATTGATCTGTCCTTCCACACCTTCCACTTTTTCCAACTCTTGAGTCGCCACTCGAAGGTGATCCAGTGCCGAAGTCAATGAGCCGCCGTACTTTCGCTTTAGGCGATTAAATAGCTCCAGCCGTTCTTCGATCTGATCCAGTCGGGTCGGATTAAACTCGATCCCTTCCAGGTAACCGCGCAGCTCGTATGTCAGATCGGATAGCGAGCTGAGAGCGTCCTCAGCTTGTTGCGCCAAAGCTTGCATTTGTGGGTCGATGCGGGCAAGCTCCGCTAGGTCGCGTGCGGCTTGCCCAAGCAAATCCGTAGCAGCGGAACCGCCGTCGGTACCCTCATCCAATAAAGCCAGAGCGGACTGACTGAGAGAGCTCAACGTTTCGGCATTCATCAGGCGGGTGCGCTCCTGTGCCAGGCTTTCTTCCTCATCCAGTTTGATGCGCGCGTCTCCGATTTCCTGGATCTGGTATTTCAGCATATCAGCCCGGTCGCGGGCAGTCTTTTCGATTGCATGCAGTTCGTCCAACTGCTTTACCAGAAGCGACCAATCCTTGAACTGACTCTGATAAATAGCCAGGGTTTCTTGGTCATGCGCAAAACGATCCAGCAGATCACGGTGATTGCGAACTTTTAGCAAGGAAAGGTGGTCGGACTGCCCATGCACGTCCACCAGGGCTTCCCCAATCTCAGACTGAACACTCAAACTAACCGTCCGACCGTTCACCCGGGCAATCGTCCGCCCTTCAGCCCGGATCTCGCGCCCAAGCCAAAGCCGATCTGGCTCTTCCAGCAACCCTTCGCGGTCCAGAATTTCGGTGATCAGTTCGCGCTCGGGTCCATCCAGGCGGAAAAAGCCTTCCACAATCGCCCGGCTTGCGCCTTTGCGGATGCTGGTTGTGTCCACCCGCGCGCCGAGGATTGCCTCCAAGGCATCCAGGATGATGGACTTCCCGGCGCCTGTTTCACCGGTAAAGACCACCAGCCCGGGTGTGAACTGGAGTGTCAGATCATCGATGATGGCGAAATCGCGGATGCGCAGTTCTTCCAGCATAAGTCCTCAAATACGCAAGCCTCTGGATTGAGCATAAGCCGAGGTGGAAACCAGGGCAGCATAAACTGCCCGCCAGATTAGCGGCATGAGATTTCCGCTTCCAGTCAGAAGCGGTCCCGAGCCGCTCAGCAGCGGTAGGATCGCCAAAATCAGCAAAGGCAGCGCGCCAACAATAGCCCCAACCAGAACCGCTTTGTTGAGCGCCTTGCTGCGCCGGCGGTTAACCACCAGGCGCACAGCGTTCGAGATCAGCGTACCAACTCCTGGAGCAACCAGGATTGTAAAGAAACCAAGCAAGCCTGCCAGCCAGCTGCCAGCAAAGGAAATCAGGGCGGCGACAGCAAAGCCCAAAAATGGGTCAAGCCTTTTGGTAGTGTCAAACGCGCGCTGCTGTTCACGCACACATTCCGCGCAGCGATAGCCCGTTTCCGTCAGGATCGCTGTTGCAGGGGTGATGGGCTTGTTGCAGCGATTGCAGCGCAATTGCACGTTTTCTTCGGGGATTTCCTTTGGATCAGCCATTGGGTTGTGTTCAGTCATTAGATTCCATTTCAAGGATCGGATTCCGCTGGAGTATGGCGGCAAGATCGCGATAGAAGTAATTAGGTTCACCAAATCGCGCCATCAGCAGGGATTTTTTGTTCGCTGTAACGCGGATGCTGTTTTCTGGACCGATGGAGATCGGTGTTGTACCGTCAACGCTGAGCACCACCTCAAAATCACTGATTGCGCGTAAGTTGACAACTGCGCCTTCCGCCAGCACGACAGCCCGATCGAGCGAAAGATGCGGGGCAATGGGCAACACGAGCATATTGCGCAATTCTGGAGGAAGAATGGGTCCCCCGGCAGCCAGGGCGTAGGCTGTCGAGCCAGTCGCCGTCGCCACGATCAAACCATCGGCAATGTAGGACATCATGTAGCCTTCATTAAGATCCACGCGCACTTCGATTGGCCGGGCATCTCTTCCCCGGGAGATAAGCGCTTCATTGATCACATCCCAGCGCTGTATCACATCGCCATTTTCGAGAAACTCAGCCTGAAGCATCATGCGTCTTTCAAGGTGGTAGTCTGCATTTAACAACCGTTGAAGGTTTTTCTCAATGTCGTTCTCGTTCAATTCAACCAGGAAACCCAACCGACCAGCCTGGACACCCAGCAAGGGTATGTCAAGCGGGGCGCAGAGGTGACCAGCCCTCAGGAGCGTGCCGTCTCCGCCGATGACAATAACCAGATCGTGTCCATCAAGGTGGGGAACTTGTGTGGGGTGCTCATAATCGTAGCAGAAGATTTTGTGGTCAACAGCCTGTGTCTTCAGGCATGCAGAGATGCGATCTGCCAGAAGAGAGGCTTTTGGAACCGCCGCATTCGGCAGTAGCAGGATATTCTTGGGAACAAAAGGGGTCATGGAGTGCATGCGGTTTATTATAGTCGGATTCAAATCGCGATTTCCAATTCACAATCCACAAGCTGTTCCGGCAATCCCGGTTGTGAGAAGAGAGCTTGTCAACCCTGCATACTCTTGACCTTTTACATAGTCCTGAAAATAAACATTTTCTATGTCAAAAAAGGCAGGTCGCCACGCAAAAGAGGCTCGCGATGACGACTTCACTTGCACATCAAAATGATTGCGATGTTCAATCCGGCAATATGGGAGCAATAAACTCCAGCCGGATTCAACTGAGGAATCCGGCCTACGAAAAGACATGCCTTCCCCTTGGGGGAACCCGTGTCAAGCCAGGGCAGGTGGGGACCGCTTGCGGTGGATGAGGGTTTCTTGTCATCATTGTGAAGAAGACCTTGACCTTGACCTACAAGGAAATCAGCAAATATCGTATACTCAACTCTTGGAGCAATCAAAACAAACATGAAAGAGCCGCTGTCTGCTTCCACAAAGATTGATTTCTGGCAGCGCCTGAGCAGAAACCGGGCGCTTCTGCTGCTTTTGTCCTTATTACTTTTCCTTCTGATCTGGCAAATGCTGGTAATAGTGTTGAATCTGCCTGGCTTTATTCTGCCCAGCCCTGCCGAAGTAGGCAGAAAATTTCTTAGTGTCCTCAGCACTGGTTTACTTTGGCGGCACTTTTCTTCTACTTTGGGGGAAATCCTGCTGGGGCTGCTGATTGGCATCAGTGCTGCCACGCTCCTTGGCTATGCGCTTTCCAAATCCCCGTTGGCTGAGCGCTTACTCTCGCCTTTCCTGGTGGGCAGTCAGTCCATCCCCATGGTTGCGGTTGCGCCTTTGTTGGTCATTTGGTTCGGACCGGGCTTGCTCAGCAAAGTGCTCATTTGCTCACTGACAGTTTTCTTCCCGGTGCTGATCAACACGCTTGTAGGTCTGAGGGATGTTCCGCCTGAGTTGCGGGAAGTGATGCGTTCCCTCCGGGCTACCCCTGCCCAGACGTTGCGTTATCTCGAGATCCCTGCCGCAATGCCGGTGTTCCTTGGGGGCTTGCGCATTGGGGCGAGCCTGTCTGTGATCGGCGCCATTGTGGGAGAGCTGGTAGCCTCAGATCGCGGACTCGGCTTTCTGATCAACGTTGGACGCGGGCAGTATGACACGGCGCTGGTTTTTGTAGCGGTCATTTGCCTGGTTGTGCTGGCAGCCAGCCTGTATGGGCTTGTGCTGCTGTTGGAAAACAAAGTCCTGTCCTGGCAAACCTGGCGCAAGGAAGCCTAAGGAGAAACCATTGAAACGTTTGATATTCTTCGCACTGATCTTATGCCTGGTGCTGACCGCCTGCAGCCCATCCACCCCGGAACCTGCACTCACGAAAGTCACGCTCAACCTGACCTACATTCCTAACGTCCAGTTTGCGCCGTTTTATGTCGCGATTGAAAACGGGATTTTTGCTAAATATGGTCTTGACGTGACCCTGGCTTATGGTAATGAAGCTGATTTGGTGGCGTTGGTCGGTTCAGACAATCAGCAGTTCATGATTGCTTCTGGTGAGCAGGTGCTGCTCAGCCGTGCCCAAGGCTTGCCGGTGATCTCGGTGAGGGGATGGTACAAAGATTATCCGGTGGGTATTGCTTCATTAAAAACCAGCCAAATCAGCCAGCCAGCCGACCTGCGCGGCAAGGTGATCGGTCTGCCAGGGCTATATGGCGCAAATTACATCGGCTTTGAGGCCCTGGCTGCCCATGCTGGCTTAACCGATGCCGATTACGAACTGCGGTCAATTGGTTTCACACAGGTGGAAGCACTGGTCACTGAACAGGTGGATGCAGTGGTAGTCTACCTGGCGAACGAACCCGTGCAACTGCGAGCCCGCGGATATGAAATTAATCTTCTGAGGGTGGCAGATTATCTCTCATTGGTGGGCAACTGCCTGGTGACAAACGAAAAATCACTGAGTGAACGCTCGGACCTGGTGCAGAGGATGGTCAACGCCATGCAGGATGCCCTGGTCGCCACTGCCGCGGATCCGGACATGGCGTACGAAGTCAGCCGGAAATACGTGGAAAACCTGGCCGCTGATGACCCGATCCAAAAGCAGGTTTTGCTGGAATCGATCAAACTCTGGCAGCTTGAACCGGAACCATCAGAGGTGGAGGTCAAGCGTTGGGAGAATATGCAAACCATTCTGCTGAACTTGGGTTTAATGACCAACCAAATCGATGTCAGGGAGGCGTTCAGTGATGCCTTCACCCAGTGAGATAGCCTTGCAGGTTAGCAACCTCGAGGTAACCTTCATCGACAGCGATGGCACCCTGGAGGTGCTCGACAAGCTCAACTTTTCGATTGCACGCAATGCCTTCGTCTGCATTGTAGGTCCTTCTGGTGGTGGAAAAAGCACCCTTCTGCGGGCTGTGGCGGGGTTGATTCGACCTAACGGAGGAAAGGTGCTGTTTTCTGGCGTGGCTGAGAGCAAGGCACAAACCGGACTGGTGTTCCAGAAGCCCAATTTGTTCCCCTGGCGGACGCTCAGGGAGAACATCAGCCTTCCACTGGAAATTGATCATCGCCCTGATGCAGAAATTTCCAGCTTAACTCAGGAAATGATCCACCTGGTGGGACTGGAAGGCTTTGAAAAAGCATATCCCCATGAACTTTCCGGCGGGATGGCTCAGCGGGTGGCAATTGCGCGCTGCCTGGTGCAGGATCCGGAAATTTTGCTGCTGGATGAGCCCTTCGGTCAGCTGGATGCACTGACCCGCGAACGCATGGGGGATGAACTATTGCGCATCTGGAACGAGCGGCGAAAAACTGTCCTGATGGTGACCCACTCTATCCCGGAGGCAATCTTCCTGGCTGATCGCGTGCTGGTGCTCACCAGCCGTCCAGCGCGTGTGATTATGGACCTGCCCATCACTTTACCTCGTCCGCGCACGGATGCCATGCGCTATTTACCGGAGTTCACCGAAGCTTCACGCCTGCTGCACGAGCAGCTTAAGGGCTCAACCGCGCCTACCAATTAGCCTTGAAAGTCCTTTGTGGTATAGTTTTAGTCATCTCAAATAGCCGGAGTGAACGATTGTGTATATAGCCATCGAAGGTGTTATTGGTGTCGGAAAAACCACTCTTGCGCGTCTGATTCATGAAGCCTTTGAGGCTGATCTGCTGCTGGAAGTCTTTGAAGAAAATCCCTTTCTTGGCAGTTTTTATGCCGACCGGCAGCGCTACGCCTTCCAAACCCAAATTTTCTTCCTGATGAGCCGCTATACCCATCAACATCAGGTGATCCCATCTACCCTGGCGGCAGGTCGGAATATCGTTTCGGATTACACCTTTGACAAAGACGCCCTCTTCGCCGGCATTAACCTGAGCGGTGATGAGCTTGATATCTATCACAAAGTGCACCATGCCCTGGCTGATAAGATCCCCCAACCTGATCTGCTTGTCTTCTTGCGCGCCAACACTAACACCCTGATGCACCGCATCGCCCACCGCGATCGCCCTTATGAACGCAGCATGGAACGAGCTTACATCGAGGAGTTGGCTCAGGCTTATGAGAACTTCGTCAGTATGCCAAAATGGCAGCAGCGCTTGCTGGTTATTGATACCGACGACCTCGATTTCATCGCCGATCCACAAGCGCTGCAGTACATGATCAATCGTATTCGCCAGACCCTGCAACTCGTGCCCTACCAGGAAAGCTTGCCCTTGACTGATTAAGGAGTTTTCATGCGCATCAATTCGGAAATGCTCACCAAAACCGCACGTGATCACGTCACCAGGCGGCTGCGCCAACCGAACGATATTGTTGCGGTTTACCTGACCGGATCCGTCACCAGCGAAGAGCCCCTGTTGGGCGGCACAACCGATATTGACATGGTCTTTGTCCACAAGGAAGAACCTGCTCAGTCACGTGAAGTGCTGCGGGTGACCTATGAGGTCTCGTTAGACATTGAGCACCACCACCAGTCCTACTACACCTACCACCGCCGCCTGCGGCAAAATCCCTGGATCGGCTTTTCACTCTGCAATCACAACAATATCCTCCATGACACGGATCACTGGCTCGAATTTATCCAGGCTGGGGTTAGCTCCCAATTTGACACTCCCGAAAACATTCATGCGCGTGCCCAGAAATTCAATGAAAAAGCCCGCCAGCAGTGGTTTGATCTTAATGACGAACAGCAGGTCAGCTTCCAGGAATGGATGGACCTCTATTTCAAGACCATCGGCGCAGCCGCCAACACGATTGCTGCTCTGAACGGACCCGCCCTGACCATTCGCCGCTTTATGATCGCCTTTCCCGAAAGGGCTCAGGCACTCGGGCAAGCCCATCTTTCGGGGGAGCTTGCCAGGCTGATCGGCAACGATAAAATGAGTCTGGAACTTTACCGCGATTGGCGCCCAGCCTGGGAGTTTGCCCTGCAATGCGCCAGCGCCAGGCCGAATTGCCCGCCTAACCTCTCACGCCACCGCAAGGGTTACTTTCTCAACTGCTGCGATGCCCTGGCGGAGGGTGACGCGCTGTACGCCGTGCTCTGGCCAATGTTCGAGACCTGGCGTCAGGCGAGTGGGGTGCTGGCAGATGAGCCCGCCCAACAGGAAACCTGCTGCAATTTCTAGCCGCGCTTGATTTTGTGCCTGAGCGCAAGGACGACCTGCTTCAAGCCCTGGACCACTTCATCGACGTGGGTGATAACCTCCTCAGAGACTACCGTCAGAACTACGGGTTGTGAATAACCTGTGGATAAAGAGCCTTTTTGCTGTGGAAATCCAGCGAAAAGACTGTGGATTACCAGGCATAATCCTTGGAAAGTGCCGGGGATAATTCTGGAACAACTGTGGATGAAAAACGGCTGCGTTTATCAGGCTTAGAACCCCTGTTGATACCAGAAGAACAACTCCAGTTTATCCACAAGCACTTGTGGAAAGAAAAAATGAGCGCTTTTCCTCGTTGAGAACCGTAACTTTCCCTTTCTAAAAAAGGTTTTCCCCGCTTTCAACAGCCCCTATTACTTATTACTACTTAATTAAATACTAATAATAAAAAGGATTCTATCCTTTAAAAGATTTAACGAATTAAGAGCGGAATATAGGTATAAAAAGGTACGTTGATTTCTATAGCATTGATCATCCCAGCCTGACCAGGCTCCCCCGAAGGGTCTGTATCCCATGCCTGAAAGTAAACCATGTGATTGCCTGGTGTCAGTTCCGCAAAATGGAAGGTATGCTCGAAGTCCATTAAATATGGTTTTTCTGGAAGTTGTTCGCCCACCACTTGGGTAAATAGCGCATCTGGACGCCAGGGAGGGGTGTCCAGCGAAAAAGCAACATGATGCACCGCGCTATACTCGTCCTCGGTAAGCCAGGGTTTATAGAAACTGGCATCATCAGCCTGACCCACGATATGGACTGTGAAGGCATCGTGTTCGATATCGGTGAAGGTAATTTCCGGTCCTTGCGCCTGGGCTAATGGTTCTGCTGCAAGCAGAGCGGCGCGTGTAAGGGAAGCTAATCCCTCCGGTTCCAGGTAATCGTTGAAATACCAGCAGCTAGTGACGTCACCGCCAGCTTCAGCCGGGCCCAGATTGAAGCGCATTGAAGGCGCATGCAGGTGACCAAAGGCAAAGTCGGTTAGAGTTCCGGTGAGGATGCGATTATCGGGAATGCCTCGACTAGGCATTGCTTGGCTATTGTAAGCGAGCTTGCTTGCAAGCAAGTAAAGCTCGTCCTCAAGTGGATATTCCGCAGTTTTGTCATAAAGAAAGGGTGTGATCAGCCAATCGCCTTTATTTTGTAGGTCAATCACCAATGACCTTTCGGGATTTTGCGCCAATATTTGCTCCAGGTAAGACTGAATCGCCTGGGTTTCGGGCTCGGAAGCTGCTGATGGACCAGGATAATTGGGCGCACAGGCGTCCGGGATTACGGCTGCCCACTCATAATTAAAGTTCAATCCGAGTGCCACACCTCCTGCGCCAGTGGTGCATCCCTCAGAATTCCTGTTCTTGGTCCAGGTCGGAACATCACCATTCATAGTCTGATCCTCAGCAATCAGCCGACCATCCGGATTGGCAACCAAAATCAAGTGAATCTCAGTTTGATCCAGCAGCCAGGTGGCGTTAGCATCCTCCCCGTAAGCATTCAAGAGGGTTTCGGCAAAAAGCAGGTTGAGTTCCACTGGAGCCAAGGCGTTGGCTTGCAATCCACTGACGAGCACGAGGTGGGGTTTTGTGTTGGTTTCAACTTCCCTGCCGAGTTGGAGCACCTGGATGGGACGCCCCTCGAAGCTTTGACCGATCGTTTTCACGCGAACCAGACCTGGGTAGAGATCGGTCAGCTCAGCCATGCGACTATTAATAGTTACGTAAGACCGGTAGCAATCATATGGGTCAGGCAAATTTAGTTCTTTTGCCGAGGAGGCAGGGGTGATGCCAATAAAACTGATCAAAACCAGGATTAGCAATAACTTAATGGAACGCAAACCAGATTTCATAAGCCACCGCCTGTGGGTTTAAATAACCTGTTGATTTTATCAGTTTTCTGCAAAAAACTTGTTATGATTAGGGTGGAGTTTTAGTATGCAAAACGAAGCAATATCAATAGGTTCAAATTTACGTCTGGCAGTGGTGGTTCCTGAAACGCGCGTGGCAGACGTGGCTTTCAACTCCGCGCAAATCCAAAACGCCCTGGCAAGCCTCAAAGCCAGCGATCCGGACTGGATCATCTTCCCCCCGCTGTGCCTGACGGGGTCAACCTGCGGGGATCTATTCCACCAGAAGCTGCTGCAAGCCGCGGCGCTGCAGGCGTTGATTGATTTAGCCATTCTGACCGCCGGTACTTCCGCCAAAGTATTGTTGGGTCTTCCCCTGGCATTTGGTGATGAGGTTTTTGAAGGGTTGGTGCTGCTCACCGGTGGGCAGGTGGAAGCATTGATGGTTGCCCCCTGGCCGGACAGCCCGGCTTTAAGCCCCTCGGTACGTCTTCCTGCTCAAACCCAGTTGGAATTGGGCGGCAAGTTGCTTACCCTGGACACCAATCACCCGATCCATTTCGGACAGGCGGAAATTCTGCTCGGTCATCAACCGCCAGGCGCTACAACTGGATCCAATCTGCTCATCAACCTGATCAATCTGCCTGCCCTTGCCCCGGCTGAGGAGCTTCCGCAGACTGCTTTCAACCCTGCCGGCAGGCCGGGCATAACCGTGATTTGTTCTGCCGGTGCCAGTGAATCTACAACCGACCAGGTCTTCTCCGGAAAAGCGGAAATCTGGCAAAACGGTCACTGCCTGGCAGCCGCGCCGGAACTCAGTTTTGAAACCCAAGTTATCCAGGCTGTTTGTGATCCAAAGGTGAAACTTACAGTACCGATACTGCGGAATGTGAAGCGTAACAAACAGCCCGTCCGCTTTCCATTTATCAATAATAAAGAACCCGAAAAGCAATTCGCGCGGCTGCTGGAGATTCAATCTGCGGGTCTGATGCGGCGACTGCTGCACACTCACCAGCATAAGGTGATCTTGGGTTTGAGTGGTGGGGCAGACTCCAGCCAGGCGCTGTTAGTCTGCTGCCGCGCGTTTGACCGTTTGGGTCTGGACCGAAAGGATATTCTGGCAATCCATATGCCCGGTCCGGGCAGCAGCCACTCTTCCCGCGAACGCTCTACTTCGCTGGCGGATCTGGCAGGCGTGACGCAGTGGACAATCCCGATTGGTCCTGCTCTTTCCGCGCACCTGGAAGATATAGGTCATCCTGCCGAGCTTCACGATGTGACCTTTGAGAACGCCCAGGCACGCGAGCGCACCCAGATCTTGATGGACATCGCCAATCAGCAAGACGCGCTGATGGTGGGCACAGGAGATCTCTCCGAAATTGCCCTTGGCTGGTGCACCTTCAACGGCGACCACATGAGCATGTATGACGTCAATTGTGGTCTGCCAAAAACCCTGCTTTTGCGCCTGCTGGTTTGGGCTGGAAGATTTCTTTTCGGGGAGGCAGGCGAAACCGCGGCCCAAAAGATCGCGCAGGCACCCATCTCACCAGAATTGCTGCCGTTGGACGAAAATAAAGAAACATCCCAGAGGACTGAAGAGGTACTCGGCCCTTACGAGTTGCACGACTTTTTTCTCTTTTATGCCATCGGCAGGCAATTGACTCCTGATGAAGTCTTTGGGCTTGCCATGGAGTGTTTTCAGGATGATTACACCCCAGTGCAAATTCTGACCACACTCAAAACCTTCTACCAGCGCTTCTTCAGCCAGCAATTCAAACGCTCCGCCAGCCCGGACGGACCTCAACTGCTCGAGATCAGCCTCTCACCGCGGGCAGGCTGGCGTATGCCCAGTGATGCCAGCAGCGCTCTCTGGTTCGAGGTGGTCGAAAAAATTGAAATTCCAGGAAATCAGGTATGAAATTAGATAAACGACCCATCCTGCTGGTTTTTGGCACCTCAGCAGATCCAATCCATGCCGGTCATGTTCGCCTTGTGACGGGGGCAGTGCGCGCACTGCAAGCCCGGGGTGAGCAGGTGGCAGAGGTAATGTTGATGCCGGTGTTCCGCCATCACAACTTGCAGGACATGGTCAAGCGATCTCTGCCGCTTACTTTTGAACATCGTTTTGACCTCTGCCAGCTGGCAGCTGATGAAATTTTCAGAGAATTGGGACAACCAGACTTGAAGATCAGTGTTAGCCGCCTGGAAGAAGACCTGGCACGAAGAACCAATCGCCCCAATTTCACCTCCGAAACGCTTGCCTCTCTGCGCCAGTCCATTAGCGCGGGTCTGAAGATCGCCTTTTTGATCGGGGTGGATAACTTCAGCAGCGATGAGCCCAGTTTTGGTCAGTGGTACCAATGGGAGCATCTGCTTGAGACCACCATGCTGGTCATCAGCCCGCGCCAGGGTTTCGAGCCAAACTTCCGCTACCTCCAGTTCCTGGAGGATCAAGGCGCTGACTTGGTTTATCTCGAGGAGCTTTCGATTCCAGAAATATCCTCGCGGGAGATCAGAGCCCGCCTGGAAGCAGGCGAGAGCCCCGAGGATCTGGCGTCGGAGGGGATAATCAGCCATGAGGCTGCCGCTTACATCCGTACGCACAACCTTATCCAGGTCTGGAACACGCTCGACAGTCAACAGGCACAATCCGTGGTGATGGAGGCGAACATGCAGAACGATGACGTAGAAACGAAGATCGGAAAACTGCTTTTCCAAAAGAAACTGACACTTTCCCTCGCCGAAAGCTGCACTGGCGGGTTGATTAGTCACCGGCTGACGAATGTGCCTGGTTCCTCGGAGTACTTTATGGGCGGCATCGTCTCCTACGCCTACCAGGCAAAGGTCAACTTGCTGGGAGTAAGCTGGGACACGCTGAAGCAGCACGGAGCCGTGAGCGCGGAGGTGGTGCGCGAGATGGCATTGGGGGCGCGCCGGGCGTTCAGCACCGATATTGGTCTCTCGGTCAGCTGCATTGCCGGCCCGGGAGGCGCCACGCCCAACAAGCCGGTCGGCACAAGCTGGTGCGGCATTTCGTTTGGCGGGATCGACCGGCAATATCATTTTCAGCTCGAAGGAAGCCGCCTGCAGGTAAAAGAACAGCTGGCGCAAAAAGCGCTTGAATCACTTCTGGACTTATTGCAGGAACTGCCCTGACGATGACGGTTAGCAGTGCGCCTCAGCAGGTTCCACAACACGCCGCGTCGCACGGCTCATCTGCCAATCAGCCTACTATCAGCGGCACCAAGGTCCACATTCCCGCTTTTATGCCATTCTTCTGGCTGGGGCTGGCGGCTATTGCAGGCTCACTCCTTTCAGGGTGGCTCAGATTTAGCTGGGGCATCTGGCTGGCGGGAGGCATAGTATGCCTGGTTTTACTGCTTATCCTGCCGCGTCAGAAGCCGTTGCGCAAGGTGCCGGCAACAATGCTGACTATGGTTTGTTGCCTGACCGGTATGCTTTACCAATTCACCCTGCCTGGAAACACAGTTTCGGATATTCGCAGTTACATTGGCGAGGGAATCGTCAGTTTCAGTGGAACCGTCACGGAGCCACCTGAAGCTTCTGGCTCGTCCGTTCGCTACGTCATCTCAGCGGAAAAGCTGGAGAAGGAGGGCGGTGAGATTCAGCAAGTCAGGGGAAAAGTATTGCTTTCCCTTCCGCTGGGATTTGATTACAAGTATGGCGATCGATTGGAAGTGATGGGTGAGCTGATTGCTCCTCCGGCGGGTTCGGGGGGATCCTGGCGCGATTATCTCGAACACCGCGGCATTTACGCCTACAGCCAGTTTGGGTGGGTGAACCTGTTGGAAAGTGGTGGTGGCAATCCGCTGCTCGGGCTGCTGTATGGTTTGCGGGATAAAGGCGCGCGGGTGATCGATAAGATCTTCCCTGCTCCTGAAAACGCCTTACTGCGCGGGATTTTGCTCGGAGATGAGAGTCAGATCTCTCCACTGGCTCGTGAAGCGTATTCCATCACAGGCACCAGTCACATCATCGCGATTTCAGGTTTCAATATGGCAGTGCTGGCGGGAATCGTGGCACATGTGTTCACACGCCGCCTTGGTGCACAAAAAGGCAGCCTGCTCACCATCATTGTGCTGCTGCTCTATACCATTTTGGTCGGCGCAGAAGCCTCTGTGATGCGCGCAGCTTTCATGGGGGCGTTCACGGTTGTGGCATCCTCCATCGCGCGGCGCGGTAACAGCCTCAACAACTTGGGTATAAGCGTATTGTTGATGATGCTCATCAACCCACACCTGCCTTGGGATGTTGGCTTTCAGCTTTCCGCCATGGCAACGCTTGGTTTGGCGCTGCTGATGCCGCCTCTGCGTGCACGGCTGACACTCTGGATGACCGCGCGCTTTGGTGAGGAAGCCAGTGCTCGCTTCAGCACCTGGGTCGGCGACTACTTGCTGGTTACCCTTATTGCCCAATTATCAGTGCTTCCTCTTCTGCTCTATCACTTCAAAAGCTTCTCCTGGGTTTTCCTGATTGCCAACCCCTTGATCTTGCCCGTTCAACCACTGGTCATGATCCTCGGCTTGTTGGCTATGACCGTGGGTTTGGTGAGCCTTCCGCTGGGTGCAGGGCTCGCCTGGATCGCCTGGCCTTTTGCCGCCTATACCAACCGGATGGTGTTCTGGCTCGCCAGTAGCTTTCCCCACACGTTGCAAGTTCCAAGGTTGGAGTTTGCCTGGGTGTTGCTGGCTTATTTCATCCTGACAATCCTTATCCTGGGTCTGCCTTGGCGGAAATGGCTGGAGATCCTGACGAAACCCGCATTTATCCTGGCAGCGCTTGGCAGCCTGAGCCTGGCTTTGTGGGCGAGTGTGGCTGCGCTGCCGGATGGGCGGCTGGGCATAACTATCTTTGGGGAGTCAGATACACCCATGCTGCTCGTGCGCAACCCTGCAGGGCAGTACATCCTGGTGAATGGGGAATCAGAACCTGCAATTTTGAGCGAGCAGGTCGAATCCTTGCTGCCTCCTTTTGAGCGCAAACTCGAAGTTGTGATCATCCCTGATTGTCGCCAGGACCAGGTTTCCGGTTTGTTCGGGTTGACGCGACAAGTAAAGGTGGGGCAGGTTTTGTGGGGTTGCGACCCTGATGACCGGCAGATCTCAAAGCGGCTCTGGAGTTCATTTGCCGCTGAAGGCATTGCGCAAACACGCCTGACTGGCGACGAGTTGCTCAGTTTCGAACCAGGCAGCCTTGGGTTTAAGATGAAAGATGAAACGCTGCAGGCATTAGTCCTGAACCAAGCTGGGTTTACTGGCTGGGTGCTGTTTGGGGATGCGGGAGAACCTGTTCCATCGCCATCGCTGCTGGTACAGCCCTGGCAGGCAGCCTTGGCAGAGCCTGAAGCGCAGGTCTGGGTGTTGACCGGAAATGGCGAAGGTGAAAGGGCTGAAAGCGCACTCTGGGCAGGCGATTATCGCTGGCTAAAAGTGGAAACGGATGGTCAGGCGCAGTGGCTTTCAAAAAAAGTACCGTAGAAGACGGTAAAAATTACACTCTTGTCCCACCTTTCTCCGCTAGCCATTACTTCATGATATACGACCTTGTAGGGAAAAGGCCCGCCTTTTCCTAATTGCGTTGTCCATCACTCATGATGGTTGACGCGGGCGTCAACCCTACAACCCTACAACACCTCCACCAAGCGACCTTGTAGGGAAAAGGCCCGCCTTTTCCTAATCGGTTTGTCCTTACGTCATCCTGGTTGATGCAGGCATCAACCCTACAATTTGTCCATCACTCATCTTAATTGATGTGGCATAAACCCGTTGTACTCACTATTCCCACAATTCCCCCATAACACAATCCTGTCAAGGCACGAATTTAACCATTTATAGTCTGATTAATGATAGACTTCCCAAGTAATTTGTGTTCATGAGAGGAGGAAACATTTCATGTCTCTGCAAATTACTAACCAGGCGGATTACGCACTCAGGGCGATGCTCTACCTTGCGCGGTTGGGTTTTGGCAAGAGAGCTTCGTCCAACGTGATCGCTGAAGAAATGAACATGTCGCGCATTTTCCTCTCGCGCATCAACACCCAATTGGTGCAGGCGCGTCTGATCGCCACGTGGCGGGGTGCGCGTGGGGGTGTGGCTCTGACCAGACCACCCTCTGAGATTTCGGTCTATGACGTACTGACCGCTGTGGACGGTCCGATCCGGCTGATTGGATGCACTGAGGACCCGGATTGCTGTCGCTTCTCGGGGACGTGCCCACTTCACAAGTTTTGGCTCCGAACGGAAGAGATGCTGATCAATCAACTTAAGAGCACTACCTTGCAGGACCTGATTGCGGATGAGAATACGGCAGGTGCCGAACTCATTGATACCCTGCGTAAGGTTCCTCAGCAAATCAACTGATTCTCGGTGACTACAATCAAAAAAGGCGAAAAATGCCAGGTTTTGTTTCAACAACCTGGCTCTATGCTAAAATTACTTCCGTTTCGGTGTCCCGCCGAGGCTTACCAGATTCCCGCACATTTATTCCATAAATCTACTTTCAAGGAGACTAAATGACCACAAAAATATTGCGTTTATGTCTGTTGGGGCTTGTTGCGGTACTTTTACTCACAACCTTAATTTACTCCGAAGCTGTGCTGGCGAATGATCCCTTGCCTGAACAGCAAGTTTTGATCGTTCATTACGCGGATCGTAATCAATTGGCTGACCTGGCGAACCGCTATGACGTGGTTGAGGTCGATCCTGATACACAGACAGTCAAAATCTTCAGCAACCAGATCACGCGCGATGCCCTGGCTGAGGAAGGCTTCGTCTGGACGGTTGATCTCCCCTATACTAATATGATCAACGCCGAGGTCAAGCCGCTTGCCGGGCAAACCACAGGCATTCCAGGCTATCCTTGCTACCGGACGCTCGCCGAGATTTATGAATCCGCGGACGCCCTGGCAGCAACCTACCCGGACCTGGTCGAATTAATTGACATTGGCAACTCATGGGAAAAAACGCAAAACCCAAATGCGGGTTGGGACATGGAAGTGCTGGTGTTGGGCAACCGAAATACACCTTCGGTCCCGAAATCGGACGCGTTTTTCATGAGCGGCATCCACGCCCGCGAGTGGGCACCGCCGGAATTGAACCTGCGCCTGGCAGAGTACCTGCTTGAAAACTACGAAACTAACGCGGATGTGAAGTGGCTGCTGGATTACAATCGCGTCCACTTGGTGCTTTCGACCAATCCGGATGGACGTATGAGGGACGAAGCGAATCAAAACGTGCTCTGGCGGAAAAACACCAACAATAACTACTGCGGTAACTCTAATAACAGAGGCGCAGACCTTAACCGTAACTATCCTTATGGCTGGGAATACAATTCATACGAATGTGATGAAACTTACGCTGGCTCTTCGGCTGGTTCAGAGCCCGAGACAGCGGCGATTATGAATTATGCATTGAGCGTTTTCCCGGATCAAAAAGGTCCTGACCCAGACGATCTGGTAAACGAGTTGTTTGCCACGGGCATGTTCATTGATCTTCACAGTTATTCACGTCTGGTGCTCTGGCCTTGGGGTTATACCTATGATACAGCTCCAAATGATGCCAGTCTGCGGGTGATGAGCTACAAATTTGCTTATTATAATGGGCATACCCCGCAGAAATCGACCGAGCTCTACCCAACTACCGGCTCAACGGACGATTGGATGTATGGCGAACTGGGTGTGCCTGGATTCTGCTTTGAAGTTGGCGATACTTTCCATCAGAGCTGCAGCGTCTTTGAAAATGACATCAATCCTAATAACCAGCAAGCCTTGCTGCGGGCGATCAAGATCGCGCGCCGCCCTTACCGCCTTGCTCATGGACCCGAAGTGACCAATCTTTCACTTCAGACCAATCCTGTCCTCCCGGGACAAAACCTGGTGGTCAATTACACCGCGGATGATACGCTTTACAGCACCTACAGAACTGGTGTGCCGTCGAGCAGCATCGATTCGATCCGCTATTCGTTTGACAAACCCTCTTGGATCAGCGGCTCCAATGCAAAGACGATCGCCTTGCGTACACAAGTTCCTAAATACACCGCTGTGTTTGCCGCCTCCACTACGGGTCTGACCCCCGGGCAGCACACGCTCTTTGTAGAGTCCCTGGACGGAAGCGGCGCATGGGGTCCTCCAACTGCCATCTTCTTCACCGTTTCGGACGGCTCTTCCCCAACCCCAACCTTTACTCCAACGTTGACTCTCACGCCGACTGCTACTCCTACTCCTACCTTCACCCCCACCATTCCAGCGTCCGATTACGAAATTTACCTTCCTTTTATCCTGAGCAACTTACTCTAAAAGTTCGGCATACAAAAGCGGGTTGACAATCAAGTCAACCCGCTTTTTTAATCCAATTCAGCTACATCTTTAGATCAAGCCTGCATCCTCCAACCAATCCCTGATTCTCTTATCAGCCTGTTCCACTTCCCCTCCCCGGATAGCGAGCCCGGGCTTGAGCTCCGCTCGTGGGCACAACTTGCGGATATCGGATAGGCTCCTGCCCATGGCGCTGCCTTCGTGGGTGCAAAGGGGCAAGATCACCTTGTCCGAAAAGTCGTAATGCTCCAGAAAAGTCCAGACTGGCATGGGCATCGTGTTCCACCAGTTGGGGTAGGCGAGAATGATTGTATTGAATGAATCGATTGAATCGAGATATTGTTTCAGTCCCGGTCTGGCATTGGATTGCAGTTCTTGTTTGGCTTCCTCGGTGCAGACTCGATAGTTTTTAGAATATTGGTGCAATGGATCAATTTTAAAAAGGTCCGCGCCGGTCATCGCAGCAATTTTCCGGGCGGCTATTTCCGTGTTGCCAACAGTGAGAGTGACGAGCTTCCCATTACGATAATTTTCACCTGCTCGTGAAAAGTATGCAATCAAGACGTTACTGTTCATAGGGCTACCTCCGGGTTCATCCGCGACCTGATTTGATTCTACACCAATCAGAGGGAAAGAGGCGTCATATGGTTTAAAAATACAGAAGCCGGCATATGCCGGCTTCTGGTCATAAAGAAACGTTTGTTACCTTTTTGCGATGGCACGATAGATCAACAGAACGATGATAGCTCCGATCACTGCAGCGATCAGGATTCCAATGATTCCGGTCGTTGCCAGTCCGAGCAAGCCAAACAGCCAGCCGCCCAGGAAACCTCCCAGGATACCAACGATAATTGCGCCGAGGATGCCAACTTTAACACCTGGAACAAGCATGTCCGCAAGCCAGCCGGCCACGCCGCCGACAACAATAACCCATAGCCAATTCATTCCTTCAAACATTTTTTCTCCTTTTTCTAAATAGGTCTAATACTATTAATTAAATTCATCATATACCCAAATGAAGCCGGTTTCAACCCAAAGCTTTATACAATGAGTTTCTGATGAGTTCCTGATTCATCATTTAAAACACAGTCGTCTATAATTAGTTTTGACTCTGCGTTCAAAGATAGAACATCTCACCAAAAGTTGACCAAGAAAAGGAAGCATTGAGGACAGTGCATGGAAAAATTTATTGTCGTTGCAGGAAACATTGGTTCAGGCAAAACCACGCTCGTGAAAATCCTCAGTGAAAGGATGGGTTTTGTGCCATTTTATGAACCGCATCAAGAAAACCCTTACCTGGCAGACTTTTATGAAGATATGGAACGCTGGTCTTATCATTCCCAGGTATATTTTCTAACTCAAAGACTTAAAATTCACAAAAAATTGCTGCTGGCAGAAGGGTCTGTGGTTCAGGACCGCAGCGTTTATGAAGATGCTGAAATTTTTGCGCGCAACCTCTACTTGCAGGGCGATTTGAGCCTGCGGGATTACTCCGTCTATCAGGATCTCTATCACATCCTCTCCGCTCTTCTTCCTCCACCCAATCTGATGGTGTATCTGCGCGCTTCAGTGGACACTCTACAGCAACGTATCGCCAAGCGTGGTCGGGATTATGAAGCCGGCATTTCCCGGGAGTACCTGACCCGTCTGAATGAGTTATATGAAGATTGGATGAACGCCTTCGATCAATGTCCGGTGCTGATCATTAATACGGATAACCTGGACCTGGTCTCCAGCCCGCAGCATGTGGACCAGGTGGTTTGCTGGGTGCAGAACAAGCTCACTGGTCGCACGGAAGTCAAACTCTAAATCCTTTTTTATTTTGCTTGAACTCTACCACCACATTCAACACTCTTTTTAACTGCCCATAACTGCACACGGCTGATTGGAAGCACCCAAAGGTTCTGTTTGAGGATGTGCACATTGTTTCCAACTTCGCCCTTGTACGGGCAATCTCTTACAACTAAGCACAATCTCTTTGTAGGGTGCGGTCATCGTGCTCGCAGAGTATGGCGTAAGAGTATCTTGCCCTGTCTTGGCATCCAAATAGCCAACCCACCAAAAACAGCAATCTTCCTAACGTTAAGCATTGATGAATTGTTTCCGTTGTGCTGCGGTGGGTAGGCTATAACTTGGTGTGTTCATGCATATGCTTTGTGACGCCAACCCACCCTACGAACTTGCGCGGGCTCACTCCGACCCCCACATCTTCGAGGGAGTGCGCAAGTTAGGTGCATTCCGACGAATTAAACTCCATCTTGCTTCAAGGGTTTCCCTTCGCGCAGCCGGGAAACCCTTGAGAATTGGGCATTTAATACTTGCGGATAACCCCTGAAATCCAAACTTACGACAGCAAATATGCCAAAATCCACTTGGTGGTATCCAACAGGGCGTTCGTATGGGTGCGCTCATAGTGATGGGAGCTATCCACGCCCGGACCGATCAGCGCCACCGCGGCATGCCCTCCGGCGCGCCAGTAAGCTTTGCCATCCGAGCTGTAATGCAGATAGATATCCACCTTCACCGGTATATCATAAGCTGCTGCCAGGTCGCGCAGTTTGTTTGACAACCCGTGGTGATACGGTCCACCGCCGTCTTTGACGCAAATGCTGGCGTGATATTCATCTGAAGCCTGCCCGTCGCCAATGGCAGCCATGTCCACTGCCACCAGTTCTTCCAGGCTTGCCGGGAAGTCGCTGCTCCCGCCCAGCCCAACCTCTTCAAAATTGCTAAAGAGGAAGCAGGTGCTTGCGCGAGGTTTCAGGTTGTGGTCGTGCAGGGTCTTAATTGCGCTGAGCAGAGTGGCGACGGAAGCTTTATCATCCAGGTGTCGCGATTTGACGAATCCGCTGACGACTTCCACCCGCGGGTCAAAAGAGACAAAGTCGCCCACTTCGATGCCAAGCTCGCGCACCTCTGCGGGGCTTGAGACTTGCGCGTCAAGGCGTACTTCCATGCTGGCGGCATCACGTTTGTCGTCAGACACATTGTCGTAAACGTGTACTGATGCTTTGTGGGGCAGGAGGCTTCCGCGGACAGTGCCATTCTCACGGGTGTGAACCAGGCAATTCTCTCCTTCCACGCTTCCCCAAGCGAAGCCGCCCACGCTGGTCAGCTCGAGCCTGCCGCTGGCTTTAATTTCGCGCACCATACCTCCAAGCGTATCCACATGGGCGGTAAGCCCGCGCGTGGTTGGAGCTTCGGGACTGTTTTCGCCTGGCAGGAAGGCGAGCAGCGAGCCTTTGCGGGTCCATTCGGTGCGGACTTCTGGAAAAGCGGCAAGTTCTTTCTCCACCAGGGCGATTGCCTGGTTTGAAAAACCGGTCGGGCTGGGGGTGTTGAGCAGTTTGGTCAGAAAGTCGATCATGTAGGATGTGTCGATGGTGGGTAAAGCGGGGTGTTGTTCCTGGTTCATGCTAATGGCTCCTGGTCAATCTCAAAAATATCTAGTCTTGTGCCTCAATCGGTTGCTGCCTGGTTGTAAAAAGGATACCACTACCTCTGCGCCGGTGTAAATAATGCTGTTTATGGAATATCCAATGCATAGTTTTTTGGATTGATGGAGCATCAACTGGACCATCCATTCCATGAAGGTAATCAGCAGGCGTAAAGTGTGGTTTTGTGTGCCTTATGCCAGGAATTCGTCGTTCTTTTCAAACGCGGCTAACTTCTGGCGCCAATCCTGTGGAACAAGGCGCGATTTGTTCTCAGCGTGGTCGAAGGCTACCATCACCACCTCCCCGCGGGCAAAGGCTCTCTCGCCGTCGGTGCTTTCCACCTGGAACTGAAAACGCAAACTCTTACCACCGATGTTGGCAGTGCGAACCCCGACGCGAACCGTATCATCAAACTGGATGGAAACCAGGTAATCGATGTGCACCGAAGCCACAACCATGCCAAACCCGCCGGACATCGTGCCGTCCCAGATTCCTGTGGCGCGATAATAGCCGGTGCGGGCAGTTTCGACATATTCCATAATCGCGACGTTGTTCACGTGCAGCAGTGTATCCAGATCGGCATAACGCACCTGGATCGGATGGTAATAGTTGAAGTCTTTGGGGTAAGCGGGTGTGAGAGAGGTCATGTTTTGTACTCCTGACGGGAAATTATAGTCAAAACCAGTCAGTAAGGCTAAATCAAACCTTGTAAAATCTGCAGGGTCAAAAGTATTGTCAAAATAATGACAAAACTCTCAATAAACAAAAGTTATGTCATAATATTGACAAAACTTTTATGCTTCTGTATAATGTAAGCGAGGTGAGCGATGGTAAAGCGAGAAATGTACCTAAGAAAATTGCGGGACTGGCGTGAAAAACAAGTGATCAAGGTAGTCACTGGCGTAAGGCGATGTGGAAAATCAACCTTGTTCCAACAGTATATTGATTTTCTTCTCTCCGATGGGGTAAAACCCGAGCAGATTATCTACATCAATTTGGAAGATCTTGCCTTTGAGGGGCTTCTCGATTACCGGGAACTATACAGCTATATCGAAAAAAGACAAATTACAGGCAAAACCACTTACGTTTTTTTGGATGAAGTTCAGCAATGTCCGAAATTTGAAAAAGCTGTCGATAGCCTGTACATCAAAGAAAACATGGATCTATACATCACTGGCTCCAATGCCAATCTACTTTCAGGTGAGTTGGCAACTTTGCTCTCCGGTAGATATGTTCTGATTGAAATGCTGCCTTTGTCGTTTAAGGAATTTGTTACTTCAGGTGATGGGACTGCTTCTGTGCGTGAGAAATTCAATCGTTATCTGCATTTTGGTTCATTCCCGTATTTAACCCAGCTTGGCGAATCAGAGTCTACTTTCAGAACCTATATTGAAGGAGTTTACAGCACCATACTACTCAAAGATGTGGCTTCACGTGAGGGGATTGCGGACGTATTGCTTTTGGAAGATATTATAAGATTTTTAAGCAGCAGCATCGGCAGCCCCATTTCAGCAAAAAGGATCTCTGATTCAATTAATGCTTCTGGGCGAAGCATATCTGTAAACACGGTTGATAAGTATCTTAAAGCCCTGACTGAAAGCTTTATTTTCTATAAAGCAGAGCGGTTTGATGTCAAGGGGCGCAACCTTCTTAAGACTCTGTCTAAGTATTATATAGTTGATACGGGTTTACGGAACTACTTACTGTCTACTACGTCGCAAGATCTTGGTCACCAGATTGAAAACATCGTTTATCTCGAGCTTCTTCGGAGAGATTTTCGGGTAAATGTTGGAAAAGTCGGTGATAAAGAGGTGGATTTTGTGGCCAGCGGTAAAAACCAGGTGGTTTACTTACAGGTGGCAACTACTATCCTGGCTGAAGAAACGCTTAGGCGCGAGTTGGAGGCTTTCAGTGGGATCCCGGACAATTTTCCTCGCATGCTCCTGACACTTGATGACATTCCCGCTTATGCCAATCATAACGGGGTTCATCAGGTTTATTTGCTGGATTGGTTGTTGGAAAAGAATCTAAACATGTAGACAGTCAGGCGTAATCAATGACTAATATGAGTTTGCCATCACCTTTCGAAATGCAGTTAACCTCTTCCGAAAAGCAGCGTGGGAGCTCATTGATCAGCCGTTATTGCCTGTTATGTGAAATTTTCGCACACAAATAGACTCCCTCACGAGTACAATTGAGACACCATGACCGAAAATCCGCTCGCGCCTTGGATAGACACCGTCATCGAAGGCAATTGCCTCGAGGTGCTGCCGACCCTGCCTGCAGACTCAGTAGACCTGATCTTTGCCGACCCGCCTTACAATCTTCAGCTGCAGGGTGATCTCTGGCGGCCGAACGTCAGCAAGGTGGACGGAGTTACCGAAGACTGGGATAAATTCGAAAGTCTTGAAGCCTATGATGACTTCACGCGCAGGTGGCTCAGCGAGTGCAGGCGGGTGCTCAAACCCACGGGCACGCTTTGGGTGATCGGTTCTTATCACAATATCTACCGCGTGGGCAGCATCCTGCAGGACTTGGGCTACTGGATTTTGAATGACATTGTGTGGGTCAAGAGCAACCCCATGCCAAACTTCCGCGGCGTACGTTTCACCAACGCCCACGAGACGCTCCTCTGGGCGCAGAAAGAACCTGGCGCGAAGTACACCTTCAACTACCGCGCCATGAAGTCCTTGAATGATGACTTGCAGATGCGTTCGGATTGGTTCCTGCCGATTTGCACGGGCAAGGAACGTCTGAAAGAAGACGGCAAGAAAGCGCACCCCACTCAGAAGCCCGAGGCGCTGCTATACCGCGTGCTGCTTGCAACTACCGAACCCGGCGACGTCGTGCTGGATCCCTTCTTTGGCACGGGGACTACTGGCGCGATGGCCAAGAAACTGCAAAGGCACTTTGTGGGCATCGAATTGGAACCGAATTACATTCGTGTGGCACGCAAACGCCTTGAATCCGCCGTACAGCTCGAGTTTAACACCCCTGTTTTCCTCACACCAGACCCCCGCAAACGTCAGCGGGTACCCTTTGGCACACTCGTTGAACAGGGCTTTATCAATCCGGGGGATGCGCTGTTCTTTGGCGCTGAAGGGGAGCAGAAAGCCACCGTCCAGTCGGATGGGTCGGTGGTGATCAACGGGCATCGTGGCTCCATCCACGCCATGGCACGCGCCCTTCGTAATGGACCAGCCAATGGCTGGAGAATCTGGTATTTTTGGGATCCCGAAACTAACTCCCGTCAGCCGATTGATGTGCTGCGTGATCGCTACCTCGCGCAGATCCTGGAGTTATAACCGCTGGTTTTTCTTATTTTGACCTTTCTCTCCTAACCTTCGGGATATACCACAATTAAACCTCCTGCCTGCTCCTAAGACCTAAAATGGGGTCAACTTTATGGAGCAATCATGAATCGTTTAAGAACTGAAGCTTTATCTCCGGCGCTGATCGCGTTCCTGGCAAATAGCCTGGTTATCCTGACTTTATGGCTGCTGGAAAAAGGTTGGGGTTTTTGTTATCAAACTTCGCAAAAAATTATTTACGAAAATATTGAGTTGATTGTGCCCTCGCGCAGGCAGGAATTGATCGCCGATCTTGAGCAGCGGATAGGTCAAAAAAATCAGTTCAGTCAACATTGGCAATATCGATTTCCTGCACGAGACCGCCACCTTGCAAGTGTTCTATCCCGAGCAATCGCCGCAGAGTTGGGCAAAGACCATCCCTGAGACTGTCAGATCTGGCGGGGATGACGGCTAATGGAGCGCAGAGGTAAATTAAAGAAAGCTATAATCACGCTATGAGCAGAAAGATCCTGGTCGTTGACGACACTCGCAATGTGCAGTTTATGTTGCAGGAATACCTTCAAAACCAGGGTTTTGAGACCTGCCTGGCATCTGATGGGGTTGAAGCAATGGAAATCTTCCATGCGGGTGGAATCGACCTGATTTTGCTTGACATCATGATGCCCAACATGGATGGCTATCAATTCATCTCCAAACTTCGGACAGAAAGCAGTTTGCCTGTGATTATGATCACAGCAAAGCAGCAGGAAGCGGACGTCGTCCGCGGTTTTGAACTGGGGGCGGATGACTACATCACCAAACCCTTCCGGCTGCGTGAGCTCCTGATGCGCATCCGGGCTGTCATGCGTCGTGCAGCTTTAGGCGAAGAAGTTTCGGAAGTAATGAAGGTGCAAAACTTGACTCTCGACCGCGCACGACATGAAGTTCGAAAAGATGGCGAACTGATCGACCTGACCCCACTGGAATTTACCCTTCTGACTTTGTTGATGGAAGCCGCTGGTAAAGTAATTCGGCGGCAGGAGATCAGCCTGCGGCTGATGGATAACGGCTATGCCGGCTCGGAAGCAACCATCAAAATTCACATCCGTAATTTACGCCAGAAACTCGGGGATGATCTGGCCGAACCGGTTTATATCGAAACCGTTTTTGGGATTGGATATCGGTTTTTGGAAGGTGAGTCTTGAAAAAATCGCTCAGAACCCGCCTGATTTTGAGTTACGCAGCAGTCGCCTTGGTGACCGTTCTGGTTGCGCTGCTATTTGTTCAATTCCGATCCGGTCAGTCCCTGCGCAACTTGGTTATCGACCAGCAGGTCGAGGAATTGTCGGCTCTGGTTGAAGATTACTACACGAAAAATCAAGACATGGACGGTTTTGTTTACTATTACCTCGCAACAATGCTTCGCAGTGCTGCCGATTCGCCGTTCTTACAGCCACTACGTGGCTCCAATCCAGAGAACATCCGCGGTATCCGCGGTTTGGTTGATAGCGAAGGAAAAACCCTTTTGCCTATGCAAAACCTGCCTGTGGGAGTGTATGTGCCGGAACGCTGGCTGTATGGCGCCCGCGAAGTGGAAGTGAATGGTACGGCAGTTGCCTGGATACTGATCGATGAGAATAGCCTGGAATTGACCAGGGCCGAACAATTGTTTATGGACCAGGTAAACCTGGCAATTGCGATCGCGGCAGGAACAGGCATCCTGACTGCGGTCGTGATAGGGATCCTGCTGGCTGCGGGCATCCTCAAACCGATTCGCAGGCTGACAGAAGCTTCTGAGCAGATGGCACAAGGGGCGTTAGGGCAGCAGGTAGTTGTAACTTCGAAAGATGAAATTGGGCGCCTGGGAGAAAGCTTTAATCGCATGAGCACTGATCTTGCGCGCGCGGATGCTGAGCGCAAGCGGCTCACAGCAGATATCACTCACGATCTAAGCACTCCGCTCCAGATCATTTCTGGATATATTGAAATGTACGAAAATGGAGACGTATCCCTGAACCCACAGCAGCTTGGAATCATCAAAACCGAATTGGAAAACCTGCGCCGCCTCGTGAAGGATCTAACTGTGCTAACCCAGGCTGAGGGTGGTGGGGTTGAAATTCTGTTGAACCCGGTTGCTCCGAACCAGCTGCTTGACCAAATCGCCCAGGTATACCAGCCAATAGCCAGCCAGCAAGGTGTTGACTTGCACCTTGATCTGGACGAAACCCCGGTGATGATCAACGTCGATGAAGGACGCATGCTGCAGGTGTTGAGGAACCTGATGGAAAACGCCCTGCGTCATACGCCTGCAGGCGGCACGGTAACGCTTGCCAGCAAGGTCGGCGATCAAGTTGAGTTGAGCGTTTCTGATACTGGCGATGGGATTTCGGGGGAAGACCTGCCCCTGATCTTTGAACGGTTCTACCAGACAGATAAAGCCCGCACCGGCTCGAAAGGCAAGATGGGTCTCGGCCTGGCGATCTGCAAAGCCCTGGTGGAATTGCAGGGGGCTTCGATCAAGGCTGAATCCCCAGGCCTCGGCCAGGGAACGCGCATCACGGTCACAATCCCAAGAGCCTGACAACTCTCTCCAGGATGGAGTTCGTTATATTTGCATTACAAGCTGGAGGTTTAGCAAGGTGTGTACGCAATTATCGCGCAAGGGGGCTCTCTTGGATTATCATAGAGCAAATTAAAACTAAACAAAGGATTATCAATGAGCGAAAATACCCCCACTTATACTCAATCTGGCTGGAAGTTGAACGAACTCTTTACGAGTTTTTCAGACCCGGCAATCAACCAAACTTATCAGGACCTTGAAGCCCGCGTGGAAAAATTTGTAAGCCAGCGCGAAGAGCTGAAGCCTGAGATCAGCAGCGAAAAATTCCTGCAAATAGTGCGTGAGCTGGAAGAGATGAACAAACTTGCCTATCGGCTGTATGGTTTCGCCTCGCTGAGCTTCTCCGCCAACACGCAGGATCAAACAGCCCAGATCAACATTGCCCGTTTCCAGCAGTTCGAGGCAGAAATGGAAAACCGCACCATGTTTTTCGGTTTATGGTGGAAAGCGCTGGACGATGAAAACGCCGCTCGTTTGCTGGATGCCAGCGGAGATTACCGCTACTGGCTGGAGCAGATGCGAAACTTTAAGCCCTACACCCTCAGCGAGCCGGAAGAAAAAGTAATCAACATCAAGAATGTCACCGGTCGTTCCGCCCACGACATGCTGTACGACTCAATCACCAACCGCTATGTATTCAAAGTCGAAGTCAATGGCGAGATGAAGGAATTGACCCGCGGCGAACTGATGGCGCTGGTGCGCACAGCTGACCCAGACCTGCGCGCTAGGGCATACCAGGAACTCTACCGCGTCTATGGCGAGGATGCGCCGATCCTGGGGCAGATTTACCAGCATATCGTGCGTGACTGGAAAAATGAAAACGTGACCCTGCGCGGATTCGCCAGCCCGATTTCTGTGCGCAACACAATCAATGACTTGCCTGACGAGGTGATTGACACTCTACTCGAGGTGGCACGCAAGAATATTGGCATCTTCCAGCGCTACTTCCGCCTGAAAGCCCAGAAACTCGGCCTGGAAAAACTGCGTCGTTATGATATTTATGCGCCTTTGGCTGAATCTGATAAGCGCTACTCCTTCCAGGAAGCTGCTGACCTGACTTTTGAGGCCTTCGACCGTTTCGATTCCAAGTTCACCCAGTTGGCGAAACGTGTGTTCGACCAGGGTCACGTGGACAGCGAAGTTCGAAAGGGCAAAATGGGGGGCGCATTCTGCTCCACGCTCGGACCGGATCTGACTCCTTGGGTGTTGCTCAATTACCAAGGCAAATCAGACGATGTTTCCACGATGGCACACGAATTGGGGCATGCTGTGCACTCCATGATGGCTGAGGAGCACAGTCTCTTCACTCAGCACGCCTGCCTGCCCCTGGCAGAGACCGCTTCAACCTTTGGCGAGATGACTCTCACGGATCTGATGCTCGAGCAGGAAAGTGACGAAGGTGTCAAGCAGGACATTCTGTTCGGTCAGCTCGATAATGCTTTCGCGACGATTATTCGCCAGATCTACTTTGCCCTGTTTGAACGTGAAGCGCACGACATGATCGCCAATAACGCCTCTGTGGATGAGCTGAACGAAGCCTACCTGGCGAATCTGAAGGAAGAATTTGGTGACGCGGTTGAGGTTTCGGAGGAGTTCAAGTATGAATGGGTCTCGATTCCGCATATTTACGGCACGCCATTTTATGTGTATGCCTATGCCTTTGGGCAGTTGCTGGTCTTTGCGCTCTACAAACGTTATAAAGAGGAAGGCGAAAGCTTCAAACCCAAGTATATGCGCATCCTGTCAGCCGGCGGTTCGATTGCTCCAATTCCATTGCTGGCGGAAGCCGGCCTGGACGTCACCAAAGCAGAATTCTGGCAAGGCGGCTTTGACGTGATTGAAGGTATGGTCGAAAAGCTGGAGAGCTTGTAGTTCTATTTTTGAAATTGACAAAGGCGTTCTCAGTTGAGAGCGCCTTTTAATTTACAAAAAGTTTTGTGCTTGGTCAGGAGACCTTTACGAGCAGAAAGAGATATTTGGGGCAAATCGTGAGAGGCTTTTGGGGTTACGTTCTTTCTCTACTCAAACACACCCGCTTCGACGTAATAGCGCTTACCCTCGCGGCTGGCGAAAAAGCCAACCATATTCTCATAATGCTGTGGGTTGTAGACGCCAAAACCACAGCAATAGTGGTGGGCGACCTCATCAAAGCCGAGCATCACTTCCTCTCCGGCATAGTTCAATCCAATCTGGTCATCTTTTCTGAAAAAGTAGAATGGCTCGTCGGCTAATATCTGGAAGCCAAAGGTCTCGTCGTAACCATACATCTGGCTTAGCGATTCCCCGCTTCTGAATATCTCACCCAGTGTTATGCTTTTGGTGGTGTTGCCATCAGTTTCATACGCAACATGCGCCATCTCCATGTACCAGTGCTCCCCATGCACCCAAACTCCAAAAACCGGATCCATACCAGCTGAATATGTCAAATCTCCCGCTGGAACGCTCAGGATAATTTCATCATCAAGTCTGACCTCCACCGTCGCGTCTGCTATGGAATCAATATTGGTGCGGGCGGTCAGCACTTTTCCCTGGAATAGCGGTGCTTCCTCGTAATGAACCAAATCCTTGCGTTCAGATTCATGGCGCTTCATCACCCATCCGGGCAAAGCGCCGGTCGGTCGGGATTGAATATGCTCGTCGTCCGGCCAGGAGCCATCCTCCAACCAGTAGGCTTCCACCGTAAGCCCCGCGCCAGAAAGGTCCGTGACGGTTGTGTCGAATGCGGAAAATAACCCTAATTCGACATAATATTCTTTAACATTTCCCTTGGCAAAGAAAGTGACCATGGTCAGATAAGCCTTGGGATTCCAGGCTGCCCCACTGCAGCAGGCGTAATGCGGTACGGATTTAAAGCCAAGTTGGTACGTTTCCCCGGCGTAGTTGATACCGATCTCGCCGCCTTTGGCAAAAAAGTAAAAGGGCTTATCGCCCAGGGGCTGGAAGCCGAAAGTTTCGTCGTACCCAAACTGCTCATTGAGTGAAACGCCATTCATGAAGATTTCACCCTTGGGGGTATTAGGCTCGGTGAAGATGGTGGTATGTGCCACTTCAGCGTACCAATCCTCGCCGATCACCCACATGCCCCGCAAGTTATCTACCGGGCTGACCGCACCGCAGTTGACTGACAGCACTTCTTCATCGTCCAGCTTGAAGGTAATGGTCATCTCACCACCGCTTTCTTGTCGTACGGCAGTCAGTTGTCGTCCGTTGAGCGGTGGGGGAGAGAAAGGTTGTGAAAACACGTCCCTTAATGGTCGGCGGGTTTTGAGGATCTCGCTGGAAGGTCCGGCGGTGGTGTTAAAACTCCCATCATCCCTATTTGGCTGGAACATACTTTTTTCATAGATTTCCATGGTAAGATCGCCCAATTGGACTACCTCTGGTCCGTTGACCTCACCGGGGGTTGGGTAGTTGGTTGATGAAACGGTGGCTGTTGGCAACGTTACCGGCATAGGGGTTGGAGTAAGCGGTTGGGATGGCGTTGGGGCGGGAGCCTGAATTGGGGCGCAGGCAGAAAGCAAGAGAGTTATCAGAACAACACAAGTGTAAAGGTTTTTTATTTTCATCGTTCCTTCCTTTCAGAACGGAGGCAGGTGGACGCCGATGACTTGATTGTACCCAATTTCTATAAACCGGTTTCTGAAGGTGAAACCAAATTGTAAAATACTCAAAATTTCTTACTCTCTAAGTTTCTCATCTTGTTGTCCCAATAATAAATTCCCCGCGGACAAGTTCAGCTGTATGAGCCATAAATGAGGAACTCAACAAAAAAGTAATGGTAGGGAGGAATGCGCTTTTTCTGCTCACTCCGCCAAGTTAATCAATGTCGGAGTGAGCCTGCACCACACTCTTGCCATATTAACCGCCTAAGGCGGGCTCATTCCGACAAAAAAAGAAATTTCAACTTTGTATTGGTTGACTATTCTTGGTGATGGCCGCAGCCATTGCTGCGTCCTTGCCCATGCCCGTGATCGTGTTCATGCTCGTGGTCATGCTCTCCATGGTGGTCGCAATTGGCTTCGCCTTCTTGGGGCAACTGGCCACTAAGCAGTGAAAGCACCTGTTCTTTCACGGGTCCTGATGCTCCGGCGTAGACTTTGATCCCGGATGAGCGCAAGCCATTGACGGCACCTCCGCCGATGCCCCCACAAATCAGCGTATCCACTCCCTGGCTAACCAAAAAGCCGACCAACGCGCCATGTCCTTCGGCAGGAGCGGCGACTATCTTTTCTTCCGTGATCTTGCCATCCTCAGCGGTGACAAGGTAAAACTCCGGGGTGCGTCCAAAATGAGGGAAAACCTGTGTGTGTTGAGCTGTAACTGCAATTTTCATCTTGCTTTTCCTTTCTTCGTATCGAAGATCTGTATGTGTGTTTTGTTCCTGGTCGCCAACGATTTGCAGGGGGAGTCCTTCCACTACTGCCCGCGCGAGTTTGATGCGCGCAGACGAAACCAGCATCTGCACGCTTTGGCGCGAGATCCCCATTGAGAGAGCCGCCTGAGTTTGTTCCATCCCTGCGTAATCGACCAGGCGAAGTGCTTCCCATTCTTCAAGCAGCAGGTTGACGTTACTCTGTCCAAATGTAAAATCACCTCCGTGAGGTATAAAGCTTCTCACAGTGGGATATGAACGGATTATTTTGCGATTTGGGTTGCGCGGCATATTATCCTTATTATTGGCTAATGCCAATAATACACCAGTTCTTTCAGCTTGCATAGGGTCGTTTTACTTCTTGAACGACAATCGAAAAGCAATGCAATTTGGGATCCGTTACAATCTATTTATAACCTTATCGTTCAATTTCACGGAGGTTGTAGGTGGCTGTGACTCTGCAAATTAAACGGATCTACGATCCTTACCAGGAATAAGATGGTTTGAGATATCTGGTAGACTGCCTCTGGCAAAGAGGAAGCAGTAAAGAAAAGACCCATCGGGCTGGATGGTTAAAAATGCTCGGTCGCAGCAGTGCGATCAAGCGGCATCGACCCGCTGGACCAGAAAGCGGTCCGCTACTGGCTTAAAGAACAGGGTATGCTGCAGAACAGTTAGTGGGCGATTGCGGAGACCTTTCGCGGCGGGAGTAAACCCCCGCGGTAAGAATGGGCTTTAGTCCATCCACTGAGCAGAAATAAGATTGGCGGCGGGAGTAAACCCCAGCCGTACGGATGGGCTTTAGTCCATCCGCTGAGCAGAAATAAGATTGGCGGCGGGAGTAAACGCCCGCTGTACGGATTGGCTTCAGTCCATCCGCAGAGTTGTAAAAATGAAGGTTCGCGGTCGGAGCAGGCCACCATCTTAAGAAAGAGTATAAAAAAGAGGAAAGTCGTCCTATAATCAGGATAAAGATTGGAAGAAAAAAATGACAACAAATAACCAAACCAATGAATTAGTCCTTGCCGGCGGCTGCTTCTGGGGAATGGAAGAGCTCTTCCGCCATCTACCTGGGGTATTGGACACCGATGCCGGTTATACCGGCGGCGAGAATGACCACCCCACCTACCAACACCACCCTGGGCATGCGGAAGCGCTTAAGATCGTCTTCGATCCACAGCAAACCGATATTCTGCATCTGCTGGATTTCTTCTTCCGCATTCACGACCCCACAACACTCAACCGGCAAGGTAATGACATTGGCACCTCCTACCGTTCCGCCATCTTTTATGCCGACGAAGCGCAGAAGCAAGCAGCAAAACAGATGATCGAAAAAGTAAATCAAAGCGGGGTCTGGAAGCGTCCGGTGGTAACCACTCTTGAGCCGCTCGGCACCTTCTGGCCAGCCGAGGAGTATCACCAGGACTATCTGCAGAAGCTGCCAAATGGGTATACCTGCCATTTCATTCGCCCCATTCCGAGTTTCCTGGAAGAGGCTGGTTAAGAGAGTTCTCGTATGCAAGGCAATTCCCCCACACCGCCCGAAAGTAAGATGCACAAATACCTGAAAATGCTCAAGGTATACGGGTTTATTGCGTTAGGCATTCTCGTTCTTTTTTCAGTGTTTGGCTTTTTAACCAGCGGGGTGCCTGGGCTGCTCAACGCACTGAATTTGGGCTTGATTGTCTGTGCCATTGGGCTGCCATTTTTGGGGATAATTATCAGCATCACCTACTGGAGTGGGTTTGCCAGCAGGTGGGGTGAGGAAAAGTATAAAGAGCAATTGGAAGGAAAACCTGATGATAAGAAGGATCAGGACCTGTGATCTGATTAGAATAGGAAAATCTGGGAGGATGACGATGAAAACAAGACTATTTCTGCTGATGATTATTTTTGCATTGGGGCTAAGCGCCTGTGTGCCTGCGGTTGAAAACCCGCCAACAACGATGCCGCATGGCGAGATCAGCCCTGAACCTACTGATATGCTTGTTACGGAACCTCCCACCGAGGAGCCGCAACCCACGCCACAGCCTACGTTGGAACCTACGGCGGAGGTGGTAACACCGGCTTCCAATCTCTACGCCTATGTCAAAGATTACCAGGTTTACATTCTTAACCCCGTGGATTTGTCGGTGGTGAAGATAGGTGATTCCAACCATCCTTTTGGATATGGACCCGACTGCTGGCAGAGTTCTCCCCGTCTTTCGCTGGACGGTCGTTACCTCGCCTTTGAGGTGAACTGCGGCAATTCCTTTATCGTGTATGATCTGCTCGAAAACAACCAAATCGCTGAGATCGTGAAAGCATCCGACCCCGAAATTCTCGGAGATACCCTGCTTGGCTGGGCAGAAAACGGGCGGCTCTACTACACCCGAATGGTCGGCGGCTGCAGTTTTGAGCCAGAACTGAAGGGTCCGGAAAGAATGGAAGTTTATTCCTATGATCCCGTTTCAGGTGGCACGCGCTACGAATTTGACCTTCCCAAGGTCAATGATGTGCCGCATGCCTACAGCATCGGCATCACCATCGATCCCCAGGCCGCCTACGTCATTGCCTGGAATGCCGCTTGTTCGGTGGGGCTCGGTACCCGGTTTCTTTTGAACACCAGTACCGGCGATTACGAGCTCGAGCCCAGCACCTGGCCGGAAAGCTTCGGCGACCTTGAAGGACATTATTCATCCTTCCCTGCGGAGCAGTATGTATACGGGGCAGATGGTGGCAAACTGTTTGTCCTCAAAGATCCTGAAATCGAATGGGACCCCAACGCCAGGCTGATGTTCCTTCCCGCAGGAGCAAGCGAATCAGTTCAGATCGACTCGGGTAATTTCATTGAATTGGTCAGCCAGGCGCCTTTGGTGAAGTAAGAGCATTATTAATATTTCATCATAAGTCCTCCACAGCCTGCAAAGTGGCTGGATATTTTGGTATACTCAAATTACCGGAAAATGACACTCCGGGATATTGTGAGCCCTCTTTTTGGGGCTCCCCCAGTCTGATTTCCCCTGCCAAAATCGAACATCGGGACCACCAAGGCAGGATTAGCCTGACAAGGCTATGAAAGATTTTGAGGTTTACTTTGGCTAATATGTATCAATTAACTCAAAAAGCCAAGAAAATTCTGAGCAATGCCCGCAGGATTGCCATGCAATTCAACGCGGACACGATTGGCACTGATCACCTGCTCGCCGGCATCATCGCCGAGAACAGCTGTGTGGCATATCGTGTGCTGCGCGATCTCGGAATCGAAGAGAACGTGATTTTTGGCGCCATCCAACAGGGTGAGAGCGAACTGCCAGATGATCGCGATCTACGGCTTGGTGAAGACATTAAAAAAACACTTGAATACGCCATCGAAGAGGCTGAGAAAGATCAGTCCCCCATGGTTGGAACAGAACATATCCTGCTCGGTTTAAGCCGGGATACCGAATTCAAGGGGATGGATATTCTGATCCGGTTCGGTATCACTCCGGAACAGTTGCGCCGCCATACCAACCGCGTTTTGCGGGATGCTAAAGAAGCAGGCGAACAGCGGCAGGAGCGTTCGGAAGGGCGCGAGGAACGCCGCGACAGGACGGAAACCGAAGGTGTTGGCAGCCAACGCCGCTTACGCAGCAAGGAAAAGGATTCCGACAGCAACTCACCCCTGGTGGACCAATTGGCTACAGACCTGACTGCGCTGGCTGAAGCTGGCAAGCTCGATCCCGTCATTGGGCGTCAGAAAGAGATTGAACGCGTCATTCAGATTTTGGCGCGCCGCACCAAGAATAATCCCGCCCTGATCGGTGAGCCGGGCGTGGGCAAGACTGCCATCGTGGAAGGTCTCGCCCAGCGCATCATTGAAGGCGATGTGCCGGCGCTTTTGCTCAAAAAACGCGTGCTTCAATTGGATGTGGGCTCCCTTGTTGCTGGCACGATGTATCGCGGGCAGTTTGAGGAACGCCTGAAGCGTGTGATTGACGAACTCAAAGCCAGTGGCGCGATCGTCTTCATTGACGAATTCCATATGCTGGTTGGGGCTGGTTCGGCAGGTTCGTCTGTGGACGCTGCCAATATCCTCAAGCCGGCTCTCTCACGCGGCGAACTGCAGATGATCGGCGCCACCACGATCAATGAGTACCGCAAAAACATCGAGAGCGATGCCGCCCTCGAACGTCGTTTTCAGCCTATCATGGTGGAAGAGCCAACCATCCAAGAGACTATCGCAATTCTGCACGGCATTCGCCCGAAATATGAAGAGCATCACCGCCTTAAAATCACAGATGAAGCCCTGGAGTCAGCGGCAAAACTCAGCGCTCGCTACGTCACTGACCGCTTCCTGCCCGACAAGGCAATCGACCTGGTGGACGAAGCCGCCTCCCGTGTGCGCATGTACAAGAGCGAGGCAGCGATTACGAGCAAGGATATTGTGAGCGAACTCCGGGATATAAACAAGCAGTTAAATGACCCCGATTCCAACCTGGACAACGATGCCACAGAAGCGCTGACCCAAACACAACTCAAGTTGGAAGACGAACTCCAGGCTCTGCAAACCGGATGGGATCGTGCAAACGCCCCGACTGTAACCGAGGAAGATATTGCTGAGGTCATTTCCATGTGGACCGGCATCCCCCTCACACAGATCGCTATCGAAGAGTCGACCAAGCTGCTTCATCTCGAGGAAGAACTGGGCAAGGTGATCATCGGGCAGACCGAAGCCATTCAAGCCGTCTCGAAGGCTATCCGTCGTGCGCGGGCTGGTCTCAAGAGCGAGCATCGACCGATTGGGTCTTTTATGTTCCTTGGACCCACCGGTGTTGGCAAGACGGAGCTGACGAAAGCCCTTGCCAAACAGATGTTTGGTTCTGAGGACGCTCTCATTCAAATTGATATGTCCGAGTTCATGGAACGCCACAGCATGAGCCGGCTGGTTGGCGCGCCTCCAGGCTACATCGGCTACGAGGAATCCGGTCAGTTGACCGAAGCCATCCGCCGTAAGCCTTACTCGATCGTGGTTTTTGACGAAATCGAGAAAGCCCATCCGGAAGCTCTTAACATGCTGCTGCAGATTATGGAAGAGGGTCACCTCACCGATGCCAAGGGGCACAAGGTAGACTTCCGCAACGCCATCATCATCATGACAACCAACATCGGCGCTGAGTTGATCCGCCACCAGTCCGCCCTGGGCTTTGCCCTGGATTTGGACGAGGTCCGCGAGGAGCAATTTGCTTACGATGAGATGCACAAGAAGTTGATCGAAGCGCTCAAACGCAGCTTCCGCCCTGAATTTGTCAACCGGCTCGACTCGGTGATCGTTTTCCGTGCGCTCAACCGCGCGGATATCCGCGAAATCGTCTCGCTCGAGATTCAGAAAGTCCAGGAACGCCTGGTGGAGCAGAGCATCAGCCTGTTCCCCACAGACAGCGCGCTGGATTACCTGGCTGAGCTTGGCTACGACCCCGAGATGGGTGCGCGCCCTGTGCGGCGTGTGATCCAGCAACAAGTGGAAGAGCGACTTTCGGACGGATTGCTGGCGGGAGACTTTGGCACTGGCGATAGGATTCTGATCGACCTCGAAGAATTTATCAGCGAGGACGGCGAACCCCAAAAACGCATCGTGCTCAAACGCGAAAACCACACGGAAGAGAAAGAAGAAACCCCTGAGATGATGGGAGCGTAAAACAGATAAATGGCAAAAACCTACTCACGGTTTGTGTGTCAGGTCTGCGGGAAGGTTAGTTCCCGCGCCTTTGGTCGCTGCCCCGGCTGCGGTAGCTGGGACTCAATGATCGAGGAAATTGTCGAAACCGAAAACGAGAAGTCAGCCCACGCAATCCGTGGGCTGACTGGTACTTCCAGGGTGCATTCACTTTCAGAGATCGAAAGTCAGCAGGAAGAACGCCTGCCGCTGCCGATTGAGGAATTCGCGCGGGTGTTAGGCGGGGGCATCGTGCCTGGCTCGGTCGTTTTGATCGGTGGGGATCCGGGCATAGGCAAAAGCACGCTCACGCTGCAGATGGCAATGCAGCTGGCGGGAAGACACACCGTCTTGTACGTTTCGGGTGAGGAATCCGAACGTCAGATCAAAATGCGTGCCGACCGCCTGGCTGAAAAAGATCAGAGCGGCAGCCCCAAATTGCCCACTCACCTGCTGCTGGTGACTGAAACCAACCTGGCGCAGATCTTCAAACACATTGAGGACACCAAGCCAACCCTGGTGATCATCGACTCGATCCAAACCATGACCCTGCCAGAGATGGAATCGGCGGCAGGCTCGATCTCGCAGGTGCGCGAATGCGCTGCACGTTTTCGTGAACTGGCAAAGAGCAGCGGCGTGACCGTATTCTTGATCGGGCACGTAACAAAGGAAGGCGCCATTGCCGGTCCGCGCGTTCTGGAGCACATCGTCGATACGGTGCTTTACCTGGAAGGTGAGCATTTTCAGTCGTACCGGTTGTTGCGGTCAGTGAAGAATCGCTTTGGCGCGACCAGTGAGGTTGGCGTGTTTGAAATGCAGGAAAAAGGCATGGTGGAAGTGCGCAACCCCAGTGAAGTCTTCCTGGCGGAACGCATGATCAACGCCCCGGGCTCGGCTATCGCAGTCACCATGGAAGGTACCCGTCCCCTCTTGGTGGAAATCCAGGGGCTCACCACCCCCACCAACTTTGGCAACCCGCGCCGTACGGCGAATGGCATCGACTTTAACCGCCTTCTAATCTTAACAGCAGTGCTGACGCGTCGATTAGGGGTCAATCTTAGCAATCAGGACGTGATCACAAATGTGGTTAGCGGGCTGCGGATTGATGAACCTGCAGCCGATCTGGCGGTGGCGACCGCGATTGCCTCTTCCTACCGGGATACTCCCGTACGGGCAGACACCGTCCTGATCGGCGAGATTGGGCTTTCGGGAGAACTGCGCATGGTGGGGCAGATGCAAACCCGGCTGCGCGAAGCCGCCAAGTTGGGTTTCAAACGGGCAGTTGTGCCCAAACGCCTGCGTAAAAGCGAGCCATGGCCAGAAGGCATCGAGGTGATCGAAGCGCGCTCCCTGCGTGAAGCGCTCAAAGCTGCCTTGTTGGAAGAAGAATCTGAAAAGACATCTAACGTTAAACTCTCGGAGCATCAGAAATAATAAAAACCCAAGTGCCTGTCATGGTAGGATATAAGCAGACAAAAGAAAGAGAAACATATGACTTCGATCATTGATTCCACCCGCAAAAACCACGCTCTCGAGCATGCCACCATGACCATCCTGGCTGAGCGCTACAGAGGCGTGCGTATGATGGGGCATTCCAGCCCTGTTGGTTTTATCCTGATGGCTGACTTGCCAACCGAGATCGTCACCGAGGCTGTGCTTGAAGCCAAGCGCCGCCTGGAAAACGGTGAGCCAAACCTGGCGGTGCATCCTAATTGCGGCACCAACATGGCGGTCTCGAGCCTTGCCAGCAGTGCCGCGGCATTCAGCGTGCTTGGGATATTGAGTAACAAAGGTAAAAATGCCTGGTGGCACTATCTGATTGCCACGCTTGTTGCAATCCCTGCGTTTCACCTGGCAAAACCGCTCGGTCCGAAACTCCAGAAAAACCTCACCACCGATCCTGATACACAGGACATGGCTGTCCAAATGGTGACCAGCCAAAAAACAGCTAACAGCTTCGTTCATTTCATCCGTACCAGCGCCAGTTAGGGGCAGTGTGAGCGCTCAGGCAAAACCAACCTTCTACCTGCTGCGTGGGGATGACAGCAGCCGAATTAAAGAAGTCATTGCCGGTTTCCAGGCTGGGCTTGGCGATCCATCCATGGCAGATCTCAACACCACGCGCCACGAGGGGGAATCGCTTGGCTTTGAGATGCTGCAGGCGGATGCCCTGACCATGCCTTTTCTGGCTGACCGCCGCCTGATCATCGTGGAGAATGCGCGCGTCTTTCTCTCCAGGATGGCGAAAGACCGTGCCCGGGCTTGCCTCGACCTGTTTGGTCAGTTGCCTGAAACGACTGCCCTGGTGATGGTGGTGGAAGATCAGCAAGCCAAAAAACGCGGCGAACGCTACTGGGAACACGCCAAAACGTATGCCTGGCTGACGGATTGGACGCGCGAGCATAACGATCGGGCGCTGCTCATCGACTGCCCCCTGCCGGATGATGAAGACATGCCTTCGTGGATCTTGCGAAAAGCTAAGGAGCTTGGCGGCGGTTTCAAGCCGGATGCTGCGCGGCTGCTGGCGAGCTATGTGGGGAATAACACCATGCGCGCGCAGAACGAAGTGCAAAAGTTGATCACCTATGTCGGCGAGCGCCAGGTTGTGGAAGAAGCGGATGTCAGTTTGCTGACCGCCCAGGAGCAGGAAGGCGACATCTTTGCTCTCACGGACGCTCTTGGCGAACGTAACAGCAAGGCTGCCATGCAGCAATTCATGCTGCTGATGGAAGATAACGACCTGCTCGAGCTGACGGGGATGATCCACCGCCAGTTCCGCCTCCTGATCCAGGCGCGTGAGATCCTGGACGCGGGTGGGAAGACTCAGGAAATCGAGAAGGAATTAGGGGTTTTGGGTTTTGTGGCGCGCAAACTTTCAGATCAGGCTCGCCGCTTCAGCATGCGGCAGTTGCTTGAGATCTATGACCGTCTGTTAAAAATTGACCTGGACATGAAAACCGGCGGCACCCCGGGCGATGTTGCCTACGAGCTCCTGATCGCTGACCTGACCCGCTAATCAGACCTGTTTGAGGAAGAAAAATGCCATTTAATATCACTGGAGACCTGGCGGTCACATCCCGTCGTCAGCCTTGATTGTGCCGGTCTCCTGACCGCGCAAGCGAATTAGCCGGGGGCTTCATTCTTTTGTGGTAAGAACTGATGGAGACCTTACGGGTCAAATCCCGTACTCGACGGGGACGCCGGTACGATCATAAAGTCTGATTGTGCCGGTCTCTGACCAAGCACACGATCCAACACTGATTGTGCCGGTCTCCTGACCGCGCACAGGAACTAGCCGTAGGCTTCATCAGTTTTTGCATGAAACTTTGGAGACCTTACGGTCAAATCCCGTACTCGGCTGGGACGCCGGTACGATCATAAAGTCTGATTGTGCTGGTCTCTGAACGAGAACATGATCCAACATTGATTGTGCCGGTCTCTGACCGAGCACAGGAACTAGCCGGAGGCTTCATTCTTTTGTGGTAAGAACTGATGGAGACCTTGCGGTCAAATCCCGTACTCGGCGGGGACGCCGGTACGATCATAAAGTCTGATTGTGCCAGTCTTTGAACGAGAACATGATCCAACATTGATTGTGCCGGTCTCCTGACCGCGCACAGGAACTAGCTGTAGGCTTCATTAGTTTTGCATAGAAAACTGGAGACCTGGCGATCACATTCCGTACACGGCGGGGACGCCGGTACGATCATCAATCTTGATTGTGCCGGTCTCCTGACCGCGCACAGGAACTAGCCGTAGGCTTCATCAGTATTGCACAAAACATTGGAGACCTGGCGGTCAAATCGCGTACACGGCGGAGACGCCGGTACGATCATAGGTTGTGATTGTGCCGGTCTCCTGACCGCGCACAGGAACTAGCCGTAGGCTTCATTCTTTTGTGGTAAGAACTGATGGAGACCTTACGGGTCAAATCCCGTACACGGCGAGGACGCCGGTACGATCATAATAACGGTCCAATCCCGCACACATCGGGGACGCAGGTACGAGCATGATAGGACTTCGGTTCGATCTTGAACTAAACAAAATTAAATACTCATCGAATATAATCATCTGCGATGGACCGATACCGCTTCAAAGATGGAATATCAACCTACTTCTGCACGTTTACAGTCGTTGACTGGCTTCCACTCTTTGTGAAACCAGCATTCACGGAGATTGTCACCGAGAGCTTAGCGTTCTGTTCGGAAAACAAAGGCTTGAAAATTCACGGATACGTGATCATGCCAAACCACATACATGCCATTCTTTCGGATGAGGCGAGTGATAATCAGAGATTGCATAAATCCATAACTGAGTTCCGTTCATTTTCTGGTCATAAACTAGCCGGATTAGTTGACAATACTTGTCCAACTTCCTGGTCAAATCTCATGCGAACATCCGCTGAAACTGACAGGGAGAGACGAGTTTGGCAATCTGGTTGGCATGCTGAAGCTGTTGTAAATCAGGAATTCTTTGAACAAAAGTTATTCTACATGCACAATAACCCTGTTCGCGCAGGTTTTGTCGAGTTACCGGAGCATTGGATACACTCATCAGCAAGGTTTTGGCTTTTTGGGGAAAAAGGGCAAGTTCCAATCAGCCTGGATTCTGCCGGTCTCTGACCAAGCACACGATCCAACACTGATTATGCAGGTCTCGGACCGAGCACAGGAACTAGCCGGAGGCTTCATTCTTTCTTGCATGTAACAATGGAGACCTTACGGTCAAGTTGCGTGCTCGGCGGGGACGCCGGTACGATCATAGGTTGTGATTTTGCTAGGCTCCTGACCGCGCACATGTATTAGACGAAGGCTTTATTAATTTTTGCATGAAACTTTGGAGACCTGGCGGTCAAATCCCCTACTCGGCGGGGACGCCGGTACGATCATGAAGTCTGATTGTGCCGGTCTCCTGACCGCGCACAGGAATTAGCCGGGGGCTTCATCTTTTTTACACGTAACAATGGAGACCTGGCGGTCAAATCCCGTACTCGGCGAGGACGCCGGTACGATCATAATAACGGGTCAAATCCCGTACTCGGCGAGGACGCCGGTACGATCATAATAACGGTCAAATTGCGTACTCGGCGGGGACGCCGGTACGATCATAATAACGGTCAAATCCCGTACGCGACGGGGACGCAGGTACAATCATCATTAACCAAAAAAACCGCCTATTCGACGGTTGAGGGCGTGCTTGCTTTGGCTGGCTCTTTCGACGAGCCCTCCGTCTTACTACTCTCTGAGGGCGATTTGGAACCGTTGCCGCCATCCCCTTCGGACTTATGGCTGTACTGCTGCCCGGATGGTGAGCGGTTGTCGGTGGCGTAGAAGCCTTTGCCTTTGAAAACAATCCCTACCGGTTGGTAGACCTTGCGCAGCGCAACAGCGTTGCAGCGAGGGCAAACGGTAAGCGGGTCATCGGTGAAATGTTGGAATTGATCGAAATGATAATCGCAATTCTCGCATTTATAACTGTAAATTGGCATTTTTAATTACTTCTCCTGGTCAAGAGTCATTATAGTACCATAGAATGACGTAAAAAATCTTACTCCTTATGCATTAGCAGCAATTCTCAGTATGGAAAAA
>DBRR01000007.1:0-9228 GCA_002306055.1 Anaerolineaceae bacterium UBA1363
ACTACCGACTTTTGAAACGCATACCTTGGCATTCAACATAGTAACTGGGTTGAACCCATTGCGTTATAATGGGCATACCAATGATCGATTAAATTACCCCTGGCAACCTGAATTAAGCACCTGCATAAATCTTTATTAATGGTCATGTTTGCGTATGGGTAAGAATTGAAGGAAAATCAATAATGAAAAGAAATAGCCTCTCTTTTTTACTTGCTTTGATTACCCTCCTCACAGCTTGTGCTCCAATCCAGAAGGAGAATCCAATTGCTTCTACTTCCACCGTGGAAGGCACTCAGGCGGCTAATCCAGAAAAAACACCCATGCAAGGATTACCTGAGGAATTAACTGAAAACCGACAGGGAATCAATCTGCCTGTTACGGTCAGTTTTGTGAAAAATCAATGGTCTTCTGACACTGAGATTATCACTGTCGACATAACTGGTGATCTCAATTATGCCGCAATTCCAGTTAAAAGAGAGACAGTGTTAAAGTCTCTGCCTGCGATAGACCAGGATGGCAATGTCTTTCTGCTCTATGGCGCTAACGCAACATTCTTCTCCAAATTGAGCCCTGATGGTAATATCGAGACGATAAATCTTCCTAATATCGGTCCAGCTATTGATTCTGTTTGGATCGGCAACCGCCTGTTTATCAATCGGGAAAACCTCCTGATCGTCAGCACTGACATGAGCATTGAAGAACAACCCGCTATCAATACATTACCTTATGGTAATTCGGGTCGCGGGTTCATGGGATTGGCGAATGAAACTGAAAAAAGCCTGGTATGGTTTGCCCGCAAGCCACTTCGTGAAGGTGATAAACTATACGCGTTCTATCGAACCTATGACGTGAACACCGGCGAAACTTACGAAGAAAAATTGGAAATTCCTTACAGCAACCCGGATTATAATCCGACCGGTAATCCAACTGATCGGCTGGGGACTATGGTCATGGGGGTTGATACTGCCTCCAAACATGTGCTTCTATGTTATGTACAGTACCCAAAGGATGAAAATAGTGGATATTCTAATCTTGAGCTCTATGATCCTGTTAATAGGGAAGTTGTGAGCACTGAACAACTATGCTGCATAAATACGGTGATTACTTCTTCCGGGGCGTTTTACTCCTCTATTAAACCTCGTGAGTCGTGTGGTTTCGACATCGCTCGGCGCTATTCAGACGGTTCTGATGTGATCGATTTTTCACTTAAATTGTACCCAAAACCCAGCTCCTGGCATTGGCATGGAACAAATGGCGATTACTGGATTATGATGGATCAAGAAACACTATCTATCCTGGATAATTCCGGAGAACAACTGTCGGAACATCAAATGCCGGATGAATCAATTAAGGACTGTTATCCACCAGATTGCATATGTCCTTCATTTCTGATCTCACAGGATTGATTTATATTGAAGGTCTTTGGTGCTTGCGGTCTTCTCTGACGGACATGGGTGTTCAGGTTGTAATCGCGATGCATGACTCTCTCTCCCGTATTCCTCCAAGACAGGGAAGATGCCTTAAAATCCAAATTGCCAAAGGTTGAATGCCAATCCCCAGAGGGTGCCTGGTTTCGCCCTAACAAAAATTGCTTATTCTGGTACTAAAAATTCAGCCCCACCAAGGGTTTTGATGACCCTGATGTATGAACTTCATCAGAAAGTAACTTGTAGATACCGTCTTGATTGTCAAGAGTTAAAGCAAAATTGCTTGCCATAATCCGGGTCAAAAGGCTTACCAGACTTCAGCACTCCATATACCAGGTGCAGCAATTTTTTCATAGCCGCCACAATCACCTCCATCATGGCATGTCCGCTGGCCAACATGCGCCTTTTCAGATCCATTACGATCGGGTTGTGTTCTGAAGCAACCACGGCTGGCATATACAGACATCTGCGCAACTCTGTCCGTCCTTGTTTGCTGATACGGGTCTGCTTATGAACCGAGCTGCCCGACCGGAATTGTTTGGGGGCTAACCCGGCATAAGCGGCAAGCTGTGGGGCACTTGCAAAGTCCTTTATCTCTCCAATCTCTGCTATCAGCTTGATTGCGGTTAGCTTGCCAATCCCAGGTATACTCGTCAACAACCTTTGCTTTTCTCTCAGGTCAGGATGCTGTTCTACATGCTCCTTGATCTTCTTCATAAGTGCCTTGATTTGGTCTTCCAAATGCGTCAAGTTTTCCTGCAGACTTTCAAGCACCACCGGATTGCTGACCCCACTTTTCAGCCGGTTTTGCTCCTGCTGTTTTATGTCCTGCAACTCAACTAAACGCCTCCCCATCGAGCGCAAAACCTTGATTTCAGGGGGATATGGCTTCCATGCCCTCAATCGCTCGCGGTCTTTTTCACAGAACTCAGCGATCAAACTGGCATCTGCTTTGTCTGTTTTGTTCCTGTTCAGCAGATGATCCGCATAACGCTTGACCTGGAATGGATTGACAACGCTCACCGTGTACCCTCCCTGATACAGGTATTCTGACAATCCCTCCCAGTAACTTCCTGTCGCTTCCAAACAAATATGCACCACTCGTTCAGGTTGTTTCTCAGCCCAGGCTACCAGGGCCGTGTACCCCTTTGGGTCGTTGGTGAATACCCGGTGTTGTTCTCCCCGTGTGCTGCGCAGCACCATATCAAAACTGTCTTTTGAGATGTCTATCCCGATGATCCCTTCTCCTGCTTGCATGTTTACCCTTTCTTTTGCTAAACTATTGTCATCAGTCAGGCGCAATCTTCGGATCAACCTTGTGAATACGAGCTCTTACGCTCCAGATACCGTCCGATCTTTGTGAATAAATGGGTGAGGGGATCCCTTCTACGTCTCAGGATTCACTCCAAAGGCCGGATGCGGATTCACCCTCACCTTCCTGACTGACCTCAATGTATAGAATAATTGAGATCCCTATAAAGATACAAGGCCGGATTGCGTTTTTCAATCCGGCATTTTTGCAAGGGTGGAATGGTGTGCAGTTCACTCCGGCCTACGAAAAGAAAAGCCTTTCCCGAGGGGAAGTTGTATTAATAATTGATTCTTCTACATGTGGTAGAATGATTGTGAGAAGCCATTTTGCACTTTGAAAGGAACAAAGGATGAAAAAAACGCATTTTGAAGTCAATGGCATTCGTCCTGGTCTTAACGTTGCTAATGGGTATATCGGGTGCCCAAGCCAACAGTCAACAGGATCACCTTAAGCAACACTTCGACAAAGCATTGAGTACATACTCCTCTGCTATGGGAGCCGAGTTGTATCAAAAGAATGATCTTCTCTCAGATCAGGTTCACAACCTAATTGCTGAGAGAAAGCTTTTTTATGAGCGCTACTTCCAGATTGGATTGCATTCAGATCTTTTGAGTATTTCAACAAATTTTGAACCAACGACAGCGATCCAACTTTCCGAAAACACCTACCAGATGCAAGAAATGGTCACCTTAACAGGAAAACCGCTTTTACAGGTAGCAGAGGATTACCCTGTTTACAGAGCCTACCTTCTGGCTGCGGAGATGGCAAAGGATGCAGATCTTAGCCGTTACCTTGAGCAAACAGCAGAAGAAATCCGTGCCGCTGTGCAAGAGTCTATAGACGCGAACACCTTTGAGATCACGATCATAAACCTGCATAAAGTTGCGTTCAATCCTCAGACCGGACAACTTGTCTCCGACTCATTCACGAGTGAAGCGAATGACGATCCTGGAACAGACAAAGTCGAATGGGTTGATGGGAAAGCAATGCGCGTGGAGCCAGATTTTACCCATTTGCCCGACTATGAGATTTATGATATCTCTGTAGAGGTTTTAGCCCAACGAATCCTGGAGGATCTAAAAGCAGCTCCCTCAGGAAGCATCAATTCAGATAACATCCTCCAATATTCAGGATCCACCGCCGCTACATATGCCAGAACTTGGGTAAGGTCTACCACAGCAACGAAGAATTGTGAGAGAGGACCGATTTTTCAGAATAAAATTTTCTGGAACCCAAGTTATGCACAAATTGATTGTAATGATTGTGCAAACTATGTTTCACAAGCAATGCGTTATGGTGGCACACCGATAAGTTCCACATGGTATCCTTACTCGAATGCCTGGAAGTACGTTGAATATCTACAAAGTTATGTGCTTTCTCAAGATCTTGGTTACTATGCCCAGTGCAGCACTGTTGGATTGGGTGATATCGGCATTCAACCTTGGACACATGTTGTCATGGTGACTGGACTGAATCCATTGCGTTTTAGTGGGCATACTAATGATCGAAATAATTACCCCTGGGTACCAGAATTAGACAGGTGCATAAATCTCTATTAATAGTCATGCCCGGGTAGGGCTAAGAATTGATGGTGAATCAATGATGAAAAGAAATGGCCTCTCTTTGTTACTAGTTTTGATTATCCATTTAACTGCTTGTATTCCAATCCAGCAGGAGAATCCAATTGCTTCTACTTCTACCGTGGAGGGCACTCAGGCGGCTAATCCAGAAAAAACACCCATGCAAGGATTGCCTGAGGAATTAACTGAAAACCGACAGGGAATCAATCTGCCTGTTACGGTCAGCTTTGTGAAAAACCAACGGAGTTCTGATGCTGAAATTATCACCGTTGACATAGCTGAAGTTCACACCTATGCTTCAATCCCAGTTGAAAGAACAACAGCGTTTAAATCTCTTCCTGCGATAGACCATGACGGCAATGTTTATCTGCTCTATGGAACGAATTATGGCGCCGATTCTACATTCTTCTCCAAGTTGGGCATTGATGGTAGTATCGAAACTATAATTCTTCCAATAAGTGGTCGGATTGATCCTGATTCTGATTCTGTTTGGATCGGCAATCGTCTGTTTATCAATTATTGGAAGAGCCTGCTGATTGTCAGCACTGACATGAGATTCGAAGAACAACCACCTATCAATAAGTTGCCCGATGGAAGCGCGGGTATCGGGTTCATGGGGTTGGCGAATGAAACTGAAAAAAGTTTGGTATGGGTTGCCAAACAGCCACTTCTTGAAGGTGATAAACAATACGCCTTCTATCGAACTTATCACGTAAACACAGGCAAAACCTACGAAGGAAAATTGGAAATTCCAACGGATTATTATGCTACCAACAATCCCGATGACCAGCCGGGGACTTTTGTATTGGGTGTTGATACCGCTTCCAAACATGTGCTCCTATGTTATGAACAGCATTCAAAGGATGAAACGCGTATTTATTATTCTCTCGAGCTCCGTGATCTTGCTAGAGGAGAAGCTGTAAGCATCGAAGAACCATCTAGCTGCCCACGTATGTTGATAACTTCTTCCGGGGCGTTTTACTCCTCTTATGGTTATGGTGAATCAGGTGATTTCGCCATCGTTCGGCGCTATTCAGACGGTTCTGATGTGATCGATTTTTCACTTAAACTGTTCCCAAAACCCAGCTCCTGGCATTGGCATGGAACAAATGGTGATTACTGGATTGTGATGGATCCTGAATCACTTTCAGTCCTGGACAATTCGGGAATAAAATTGTATGAATACACTATGCCGGAAGAATCCTTTAAGGGTTTTCTTCCACCCGAATCAATAATCCCTGCATTCCTGATCTCACAAGAATGATTTTTAGGGGACTCAGGACACCCCCCCCCCATTGGCAGAGCATGGAATATCGTTTTCTGCCATCATTATTTAGAATTCCCGAACCCAGCCTGGTTCATGTAAATCACAGGCAAGAAAGAGACGACATTCTATGGATTGGATGCCTGAATCCTTGCCACTAAAAATTTAGCCCTTCCAAGGGTTTTGATGACCCTGACGTATGAACTTTATCAGAAAGTGCAATATCCTTTGACTCTGGTCTCTTAGAGTGCTATCATTTCATTGAAATTATTAATTAGTGCGAACTTATTCTGCACATTAAAATGGAGGTCTTATATGAGCGCAATCTTGATTTCACGCATTATCGGCGCAGTTGTCCTTGGTGTTATTGGAGCATTCACCAGTCTCCCCATTTATAATTTTGTTCTTCAGTATGTCGATTTGCTCGCCCTTTCACAAGGAGTGGTAACCGGACTCACAGCGGTGATTTTCGCCGTGGTTGGCTTCATTATCACGCCTTACATTACAATCAAGCCTTTCCAGGCATTGATAAAACTGTTTACTAAATCCTCAGCCCAATCACTGATGAGCGGGCTAATTGGCATGACCATCGGTCTGGTCATTGCTGCCATTATGGCATATCCGCTTTCTCTGCTGCCAAAACCTTTTGGCCAGATTTTGCCTGTTGCCGGCTTGCTTCTTTTTGGTTACCTGAGCACGGTTCTCTTCGTCACACGACGGGAAGATTTCGCGAATCTTTACAAGAACATGACCAGCAAAATGCCTTCGCGTGCAAAAGGCGAGAGTGGGAGGCGCGTTTTAGTGGATACCAGTGCGATTATCGACGGACGCATTGCCGATATCGCCAAGACCGGGTTTTTGGGTGCAACGCTGGTCGTCCCACGTTTTGTGCTCAATGAGCTGCAGTTTGTCTCCGACTCTGCCGACAGCCTCCGCCGTCAACGCGGACGGCGCGGATTGGAAGTGCTTGGTGAATTACAGGAGAGCAAAGACGTGAATGTGGTCATCAGCGATATTGACGTGGAAGGCGTGCGCGAAGTGGATGACAAGCTGGTGCTGCTCGGACGCCAGATGAACTACCCGATCCTGACCAACGATTTTAACCTCAATCGGGTTGCTGAACTCCAGGGGGTTAAGGTGCTCAACATCAACGACCTCGCGAATGCAGTCAAAGTCATCATCCTGCCAGGAGAAAGCCTGCAGATTGAAGTGATCCAGGAAGGCAAAGAATACAATCAGGGAGTTGGGTATCTTGATGATGGCACCATGGTAGTCATCGAAAATGGTCAGCGCTACATTGATAAGCAAATTGAAGTCACCGTTACCAAGATTTTGCAGACCTCTGCCGGGCGGATGATTTTTGCCAAACCAAGCCTCGAATGAAAGCAGGAAGGTGATTATGAGTCTGAAAATTTACAACACCCTCAGCCGTTCCAAGGAGGATTTCAAAACCCTCGAACCAGGCAAGGTCAGGATGTATGTTTGCGGTCCAACAGTTTACGCTGAAGCACACATTGGTCATGCCATGTCGGCATTGGTGTTTGACATCGTGCGGCGATACCTGGAGTACTCTGGTTATGACGTTAATTTTGTGATGAACTTCACCGATGTGGATGACAAGATCATCAACAAAGCCAACGAACTGGGGCGCGATCCCTTTGAGCTGGCCAATCAGTATATCCAGCAATATAAAGCCAATCTCGACGCGCTGAATGTCAAACCAGCCACCAAAAACCCACGAGCCACTGAAGATATGCCGCAAATCATTGAGATGATCAGCCAACTGATTCAAAACGGTTCTGCCTACGAGGTGGATGGCGACGTGTATTACATGGTCGAATCCAAACCGGACTATGGCAAGCTCTCTGGTCGGCGGCTTGACACCATGAACGCCGGCGCGCGCATCCAGGTGGACGAACGCAAAAAACATCCGATGGATTTTGCTCTCTGGAAGGCTGCCAAACCCGGCGAACCTGCCTGGGATAGTCCCTGGGGCAAGGGTCGTCCGGGCTGGCATATCGAGTGCTCGGCAATGAATATGGCCCACCTGGGAGAACAGATTGATATCCACGGCGGCGGGAATGACCTGATCTTCCCCCACCACGAAAACGAAATCGCGCAGACCGAAGCGGTTACCCATAAGCCCTTCGCCTCTTACTGGATGCACAACGGCATGCTTGGCTTGAAATCCGAGAAGATGTCCAAATCGCTCGGCAACATGATCACCATCGACCAATTCCTGAGCGAACATCCGGGGGATGTGATGCGTTTGTGGGTGCTCAATGGCTCTTACCGCAGCCCGCTGACCTATAGCGACGAAGTTATTGAGCAGACCGAACAGGTGTATCGCCGCTTGTTAAATGCCAAAAAGCCCGCCCTGCCAGGAGCAGTTGGTCTGCCCGAAGAAAAGGCAACCGCTTTGGCGGCTGCTGCCGTGCAAGCCCGACAGGCTTTTAAAGACAGCATGGATGACGACTTCAACACCTCTGCTGCTCTAGCTGCGATCTTCGAACTGGTCCGCAACCTCAACCAGGCTCGCAGCGATGGTGCCACAGAGGCACAACTTCTGCCTGCGCGTGAGGTTTTCGATGAGCTGACTGGCGTGCTTGGGCTGCAGCTCGAGGAGCAAGCCGGCAGGGCGAATGCCGCCGACCCGTTCATCGACCTGCTTGTCAGCTTGCGGCGCGACCTGCGCGCCGAGAAGAACTGGGCGCTCTCCGATAAACTGCGCGATGAGCTTAAAGCCCTCGGCGTCATCCTGGAAGACAGCAAAGACGGTACCACCTGGACCTGGGAGCAAGGGTGAAAGAATGGATCACCGGGCGCAATCCGGTCTATGAAACTCTCCGCGCCAAACGCCGGCACGTTTTTCGCCTGATGCTGCTCCAAGGGATAAAGCTGGATGGGCATCTGCCGGAGATCCTCAGAATGGCAAAGGAACGAAAAGTCCAGGTGCTGGAAGCCCAGCGACCTCAGCTCGATGCCATTGACAGGCACAACCAAGGCATCGCGCTTGAGGTCAGCGAGTATCCATATGCTGCCCTTGAGGACCTCTTTGCCCATGCTGAAGCCAGCGGAGAGGCGCCTTTCTTCCTCCTCCTGGATCTGATCCAGGACCCGCAAAACCTTGGTTCGCTGCTGCGCACCGCAGAACTGATGGGTGTGCACGGGGTGGTTATTCCTTCCTCGCAGGCAGCCCTGATCACGCCCGGAGTGGTGCACGCCTCTTCCGGTGGGTCAGAACACTTGCTGATCGCACAGTATAACCTCGCCCAGGCGATCGACCGCATGAAACAGCTCAAAGACGTCTGGGTATATGGGCTTGATGCTTCGCCAAAAGCGCGGCCGATCCAGCAATTGCGGCTGAATGGGGGTGTGGCGCTGGTGGTCGGGAACGAAGGGGAAGGCCTGCGCGACCTGGTGCGCAACAAGTGCGATGACTTGCTCAGTTTGCCCCAATATGGCCAGCTCGACTCGCTCAACGCGGCAGTTGCCGGTTCGATCGCGCTCTTTCTCGCCAGGCAAGCAAGGCAATAATCTTAATGTAAGGGCGAAGCGTCCTTTATGATTGATTCTGGTCGTAGGCGTAGGTCAGGTTGCGCTTTTCAACCTGACATCACGAACGCATGCTCATGGATGAGTTTT
>DBRR01000007.1:9359-30964 GCA_002306055.1 Anaerolineaceae bacterium UBA1363
TTGCGCTTTTCAACCTGACATCACTAACGCTAACTGACCCGAACTAATCATTATTTAACCATTTTTTACTGATTCATTTGCGCTTTTCATCCTGCCAAATTACACTTCTTTTATGCCAAATTTCATCCGCAATTACATCGCCGGTGGCACCTATTTCTTCACCCTGGTGACATCGAAAAGGACCAGATTTTTTGAAGACAAAAGGTGTGTCGAAGCGTTTTTTGCTTCCTTATACCTGGTTCAAAGTTATCACCATTTTGATTTAATTGCTTATTGCATCCTGCCTGATCATATTCATCTCCTGATTACCCTGGCTGAAGCCGACTACAATTTCTCCTCAAGAATCAAAGAAATTAAGAGAAAGACCACAACCTCAATTCGTAAAATAATGGAAAGACCAAACATTGATGTCTGGCAGGGACGGTTTTGGGAACATACTATCAAGGACCAGGATGACTTCCAACATAGTTTTGATTACATTCATTACAACCCGATCAAACATGGCTATTCTGACACCTTTAATTGGGAATGGTCCAGTTATTGGAGTTATTACGGCAAAGACGAGCATGCCTCGCCAGTAATTGATCCAAAAGACTTCCATGAGGGTATGTATTCGTACGGAGAATGAAGGGTTTTTATTCAGAGTTTATGGATGAAAAAAGATTAGACCTGCTTAGGCCAGCTCATGTGATGTCAGGTTCAGAGAAGCCACCTGATCGACGGAAAATGTTTGTTTGGAATTAGAGAAAAAACTACGGGTAGGTCAGGTTCCGCAATTGAACCTGACATGACAAGCGCATTCTAACAACGGTTTTACTGCAATGAATTACGCCAGGGACGCCGAATCAAAATAATACATGCCGAGGTTTATTATGTCAGGTTGAAAACCGCAACCTGACCTACGAAGATTCTTTTTGGGGAAAACGTGAGAGATGAGTTATATGGTAAATGCGATGTCAGGTTCAAAAGCGGAACCTGACCTACGAAGATTCTTTATGGGCAAAATGTGAAAGGTGAGTTGTAGGGTAAGTGGGACATCAGGTTGAAAAGCGTAACCTGACCTACAACTACGAGCTGAATCGTGTTAAGAAATCGGAATTACAAATAAATCACCGTAACCAACCAGAGGCAGACCATTACGAAGCCCATTATCAGGCGTATGCCTGCCGCCAAACCGTAGCCAAATGCTAATGCTTTGGTCGCTTGCCAGGCTTTTTCGCGGTCCCAGTTGAGCCGATGGTATTCCAATATATAAAGCAGTGCCAGCGCAATCGCAATCCCACCAATTGGGGTCAGGAAGATGCCGCCAATAAGCATCCCCAGCCAGCTCACGAGAGTCTCCCAAAAGGGCACCCCAACATCGCGGGTCTTTTTTGCTCCCAGCAGGTTATCCGTTAGCGAACCGATCACCATGAGCAGGGTGTTGACCACAAATAACGCAATCGTAAGACCAAATTGCGTCGACGAATGCCCACGGTTGAAACCAACATAGATCACCCAGATCAGGTGACCCACCCAACTGACCGTCAGCCCCGGGAAAAACACCAGGAACAGACCAAAGAAGCCAACAGCGTTTAAAATACCGCTGATTGCTATAAACAAAATCCGGATCCAGTCAGGACTCATTGGATTACCGTGATGCCACCCATAAGCGGCTTGAGAACCTCAGGGATGACAATACTGCCATCTGCTTGCTGGTAGTTTTCGAGCACAGCAATCAGCGTGCGCGGCAGGCCCAGACCCGAGCCATTCAGTGTGTTCACATACTGCAAGGAAGAACCGTCTGCGGGACGGTACTTGATGTTGGCTCGCCTTGCCTGAAACTGACCGATGTTCGAAATGGAAGAAACCTCGAGCCACTCCTGGCAACCAGGTGCCCAGACTTCCACATCATAGGTTTTGTGCGAGCCAAAGCTCAGGTCGCCTGTGCACTGCTTGAGGATGCGATAGGTCAGCCCAAGCCCCTCGCAGGTGGCACAGGCATCAGCAACCATCTTTTCAAGTTCCTGCTCGGCGTTTTCGGGCAGGCAGTACTTGTACATTTCAACTTTATCGAATTGGTGCCCGCGTTTGATGCCCCGGACGTCTCTTCCTGCGCTCATTTTTTCGCGCCGGAAGCAGGCAGTATAGGCAGTCAGGTTCATTGGCAGGGCTGATTCTTCGATTATCTCACCCATAAACATACCCGTTAGCGGCACTTCCGCTGTCGGCACCCACCAGAAATCCTCCTCGTGGTCATGGTAAAGATTATCCGCAAATTTTGGCAGTTGCCCGGAAGCAAACATAACTTCTTCGCGCACCATCCAGGGCGGATAAAACTCCGTGTAGCCCTGGCGGATATGGAGATCCAGCATCCAGTAGATTAAGGCGCGTTCCAGACGCGCACCAGCGCCTTTCAAGACGTAAAAACGCGTTCCGGATAGCTTCACGCCGGCTTCGAAGTCGATAATATCCAATGCGGTCCCCAAATCCCAATGGGGTTTTGGCTCAAAGTCAAAGTGCTTGGGTTCACCGATGGTTCGCAGCACCACGTTGTGTTTATCATCCGGTCCAACCGGAACATCCGCGTCGGGGATGTTTGGGATGCCAGCCAGGGTGTCGAAAAGGGCGGTTTCCGTTTGCTTGAGGGTTTCATCCAGCGTCGCAATTTCATCCCCAAGCACGCGCATGGCGCTGATTTTCGCTTCGCGCTCCTCTTTGCTCTTCATCCTGCCAATTTCCTTACTGACAGCGTTGCGTTCAGCTTTTTTGGCTTCAACGTCCAGGATCAAGCGCCGTCGCTGCTCATCGAGCGCGATTACCTCATCCACCACACCAGTCTCCATTTGGCGCTTAGCCAGGCCTTCTTTTACAAGATCGGGATTTTCCCGGAATAGTTTGATATCCAACATAATGACCTCTTCTCCGGCTCCTTGCGAGCCAACCGCATTGATTTTACCATTCCATTGCTCCGGAAGTTACTGGAGACAAGTAATTCCCTCAAGCAACCGCCAAGGGAAGCCCAAGCCAAAGCCCTCCCTCGAGGGAGGGTCCGCGAAGCGGGGGAGAGTGTAATATTCAAATTATCGATAATGTCAATCGAAGAAACCCTCTTCAATCACCCGGACATTGTGCACAGCGTAGAATTTGACGCTCTCCTGACCCAATTAACCAAAACAGCTATAATATAGCCCATGAAAATCGTAAAACTATTGGTGCTGGCCTGCTGCGCCCTGTTGATCGCCCTGCCCCTTGGCAGCACCCTGGCACAGACCCCAACTCCGAACACCTATGGCATCCTGACCTCCACGCCGCAGGCAGATGGCGCTATTTATCACGTGGTCCAGGCTGGCGAGAACCTGTGGGTCATCTCCAATGCCTATGGCATTCCTGGCAGTGAAATCATGGTTCTCAACGGCAACAGCCCCGAAGCAGAGGAGGTCTACATCGGCCAGGTCCTGCTTATCCGCAGGGCAAATACCCCCACCCCAACCAGTAACGTCACGCCAACCCCCATCCCCACCACCCCGCAACCAACGGTTTTTGTCCCCAGCCGAACGCCCATTCCGACTAAAACACCTCTACCCACCCCCACCCCCACCCAGCCCCCATCGACCGCGCAGATCCTCTTCGGAGACAGCCAAAAAGTCGGTTTGACTATGGCAGCGATCAGCCTCGTCGGCTTGGTGCTTGTAATCACCTTTGGCTTCCTGAAAAAACCGCGTTAGCTTCTTATTCGCATGTCAACTGACCAACGTATCGTCATTCTCGCTGATACCCATGTTGGGGATCGCACACCAGAGATTGAGCCTGCTCTTCTGCGCGCAATAGAGGCTGAGCTGCCAGACCGCATCTTTCATGCTGGGGATGTTTGCAAACCGGAGGTCATCGAACGGTTATCGCACATCGCGCCAACCGACGCAGTTCAGGGCAACCGGGACTGGTTTATGGGATACCACCTGCCGTTGGAATGCCATCATCAAATCAATGGCATCAAAATCACTTTGGCTCATGGGCACATGAGCATCTGGCAGTGGTTCTTGAATTACGTAGTCCTCTTTATATTTGGGACCATCAGCAGTCATCGCCAGTTTCAGAAAAAACTTGCCCTAAAGTATCCTGGTGCGAACGTGATCATTTACGGGCACATCCACGTCCGCCAGGATGAGGTCATGGATGGCATCCGTTTTATAAACCCAGGCGTCGGATATCCGGAGCGGCGCAACCAGTACAAACCTCAGTATGCTGTTCTGACGATAACCAGCCAGGGAGAAGTCTGGGCAGAATTCAAATCAGTCCAGCCAGACCCGCCGGCATCGGTATAATTGAGGCATGCCTGGCCAAATTCTAAGCTCCCCCAAAAATCCGAACATCCAGCTCGTACGCGGTCTGCTTGAGCAGAGCAAAGCTCGCCGCAAGCATAACGCCTTTGTCGCAGAAGGGGCTCGCGTGTTGGAAGACGGGTTGGCTTCGGCTGTGCCGCTGCGTTTTATACTTTACAAGACCAGCCTAAGCACTCGTGCGAAAACACTGCTTGAAGGCATTAAGCCCGGCCAACTCGCTTTTGAAGTAGAAGATCGCCTTTTTGACAGCCTGAGCGACACAGAATCTTCCCAGGGCATCTTGGGGGTTTTTAACATTCCCGAGCCCTCCCAGCCTGCAAGACCTGGTTTTGTTGTGATCCTTGATCAACTGCGGGACCCTGGCAACCTGGGCACCATTCTGCGCTCAGCAGAAGCCGCTGGCGTACAGGCAATCTGCCTGCCCCCCGGCACCACGGATGTGTGGGCGCCAAAGGTGGTTCGTTCCGCGATGGGTGCGCATTTCAGGCTGCCGCTGCTGCAATGGCCTTGGGAGGCAATCACCGCCTATGTGGAAGGTTTGAGCGTGTATCATGCGGATATGGACGGGCAGGAAAGCCTCTGGCAGGCAGATTTTCGCGGACGCACTGCGCTGCTGATCGGCGGTGAAGCGGAGGGCATCAGCCCGGAAGGCCGCGTGCTGGCAACGCACAGTGTTCGTATTCCGATGGTTGGAAAGACAGAATCACTCAATGCTGCGGTTTCTGCGAGTGTGCTGATGTTCGAGGTGCTGCGCCAACGCAGCCAGAAAGTCTGATCATGAAAATACGTTCCATCACGGTCTTTTGCGAACCGGGTTACCCGGTAAATCGGCTGCTTATGCAGCAAACAGGGATTTTCGCCAGCCATGCCCGTAAGTTATTTGAAGAAGCAGGCTTTGAGGTTCAATCCCTGCGCCTGGCGACGCTGCCTTTTGGTCAATTTGTGGCACCCATTGATTTACCAGAAGCTGCCCAGAGCTATGCCATCGAAGCCCACGCCGATGGGTTTGAGTACGTCTCACTTGGTCCTGCCGGTTATGACCCTACCGAGTGGGTTGTGATCCCTGCTGCCTTGGGGCGCAGCGACCGTGTTTTTCTTTCTGGATCGCTGACGACCCAACAAGGTGAGCTCGACCTGGCAAACGCGGCTCGCTGCGCGGAAACAATTGTGTCACTTTCGAAACTGGAGCCGGATGGCTTCGCAAATTTGCGCTTTTGCGCGCTGGCGAACGTGCCCGCCTGCACGCCCTTCTTCCCCGCCGCCTATGCGCAGCATGAGGGTCCAGCTTTTGCGCTTGCCCTGCAGTCCGCAGATCTCGCACTCGAATGTTTCAAGCAAGCTAAAAGCCTGCACGAAGCCCGTCAGTGTCTTGTTGACAGTATTAATTCAAACGCTGCCAGGCTGGAAGTTGTTTGTGAAAAACTGGAGAAAATGTACGGCTACCAGTTCAAAGGGTTGGACTTCACCCTTGCACCACACCCGGATCAAAGCGCTTCCATTGGCAGCGCGCTCGAAGCGCTGGGGTTACCCGCATTCGGTCCAAACGGAAGCCTGTTCGCCAGTACTTTTCTTACCACCAGCCTGCAGCAAGCCCAATACCGGAAAATTGGCTTTAATGGCCTGATGCTGCCCGTCCTTGAAGACAGCACGCTTGCCCAGCGGGCGGCTGAAGGCAGCCTGAGCGTGACTGAATTATTGCTGTTTTCGGCTGTCTGCGGTGCGGGATTGGACGTCATTCCTCTGCCTGGCGACACCACTCCCGAAGAAATCTACCCCATCCTGCTGGATCTCGGAGCGCTGGCTCTGCGGCTGAACAAGCCTCTCACCGCCCGGCTGATGCCCGTGCCAGGCAAGCAAGCGGGAGATCCAACAGCTTTTAACTTTGGCTACTTTGCCAATAGCCGTGTGATGCCTCTGCGTTCGCAAAAGTTGTCAGGATTAATGATTGGTGATGAGAAGATTGAACTGCCACAGCGGGAATCTCAGGGCTGAATTTCACGTACCTGCTTGTAATTGACGATTACGAGGTTGCTGTCACAGTTGCCTGTGATGCTCAGATAGGTCTGGGCGGATAATGCCTCACCGTTTGCATCGAATAGCTGAATAGTGAGGTCGCTTTCCCGGATGCGCTGATTTTCAATCACGAATCCAAAGCCCGATGGCCCATATACGGTAACATCCCCTGATTCACTGGTCAGATCAACCGGGATTCCGCCATAAGTGCCGCCGAGTTTGACTGTCAGACCCAAAATCGGGGCTTCACGCATATCCAGGATTTCGCCGCCAATAAAGAGATACTCTTCGCAGCTGTATTGAGAAAAAAGCATGGAATTCGGGTAGCCCTTGGGCGTGCCCTTGATTACAAAAGGCATTGGCTTTTCAGTTGGCGTGGGTGTATAGGTCAGGGTCGGCTCTGGAGTGTAGGTGGCGGTCGGTTCAAGAGTCTGAGTTTGGGTGGGAGTGGTGGTTACAGTCTTGACAGGGGTGGTTTCATTGATAGTGGTAGGTTCGTTCGTCAGTCCTGCCGGCAGACTGGTGGCAGTGGGTTTCGCTTGCAGGGGGTTGGGCAGGATGCCCAGCAGCATCAACAAAACCACCAGCACCAAAGCCAAAAGCAAGACGCCGGCTCCAATGCTGCCACAACCCGTTGACTTCTTAGGCTGCTCCATTGGTACCGCCATCGGGCGAGTAGCAGGCCTGGGTCGTGGGGCTGGTTGGCGGGTTCGGTTGCTCACGGGATCTGGATGACTATCTGAGAATTAGCAATTGCCGCGCTGAGCCAGTCCTGGAGGGCTTTGGTCTGCAGGGCAATGCGGGCGTCGGTAGTTAGGGGGTGGGCCGATTCGTGCGCCTGCACCTCGATGATGTGGTAGCCAATCTCGGATTGGATGATCTCCGAGCGAGCGCCGACTTCAAGGCTGAAAGCAGCCGCTTCGACTTCCGGGTAGAGCAGGTAACCGCGCGGGAACCAACCCAGTTCGCCGCCAGATTCGGGGCTGTACTCCCAGGCCAACGCGCCGAAATCCGTGCCACTGGCAAGGCTTGTCAGCGCGCGCTGCGCGCCTTCGGGGGTGAGGGCGAAAATCTGCTGTGCCCGCACCTGTTCGACCGCGTCGGGGATGGTGGCTGAGATCTGATCGCGCTGCCAGGCGGCTTCTGAGGCGAGCGTGAGTGCCATGCGGAACTCTGCGTCGTCGTAGTGATTGTTGGTCAGCCAGTCCTCGAAAGCCTGCTGTGAACCCAAGCCGGCGATCAGTCCGTCAATCTTTGCCTGGAGGTCTGCCTCACTCAGAGCATAGCCATTCTTGTGGGCTTCCTGCGCCAGCAACTGTTGTTCGATCAGGTAATTAATGACAGTCTGGCTGATTTCAACATCCCCTGGTTTGACCGCTTTATCAGCCAGCGAATCGCGGTAGCGCCAGACTTCATTGTTGAAGTAACTCAGCGGGATGGGTTCGCCATTGACCAGCGCTGCGGCTGGAATTGAGGTGAGAGTAGGTTCCTGGGTGGCAGTGGCTGTGCTGGCGATTGCTGTTGGGATGCTGACCTCAGGAGTAGGGTTGACAGGCGGGATCTGAGTCCTTTCACAGCCGGTGGACAAAAGAAGCGCTGTGGCTATTACCACCAGCGCGAGAAAGGTTACAGGTTTTCGCAGAAACATGGGCTTATTATACTCATTCTTGAGGTATGCTACAGAGAAAGGTGATGCCGTCTTGTTTATATGATCGTGCCGGCGTCCCCGCCGAGCACGGTATTTGACCGTCAGGTCTCCTCAATTTTTTGTAACAAAAGATGAAGCCTATGGCTAAACGTGTGCACGGTCAGAGACCGGCACAATCAAGATAAATGATCGTACCGGAGTGTACGGGGTTTGACCGAGGGTCTTTAGCCAGTGCAATGGAAAAGCAGATCGCCACGCTATGCTCGAGATGACGTGATTGATCGTGCCTGTCTCCAAACAATTCCAGTAAGTTGACCACGTGTAAATGCCCGGGCAGACACGAGGTCTGTCCCTACGCCCTTAATTGCCATAGGACCATTGTAGGGAAAAGGCCTGCCTGTTCCACAACTTCTTGGTTGACGCATCCCGCAAGGGGAGGCTTTGCACTCCGTCAACCCTACGCCACAATCTTGTTAGGTCGAGCCATCGACTCTACCCCGAATGTTGAAAGCGTGGCGGTAACCCCTTGGTAACCACCCTCTTGAAGAACGTGGTTACCCGCCTACATGGTAAACACGGGGTTGCCTCTACCATCCGAGATGATCTGTCTGATAGATAAAAGATAAATAATCAGCCTAAACAACATGTAAACCATCATTGTCTTGACAAGGGGTCTGCCCCTACCAAAATCCACCTGCTTGGACTGAAACGGCTAGTTGTAGGGGTAACCCCCTGTGGTTACCCCCTACGGTCACTTGGGCAGACACGAGGGTCTGCCCCGACCAAAATACATCTATCTTTCCTAACCACACCTATTTGATCCCACTTGAATCGAAACAAATGAACCAATCCAAAGCAATTCTATGGATTTGTAGCGAAATGGTATACTTGACAAAAGCGGGTTGCACCGTTTAATATGCTATAAATCGAACTTTGTTACCTGACAAAGGAAGGAATTACAGAACATGGCACAGAAAAAATCTCAGAGCTTGCTCTCTTCTTATCGAAAGAAATCACGCAAGAACAGCAGCAAAACACTCCTGCTTGTCTTGGTGGTTATTTTGATCATCGCTGGATTGGTGATGCTGGCATTATGGGCAACTGGCAATCTCGGTGGTGGCGGACTGCAACTCTTCGCGACCGACACTCCCACCCCCACCATGACGCTGACCCCAACCCCGGTCACCCCAACCAATACCGCCACCGTCACCCCGACTATCACCGAAACGCCGACACCCTCACTGACACCCACCCTCGACGGACCTTTTGACTATGTGGTCCAGGAAGACGATTTTTACTGCGCGCAGATCGCTGAAAAATTTGGCGCGGACCTGGATGTGTTTTTATCGATCAACCCGGATTATGTTACTGGCGGGAACTGTTACATCAAACCTGGTGACATCGTCAAGGTACCTGCCCCCTGGCAGCGGATGCCCACCTCCACTTCAGTTCCCACTGAACTTCGCCCGGGCACAGTCGTCGACTATATCGTCGAATCTGGTGCCACGCTCGATTCGGTTGCCCAGTTCTTCCGCTCCACTCCCGAACGCATTATCGCAGAAACCAATCGCTACCGCAATGCTGAAGGCATCACTCCGCTTCTGAGTGAAACGACACCCCTATTCATCGGAGAACTGCTTAAGGTACCAGTCAACATCGCCACACCAGTGCCTTCAGCGACTGTCACGCGCACGATGACACCTTCCCCCACCCCTTGATCCTGACACACGAATCAAAAACGGATGCGGCAACCGCATCCGTTTTTTGTTATTTTCAAAGGCTAATCTGCGTCTTCTTTCTGGCTTTTGTCTTCGGGGCTCACGATGATACCATTTCTTATGGGCACCATCTGGTAATTCTCGGAAATCTCAATATCGTATTCAAGGAAATTTGTGATCAAAACACGCAGCAGGATGATGACAAACAGCGTCAACAACTCATTAAAACGCGGGGAGATCGTCAAACTTAAGATGTCTGCAGCCATCGCAAATTCGAGCGCAAGACTCAAGCGGTGCCCCATTCTCAAGCGAATGTTCTCGGAAGAACGGATCTGATCCAGATAATCCCTGTTAAAAAGGCGTTTCACGTAGGAGATCAGTCCATGGATAGCAGAGGTGACAATGACAATGACCGAAGCTGCCTCACAGCCCAAAACAGCATAACCGACTACCGTTTCAACCTGCTCGCTATAGGGCATGACTGGATCTGAATAAGTGGAATCTTTGGCGATATATAAGACGATGATGACCGCAATGATCAAGATCGTCGGCAGGATAATCTTGCTCAGCGAGGTTGCTGAAGTTTCGCGAATTGAATTAGCATTGTGCATTTTTTCTGTCATAAGATCTTCTCAGAAATGTTCTTATTTGAGGTTTACCAGCCGCCCATTATCTGCGGCAGACTGGAACAAAGCATCGATCACAACCATGTTGTTGATGGCGTCAGACAGTGGAAACTGAGGCACATCCTTGCTGACAACCACGTTGTAGAAGTGATCCAACATGCGTTTGTAGTCGTTTTCGGCGCGGAAATTGATGCGCTTGCTTTCCTTGCCTGCCGTGTTCAGCCAAGCCCTGGCACTCTCACCATGTGGATTGAAGGGATATTCGATGTGAATCGTGCCCGCAGACCCAACAACACGCAGGAACTGGGAGGCTTCAGCATTGAATGAAACCATGAACTGCCCAAAAACCTGGTCGCCAAAGTCGAGTGTGGCGACGGTTTGCAGATCCACCCCCGATTTACTCATCTGGCAGATCGCTTGCACACTGGCTGGCTCACGCCCAACCAGCAGGCGCTGGATATTGATGCAGTAACAGCCTAAGTCGTATAAGGCTCCACCGCCGAGGTCTGGCGCGAGGCGAATATCATCTGGATTGCCAAGCATAAAGCTGAACCCGGCCTGCACAAGCCGTACTTTGCCAATAGAACCTGAACGTATGATTTCATAGATCTTCTCAAAGCGGTCGCTGTAGCGATACATAAAACCTTCCATCAGCACAACCGAATTCTCCAGCGCAGTGCTGATCATCAGCTGGGCTTCGTCTGCGTTGAGGGCAAAAGGTTTTTCGACCAATACGTGCTTGCCGGCTTGCATCGCCTTGATTGCCCAGGGAGCATGCTCGCTATTGGGCAGTGGAATGTAAACAGCCTGGACATCGCTGTCAGAAATGAGGTCATCATAATTGCCATAGGCGCGCGGTATCTCAAACGGCTCAGCGAATTCCTGCGCGCGCGTCAGATCACGGCTGGCAACTGCGATGACCGGGGTGTGCTTCAAACTCAACAGAGCTGGAATGATTGATTTTTCTGCTATCCTGGCTGTCCCGAGGATTCCCCAATTCAATTCCGGCTTGTGAAACAAGTTGCCCCCAATGGGCTTTGATGATAAGATTTCCATACGACCTCTCTTCTTCAATTGCACGAAGATGTTTGTAAACATTATATACCGTATTCGTGCGGTTTTATAACCTGAAAGCCAATTTTTATTAAAGGAGAAAAATGCCCTCACCGGAAATAATTCAGCAACTACAGAAAAAAATCCAATCTCAACGCGAAGATATCATCCGCTTTATGCGTGAGATTTGCGCGATCCCCAGCATGGACTCCAACATCGAAGCGGTCGGCAAACGCATTGCCGCGGAAATGACATCGTTGCACTTTGACGAAGTCCGTTTCGATAAAATGGGCAACATCGTGGGGAGCATCGGCAACGGCGAAAAAGTGATCGTTTTTGACTCTCACATCGACACGGTCGGCATCGGCGACCCGCATGAATGGAAGTGGGATCCTTTTGAAGGCAAGGTGGAAGATGGCGTGCTTTATGCTCGCGGTGCTTGTGACGAGAAAGGCTCCACCCCTGGCATGGTTTATGGACTTTCTGCCGCGCGCGATTTGGGCTTGCTTGAAGGCTGGACTGCCTGGTACTTCGGCAATATGGAAGAGTGGTGCGATGGAATAGCCCCAAACACCTTCGTGGAAGTTGACCCGAAGGTCAAACCAGACTTTGTGGTGATCGGCGAACCGACCAAGATGAACATTTACCGCGGTCACAAAGGTCGCATTGAGTTGAAAGTGACTGCCAAGGGTGTTTCGGCGCATGCCGCCAGCAACCAGATAGGCATCAATGCCATCTACTTGCTGCTCCCTGTCATTGCAGGCATTCGTGACCTGGAACCACAACTCGGAGACGATCCTTTCCTTGGGAATGGCAAGATCACTGTTTCGGACATGCAGGTCAAGACTCCGAGTATTAATGCGGTTCCCGATGAAGCTGTTATTTTCATCGACCGGCGCATGACTTTTGGAGAGACCAAGGAGGAGGCAATTGCGCAGGTGGAAGCCCTGATCCCGGAAGAAAGCAAGGATCGGGTCAAGGTGGAAGCCTTGTTCTATGATGTTCCCTCCTATACCGGCTTCGTTTTCCCCGTCGAAAAGTATTTCCCTGCGTGGGCGATCCCGGAGGATCACGCGCTGGTGCAGGCAGGGCTCGAAACCCGCCGCCTGATTGGGTTGGAAGATGCCCCAGCTGGCAAGTGGGCTTTCAGCACGAATGGCATCTACTGGGCAGGAAAAGCTGGCATTCCTTCCATCGGCTTCGGGCCTGGCGATGAAGTGACCGCGCATACGGTCAATGACAGCGTCAAGTTGGATGATGTGGTCAAGGCAGCTGAGTTCTATGCGCTTATTGCAAGTCTGATCAAGTAAACATTTTTAGGAAAACCCCTTGAACGGATGGACTCTGTTCTATCCGTTTTGTTTTTCGTAGGCCGGACATCGGGCCCTTTGGGTATTGCGCTTCACCTGCCCCTGAGCGTAGCGAATGGGGTTCAATTCGGCTATTTTTCTGGAGACCTAGCGGTCAAAGGCCGTGCTCGGTCTGGAGGCCGGCACGATCGGAGGTCGGCACGATCAGAGGTCAGCGGAGGGAGCAAGCCCCCTCCGTATAAAAGAACCTCGTAGGGATGGATGTTGAAAAAATAAGATCTTTTCATGTTCTCTTATGAAAAGAGATGTTTGTGTAGGTCAGGTTCCGCAGTTGAACCTGACATAATGAGCACGTGCTAACAAAGGTTTTGATTAAGAATCCAGTGTTTTGCTGTATTGAATTACACCAATGGACGCAAAATCAAAGAATGATGCAGGCCGAGGTTCGTAATGTCAGGTTGAACCCCGCAGAAAGACGCGGGGCAGGATCGCAACCTGACCTACGCGCTCCAGTGTGTAAATCATACAATCATTTTAGAGTTTGGCATGATTTTGTTATAGAGTCTGGCTTAATCCTCACGATTTGTGTAGGAGACAGGGAAGCTGCCCTCTCAGCCCAAACAAAAAACTGTCAACATTCAATTTCTTGTAGTCAAAGCATAGCATGCTGAGTATAATCAAGAAAAGAATTCTCAAGGAGAGTAATAATGCAAACCTTTTTACGTGGTCGTGACCTGATTGGCGATTTGGACTTTTCGAAAGAAGAAGTCGAAACCGTTCTGGACGTTGCCTGGGACCTCAAACGCAAACGCGCCCTCAACGAACCCCACCCCTATCTGCGCGATAAAGTGCTGGCGATGCTGTTCTTCTTCAGCAGCACGCGCACCCGCGGTTCCTTCGAAGCTGGCATGGCGCAGCTCGGTGGGCATGGCGCTTTCATCGAGAGCAAGACCACCCAGATTTCCCATGGAGATACTGCCAAGGAGATTGGCGAGATCTACGGCCGCTATTTTGATGGCATCGCCATCCGCCACTGCGATTGGGGCATTGGCAATTCTTATCTCAATGAAGTTGCCAAAAACTGCCGCGTGCCTGTGCTGAATATGCAGTGCGATATCTATCACCCCTTCCAATGCCTGGCTGACCTGATGACCATCATGGAGAAGAAAGGCCGCGATTTGAGGAGGAAGAAGATTGTTGTCTCCTGGGCTTATGCTGCCTCTTATCTCAAACCCATTTCGGTGCCGCAATCGCTTATCATCCAGATGCCGCGCTTTGGCATGGATGTCACGCTGGCTTACCCCAAGGAATTCCCGCTCATGCCCGATATCGAACAGCAAGCCGCCGATGAGGCCAAAAAATGGGGTACCTCCTTTGAGATCGTGCACGACATGGACGAAGGCATGAAGGACGCGGATGTGATCTATGCCAAGAGTTGGGGACCACTCATGACCACGGACGACCCTGTGAAGGGAAAACAATTGCAGGATTCGTACACCGATTGGATCATGAATCAGCGCCGGCTGGAGCTCGCCAAGAGCGATGCCATCTATATGCACCCACTGCCGGCTGACCGCAACATCGAAGTCACCGATGAGGTCATCGACGGACCTAATTCGGTGGTTTATGATGAAGCTGAAAACCGCCTGCATGCGCAAAAAGCCGTCATGGCTCTGACCATGAGCTAGACTCAACCAAATTTACTACGACCGGAAAGCTTACGCTTTCCGGTTTCTTTTTTAGTTGTGCCAGAAATTCATGTAAAATACATAGACACACATCATCCAGGCATTGCAGGAAGGAGGGCCAGCGTTGAACAAGTTTTTTCTGTTCCTGATCGATATCGCAACCGGGCTTTCTTTGGCTATCCAGGTTCTGATCCATCCAACGCTTGAAGCGTCTGCGAGGGCAATGTATTTGATCGCCGCAGTGGTCTTCATTAACTGGGCAGTTTTCACCTGGCTCGCCTACTCCTCGGCAATGAAAGAACAACAACTCGCTTCAGCTTCCAAACCATCGCTTGAGTTGCCCAAAGATGTTGCTAATCAACGCAGGAAGTCCTTGCTTGATGTTACAACAATTACTTACCTGGTAGTCATCCTGCTTGCCTTGATCAGCCTGAATGTGCTGGTGTTCCTTGAAATGACGCAAGTTTCTTACCTGGTTTGGATCATTCTGACAGCCATTCTTTTACCGCTCCTCGTCGCCTGGATTGCGAACCGGGGAATCAAGAAATCGCATAAAGAAATGTGAGCTGACATGGCGACATCCAAAGAATACATCAATTATGTGCTGGAATGCCTGAGCCATATCGAAGGCATCAGTGCCCGGAAGATGTTTGGCGATTATGGTCTCTACATGTTCAACCGGGTGATGGGTCTTGTGTGCGACGACCAGGTATTCCTCAAGGTGCTGCCGGGCAGCACGCGCGTGTTGGGTGAGGACGCTCTCACCGGCGAGGCATACCAGGGTTCTAAGCCTTATTACATCATTCAAGGCCTGGAAGATGATGAAAAAATGGCACTGCTCTTTCGCGCTCTGTACGAGGACGTGCCAGAACCAAAGCCCAAAAAACCTCGCAGCAGAAAATTAACCCAAATGTCCACAGGAGGGATTCGATGAAAGCAACCACTCTTGAGATCATCCTGTTTGTTATCCAACTGCTCAGCCTGATTGCATTAGTCGTCTATGTGATCAAGACAGCTGAAGTGGCTGAGGGTACCAGGCAATCCGCCCAGGCTATGGACCGCAGCGTCGCGGAGATGGTGGAAGATCGCGATCAAGAGATCGCGCCATATGTAGTGGTTTTTTTTGATCATCAGACTGACTCACCCATTTTTGACCTGGTCATCAAAAATACAGGGCGCACAGCCGCACGAAATGTGGAAATCGCTTTTAACCCGCCCCTGCAGACTTCGTTGAAGAATTACGATATTGCGCAGTTGGCTTTTATTCACCAGATCATTCCCACCCTGCCTCCCGAATATGAGATGCGCGCGTCCGTGGATGTGATTGATAATGTCCTGAAGTCAGAAACATTGCCCAAACAATATCGCGTGAAAGTCAGCTATACGGGTGGGATTAAAGCTAATCTGCGCGAGTCCGAATACCTGCTTGATCTCAACGTTTTCAAGGGGATCCTCGAGACCCATACACGCAGCCTTACTGACCTGACGCTGGCGGTGGAAAGCATATCGGATAAGATTGACGAACTCGCCAAAAGTATCCACGACAGCATCAAACCTTTTTAAGGATCAGTCAGCCAGCCTTGCGCCGTCAGCTGGCGCTCCGACCAGCACATTTTTTACCCCCGGCAGCTCCAACAGAGCCTTCCGCAGCCACTCCAGCTCGTCTGCGAGAGCCAACACATGCACATTTGGTCCGGCATCCACCGTGGCGCAGACCGCGTGACCCTGTTTGCGCCACTGCCAGACCTGCCAAAGCAGCACTTCGGTGGCTGGCTCCCAGTAGACCAACGGCGGATTGCTGGTGCGCATCACAGCGTGCATGTAGTGCGAGTCGAGCTCAACTACTTCCGCAAATCGGGCAAAATCGCGCCCGAGCAGTGCCTCGCGGCAGTGCTTAAGGCGATCCGGGGCATCCTGCACGCGCTGGGCGTTGAGCGGTGAGGTCTGCGCCAGTTTGTGTCCGGTGCTTGAGCCAACCGGCTTATGCTCCTGGCTGATCACGGCGACTGCGTCCACCAGGTTCCAGTAGTCTTTGGGGGCAATGCTGACGGCATAGGAACTGGCGTCATCCTCGCCGGGCAGCCATTCCACGAACCCATCCGGAATTGAGCGGCATGCCGAACCGGAACCCAACCGCGCAAGCCGTGACAAGTCTTTTTGGCTGAGGTCCAAGCCTGCGGCCTTGCTGGCAGCCAGTGCCAGGGCAGCGAAGGCGGAGGCGGAGGAGGCAATCCCCGCGCCGGTGGGAAAATTATTTGAGGAGGAGACGCGAGCGTATTGGTTGGAGTTCGCTAGCCGCCGTACGTGGTCGAGAAATTGGCTTACCCTTTGCAGCGAAGAGCCCGATTGCGTTTCGCCATTCAGTTCGAAGCTGTCTTGCTTTAGCTCCGCACCAAACTGTACAGTCGTCGTGCTTTCCATCCCGCTCAGATTCATCGATATCGAGCCGTTCAGCGGCAAGCGAAGTACGTCGTCGCGATTGCCCCAATATTTGATGAAGGCAATGTTGGGATGGGCGATGGCGGTGAATTCAGGCTGCATGATATTCTCTCTGAGTTGAATTATAGCTTAGCACAATCCTATACACACCATTTTGAAGCCGCAAGTCGGAATGAGAATGCCTCACTTAGTTGATACACCGATAACCTCGTGCAGGCTCACTCCGACATCGATTAGCAGACATTGATTGCGGCGGAGTGCGCGAAGACAGCACATTCCGCCTTAAACTCTGCTGTTCATTTGTTTCCACAAACAACAAAGACCGTGCTTAAGGGGTAAAATTAACCAAACCGGTCAGAGGGGAGCCGGAAAAATCCAAGGAGTACACCATGACCACCAACGATTTTCAATCCGTTTATGCTTTTCAAATAACACTTACATCCCACGGGCAATCCATGACAACCTATTTCGACAAAAAAGGCCGGGTTCAGAAGGTTGAAGCTGGTATTATGGATCCCGCTGACTCTGATCACACCCTCCCGCTGGCTAGCATCATCGATCATACCCTTCTCAAACCGGATGCCACAGCCGAGCAGATTGCGATCCTCTGCGAGCAAGCTTTGCAATACCACTTCGGTGCGGTTTGCGTCAACAGTTACTGGGTTGCTTACTGCAAAGCCGCACTGGCAGGCTCAGGCGTCAAAGTTGGAGCGACGATCGGTTTCCCCCTGGGAGCGATGTCCACAAGTGCCAAAGTTTATGAGGCCAAACGCGCGATAAAAGATGGAGCGACTGAAATTGACATGGTGATCAACGTGGGCGAGCTCAAATCGCGCAACCTGTCGGCAGTAGCGAATGATATCCGCGAAGTCGTGCGGGTAGCACACCGGAAGGGTGCGATCGTTAAGGTTATTTTGGAGACCTGCCTCCTCACAGACGAAGAAAAGGTCACTGCCTGCCTGCTGGCCAAGGAAGCAGGAGCAGATTTTGTGAAGACCTCGACCGGTTTTTCAACCAGCGGCGCGACGGTGGAAGATGTGCGCCTGATGCGCAGCGTGGTAGGCCCCGAAATGGGCGTCAAAGCCTCTGGCGGCATCCGCAGCCTGGCAGATGCCCAGGCGATGATCGCAGCCGGCGCGACCCGCATCGGCACCAGTAGCGGCGTCAAGATGGTGGAAGAACTGGCGGCCCAACAAGCCTGAGTTTTTCACGAAATCATTAAAAAGTAGACAAAAACCCACCCCTAACTCCCTTTAGAAGAGACAAGCGGGGTGGGTTTCTTATTTAAAGTGGTATTTACTCGTCTTGAAAGATGGGAGTTATCAATCCCGTGAGATCCTACTTCTCCGGCATATCACGGCTGGCAATAACGTCCACGCCCGTACCAATGACGTTGGGGATAATGACCTGGGTCGCCTTGACAGGTGCTTTCACTTCAACCGCGCGGATGGCAGCCAAGACATCGCCTATGCGCCGCTTGGGGATGGTGCCCTTGGTGTAGACCGGTAAAAGCGGATGTAAGCCGCCAACCACTCTGACCGTACTGGCAACCATACGCTGAGGGGCGATGGCTTCCTGGCGACCGTAGGTCTCGCCGCGCCGGCAGCGTTGACCCAATATCTTGACTACTTCGTCGCCTTCCATTCGTACGATCAATTTACAGCCCATTGGGCAGGCAGTGCAGATAAAATTCTTTTCTTCCATCTTATGCCTCTGATTTAGGATAAATATCGACGGTCAATCTGCCAGCTTTTTCGACTTCAGCTGCCATTTTAGGCTTGAGCACGATCGTGACCATCTCACCCGGGCGCACATAACGCTCTGAACGCCGCACGATGCTGTTTTCTTCTCCATGCACTTCCAACCAGACATCTTCCTCGATCGGTTTGGTAACGCGCATTTGCAGACTGATATCCCCATTTTCCAAAGCTTGTTTATCCAATTTATGGGGAACGATGTAGCGCACGTTTTTGCCAGGAACAAGTGGAATGTATCGGGCAGAACGTTCTTTTTCAGCCAAGGCAAATTCTGCGGCACTTCGTCCAGCTTCAGAACCTGCCATTGATACGTAATCGACCAGGTCGTAAACGTGCACCACGTTGCCGGCGGCGAAAATGCCCGGCACACTGGTCTGGAAATGTTCATCCACGTATGGACCACCAGTCACGGGGTCCAGAAGTACACCAGCCTTCTTGGAGAGTTCGTTTTCAGGGATCAAACCGACTGAGAGCAACAAGGTATCGCATGGGATTATCTCTTCACTGCCGGGAATGAAATTCCATTTATCATCGACTGCAACAGCCTCGATCGCTTCAACCCGATTCTTGCCAATGATTTTCTTGACAGTATATTGAAGCTGTAATGGGATGCCCCAGTCATCCAAACACTGCACATAGTTTCGGCTCAAGCCAGACAAGTAAGATTGAATTTCAAGTACCCGTTCCACATGCGCGCCCTCAAAAGTCAGGCGTCGTGCCATGATCATGCCAATGTCACCAGAGCCAAGAATGACAAAGTTATTACCGGGCATATAACCTTCCACGTTCACCCAGCGCTGGGCGGTTCCGGCTGTGAAGACGCCATTCGGGCGATAGCCTGGGATTCGCACCTGGGCGCGGGTGCGTTCGCGGCAGCCCATTGCCAAAACGATGGCGTGGGCGTCCACTTCGATATATCCTAAATCCCGGCTGGTTAGGTATAACTTGCGTTGAGAGGTCACATCCATGACCATGGTATCCATCAGGAAGGTGATCCCCAATGTTTTGGCTTCGTTAATATAGCGCTGAGCATATTCAGGACCAGGAAGATCTTCTTTGAAGGTTTGCAGACCGAAACCGTTATGGATGCACTGCAGCAGGATACCGCCCAATTCAACGTCGCGTTCAATGACCAAAACGTCATCTGCGCCGCCTTTTTTGGCTTCGATAGCAGCTGCAAGTCCGCCAGGACCAGAACCAATTACAACCACGTCATATTGCTTCTTAGTTAACATCGCTGACCTCCAAATCTTTGGTCTGGCGGAAAAGGAATTCTGACCCAGTCCCTCGCTTGGTCACTTTCAGTGGGGATATTCCCAGCTCGCGGGAAAGGATCGCCACCACGCGCGGCATGTCAAAGCCGCCCTGGCAACGCCCGGTTCCCAGCCAGGTACGGCGTTTGATAGCATCGTACGTGGTGGCAGGGATTGGGGCGTGGATCTCACGGATGATCTCACCCTCGGTGACGTTTTCGCAGCGGCAGATCACCCGTCCATAACGGGGATCCATATCGCAAAGGAGTTTGCGTTCCTGGTGGGTCATGTGCGCGAAGCGCGGTCGGGGCGGTCGAATTGGGTCCCAGTATTTCTTCGCGACGAATTCTTCCCCAGCGTCTTTCATCAGGTCTACCACCATTTCTGCAATGGCTGGGGCTGATGTCAGGCCAGGCGATTCGATGCCGCCCAGGTTGACGAAGCCCTGCACACTGCTGGGGACTTCGATTACATAGTCGTTGTTGTAATTAATGCCCGGGGTGTAGCAAGGACCGTTTCCCATGGGACGTAAGCCGACAAAATTCGCAATCGAATGGCGGAGATTGAGGGAGGGAATCAATTTCTTGGCGCCATCGAGCAGTTCGTCCATGCCTTCTTTGGTTAGGGATGTATCTTCTTTGTCATCGATCACATTGGCGTTAGGGCCTACGATGGTGTTCTCGTGTAAGGTAGCGGTAACCAAGATGCCCTTACCCCGGCTGGATGGCACAGGAAAGAGTACATTGTGGATTTGGACTTCCGCCCGGTCAAAGATGAAATACTCACCTTTGCGTGGTTTTATGAAAAATTCAGGGCGGACGCCAGCTTTGTGCATCACTGCGTCGGAGTAAATACCAGCTGAGTTAATCACCCAACGGGCAAAGAAATCTCCCCGATTGGTTTTAACACCAATAACGCGGTTGCCTTCCCAAATAAAATCTTCAAATTTGGTATTCAGAAGAACCGTGGCACCGTTGATAACCGCGTTTTCTGCAGCGGCGACAGTGACCTGGAAGGGATCGCAAATGCCGCCGGTCGTTGCCCAAAGAGCGCCGCTGACATCAGGGTTGATGTCGCGCTCTCGAGAACGCATTTCACCAGCATCGAGCATCACCATCCCCGGGACGCCGTTCTTGATGCCTTGCTGCATCAACTTTTCTACCAGGGGCCGTTCCTCTTCTCCGATAGCGACCACATAATCGCCTCTGCGTTCAAAGGGGAAGTTGAGTTCGCCAGCTAATTGGTCCCACATGGGATTCGCCCTGACATTCATTAAAGCTTTCAGAGAGCCTGGTAAGGGGTCATAACCTGCATGGACAATTGCCGTATTCGCCGAAGAGGAACCCATGCCGATATCTGCTTCTTTCTCTATCAGCAGCAGCTTGCCTTCGTAACGGGAAAGCCATCGGGCAATCATTGCACCAACTACGCCCCCCCCAATCACGAGGTAATCGTATTTTTCTTGCACACTTGCCTCCATTTTTTTAAATTTCAATATGACGCAAAATTATAATACCGCTAAGATATTTTATGCCAGGATCAGATGACACCAGGATTAGATGATAGCCGCGAAGCAATTTTTCCCCGGAGCATGTGTTGTAAAGGTAATTAATTTGCTAAAAAACGGTTATCATTTTGTACACGGTAAGACATTTTTTATAATTCTGAGGTATTATACTACGCAGCCAAAAATAAAAACAGATTATTCATCAAAAACCAAATTGGCATTCAGTGCAAAATTTTGTAAATATTTGGAGGGTGTTGAAATAAACCAACAA
>DBRR01000029.1 GCA_002306055.1 Anaerolineaceae bacterium UBA1363
TTGTTGGTTTATTTCAACACCCTCTTGAATCTTTTTTTGAAATTAATATTCTACAGGTTACAATTAGCCTAACATTCAGGATGGAGGTAGTCCGAGCATGCAGACTGAGTATACCCAATCTCTTCAACCCGCACCTGTAAAGGCTTCGACCCGTGTATATTATGGCCTGGCAACGCTGGGGATGGCGACTGTCAGTGGAATCTATAGCGCCTTGCTGACCATCTTCTACCAGGATTACCTTGGATTACCCGCGAGATGGATCGGGATTGCCTTCGGCATCTACGCGGTTTGGAACTCGATCAACGACCCGATTTTTGGCCAGATCACGGATAAAACCCGCTCAAAATTGGGCAGGCGGATCCCATACCTGCGATACACAGCGCCATTTTTTGCGCTTACTTTCAGCCTGATTTGGTTCGCTCCGCAGCATGCCCCAGATTTCACCAAATTCGCCTGGATGCTGATCACCATGCTCCTGTATGATACCTGCTATACCATTATGGGGTTGGTACATGGTGCGCTCCTGCCAGAGTTGACGGAATCGGATGTGGAACGCGGCAAGCTATCAATAGTCAGCAGCTTATTTGGTCTGCTTGGCACCCTGGTCGGTTTCATCATTCCCGATTTCTTCCGACCTAAAGCCGGCTCACTGAACACCTCCTTGTTTGCCTTACAGATGTCTATGATTGCGGTCGCTGTGCTCGCCGCGTTTCTCATCATTCTGACCACACTGAAAGTAAAAGAACGGAAAGAATTCAGCCAGGTGGACGAGCCTTTACCCTGGTGGCAGGCGATCAAGTCCACCTTCGCTAACAAATCCTTTATCATATTTGTGGTGGCAAACTTCATGTGCACCTTCATGTTCTCCATTTGCATGGGTGCCATTTTTTACGTCGCGGATTATGTGACCCAACAGCCAACTATTTACCTGCTTGCAGCCTTGTTCATCCCGTTGGCTATCGGCGTGCCGCTGGTGCAATTTGTTTTGAAACGCTTTGAGGCGGTCAGAACCATGCAGATTTACCTGCTGATTACCGGAGTCGGCTTGATAGCCATCGGTTTTGTGCCGGTGAATTTGATCATGGTTTGCATCATGGTTGTTGGTTTTGGTTATTCTGGTGTACAAGTAGTGACCTACCTGTTACTTGGTCAGGTAATTGATGAAGATGAGTTGCATACCGGGGTGAGGCGCGAAGGTTCATACTTCGGTGCGAACGCATTGGTAACCAAACCAGCCCAGTCGCTGGCAGCCACCTTGACCGCTTCGATCCTGGCAGCCGCAAATTTTGTGACCCGGGAGTCGAATGGCGGGCAGATCTTTCTGAACCAACCGGAAACTGCATTGTTCGGCATTCGGGCAATCATTGGGATTATTCCGGGAGCTGCGATGCTGATTGCAGCACTGATTTTGTTCTTGTTCCCGTTGAAGGGTCGCCATCTGGCAGAGGTGAAGGAGAAAATGCTCAGGATGCACGCAGAGAAGCATGCAAAATTACTTGAACAGGAAGGTTAGCATGAAAAGTTATCGTAAAGAGCTGATAATGCGAGTTCCCGGCAGGCGGGGGTTTGTGAACATCACCCCGGATGTTGAAAGGGCGGTGGCTGAAAGCGGCGTCAGGGAAGGACTGGTTTTGGTAAATCCGATGCACATCACCGCTTCGGTTTTTATCAACGACGACGAATACGGATTACACCAGGACTATGAACGCTGGCTTGAACAGATCGCGCCGCATGCCCCGATCGGGCAATACCGCCACAACGACACCGGGGAGGATAATGCCGACGCGCATATCAAACGGCAGATCATGGGACGCGAAGTGGTGGTGGCCATCACCGATGGCAAGCTGGACTTTGGCACATGGGAACAGATTTTTTATGGGGAGTTCGATGGCGGACGGCCAAAGCGTGTGCTGATCAAGATTATTGGCGAATGAACTTGCATTCCTTCAGACCTTGTACATAGATTCGCCAAAACAAATCGCTTTTTCTTATAATCTGTTCAAGATAAGAAATTGGTAAAGGAGAATGTTGAGGATACTATGGAACACAAAAAAGATTGGATGAAATCACCATTGGAATTACCTGAATTGCCATATGCCAAAGACGCTTTGGCTCCGGTCATTTCTGAACAAACTATTGAATACCACTATGGCAAACATCACAAAGCCTATTTTGACACTACCAAAGATCTTGTAAAAGGTACCGATTTGGAAGGTGCCTCACTCGAAGAAATCGTAGACGTTTCAGCTAAAAACCCGGAACTGAAAAAACTTTACAACAATTCTGCCCAGGCTTGGAATCACAACCTGTATTGGAAGCAATTTGCCCCTGTTGGTCAGAGTCGGATTCCGGTTGAGTTGGAAGAATTACTCACGCAAACCTTTGGAAGCGTTGAAGAATTCAAGAAAAAGATGGTGGATGCTGGTGTCAACCGCTTCGGAAGCGGCTGGGCATGGCTGGTAGTTGATAACGGCAAACTGGACATCTACTCGACTCCCAACGGCGATAACCCCTGGAAAGATGGCAAATCCCCTGTCTTCGGTTTGGATGTCTGGGAGCATGCTTACTACCTGGATTATCAGAACCTTCGCAAAAAGCACCTCGAAGAAGTTCTGGATAAGATTGTCAATTGGGATTACGTTTTGGAACTGATCAAGCGATATTTAAATCAGTAAAACGCATGTATTTCCTTTTCAAAAAGACGACCAACAGGTCGTCTTTTTTTTACATGTTCACGATTATAATTATCAGATGAGGTAAAAGTGGACCAAAAACAAAAAATCGATATTCTTGAGTCTCAAGTAGATCGAATCCAACATCTGATCGAAAGGGCTGATACAAAAGCCTCTATTTTACTGGCTTTTCTGGGCGTCGTTTTAACAATTTCAATTAATAATGGTAGTTTTATACATTTCCTAACGACCGTTTTCCTCCAGAGAAGCAATCGACCGTCCCTTTTACTGCTGATATTAGTCGGTTTTACTTTTTTCTCTTTTCTCGCAAGCTTTATTTTTGTGGTTTTAACACTTCGAGCACGTCTTCATCTCGATCAGACCGGATTGACACAATCTGACTTTTTCTATGGAAAGATATCAAAGTTTGAGAAATTTGACGTATTCCAAGAAGCATTTCAGGCTTCACTATTGGACTCGGAAAGTCATTATCTTAAAGAAATTTTGATAAACTCGAAAATTTGTGATTTAAAGTACAAATACTTCAATTATTCATTAATCTCGTTAATTATCGGTATTATGTTCTTGCTTTGCACCAGTATTTCGATATTACTTTAGTGCTAAGGATTACCTACCCTTGATTGCGGTAATTGGAGATATCATTAAGTCAAAGTCCATCTTGGACAGACGTAAAACCCAGCAAGATTTGCAGGGTGTGTTGCAGCGAATAAATCAAAGTCATCAAGCCTCGCTTGCATCGAGACTTATGATTACTTTGGGTGATGAGTTTCAGGGTTTATTCAACGATGGTAACGGGTTGTTACACATACTTGATGAAATTTCTTTTGCTTTACGACCGATACGCCTCAGATTTGGTATTGGTGTAGGCACGCTCACAACGGATCTTGATCCCACCACAAGTATTGGAGCTGACGGACCAGTTTATTGGAAAGCCCGCGAAGCGATTGACTATGTCCATAAAAATAATGACTACGGCAGAGCCAATATCCACCTGGGTGTACAAGAGCCAGATGGCACAGTAAACCTGATTAACCACATACTCAAGTTAATGGCATTGCAAGTGAGTGGTTGGCGCGATTCTCAAACCGAAGTCTATAAAATAATACTGGAAGAAGAAATAATGGACCCTGAAGAGATCAATCATCAAAGGATCGCTGAAAAACTCGATATTCTTCCATCTTCACTAACTCGAAGACTTGAATCAAGCGGTATCAAACGTTACATGTCAGCTTGCAGAGAAGTAGAACTAGCATTGGAAAGGATTAATAAACGGTATTCATAATGGAATACTTTATTATTGCTCGTAAGCTTCTTACCAGAAATGGGAATCCGAGCTTGGCTTGCAGGTTTGCCTGATTACCTTTGGACTTGGTTGACGCTATTATTACTGATTTGGAAACCTGGCAATATTAGTTTGGATATACTATTCGAAAAATATTCCTCAGCAGCGAAAGAGGAAAACAGAAGACTGGACCAGAAAGCTTCCCAAGAGCAGCAAAGCGTGGAACTAACAGATAACAATCAACCATCTGACCAGCAAAAGAATAATCAAGCAGACTCCAGTGAAGTTGAAGGAGCTGGAGCATGGGTAGGCACATTTGAACGCATCATTATGGTTTTATTTGCATCTCTGGGGCAGTATGCCGCAATGGGGTTGTTGATTGCTGCCAAATCAATGGCCAGGTATGACAAAATCAGTAAGAGTTCAGCTTTTGCTGAATACTATCTTATTGGCACGCTCTACAGTGTTTTGTTTGCCCTCGTTGCTTACCTGTTTGTTTTTAAAGTGGTTTTACCATTTACTCCAGTAATTCCTCCTACACCGATCCTATTGATCACGCCAACACCGCTGCCTTAAGCTGTTTCATTACATTACAATCCATAAGCATGTAAAATAAACCTATGCAATTCAAACTTCACGCTCCTTACAAACCCACCGGAGATCAACCGGAAGCAATCGAAAAGTTGCTGTCAGGTATCGAGAAGGGTTACCGCCACCAGGTGCTGCTCGGCGCCACCGGCACTGGCAAGACTTTCACCGTTGCCAATGTTATTCAGCATTTGCAGCTGCCGACACTTGTGATGACTCATAACAAAACCCTTGCTGCTCAGCTTTACGCCGAATACAAGGACTTTTTCCCTGAAAACGCCGTAGAGTACTTCGTATCATATTACGACTACTATCAACCGGAAGCCTATATCCCCAGGCGGGATCTTTACATTGAAAAAGAAACGGACATCAATGAAGAGATCGACCGCCTGCGGCTGGCAGCCACCACCGCGCTCATGTCGCGCCAGGATGTGATCATCGTGGCGTCAGTCTCAGCTATCTATGGTCTGGGCGACCCCAATGCCTACCGCGCGAACGTTTTACATATCGAGAAAGGCTCCATTTATCGCCGTAACGCCCTCCTTCGCCAACTGGTGGATATCCAGTATCAGCGCAACGATCTGGAGGTAAAGCCGGGTATCTTCCGCGTGAGAGGCGACACGCTTGAAGTGCTGCCGGCATACAGCGAAAAAGAAACCATCCGCATCAGTTTCTTTGGCGATGAAATTGAAGACATCATCCGTCTCAACCCTATTACAGGTGAGGTTATCGATCGACCCGACCAGGTGGATATCTACCCAGCCAAGCACTACGTGACCGAAGAGAACCGCATGGCCAAAACCCTGCAGGACATCGAAGCTGAGCTTGAGGAGCGCTTAAAATTCTTCAAGCAAAGCGGTCGGCTGCTTGAGGCGCAGCGCCTTGAACAGCGCACCCGTTATGATCTCGAAATGCTGCGCGAAGTCGGTTCGTGCGCCGGCATCGAAAACTACTCCCGCCACATCGATCAGCGGGCTCCAGGCAGCCCTCCCTGGACCTTGCTGGACTTTCTGCCCTCCAACTATCTCATGGTGCTGGATGAATCCCACATGATGATCCCGCAGATCCGTGGCATGTACAACGGCGACCGGTCCCGCAAAGAAGTGCTCGTGGATTACGGTTTTCGCCTGCCTTCCGCACTCGACAACCGTCCGCTCAAGTTCCCTGAATTTGAAAAGATGATGGGAATCACGCTTTACACGAGCGCAACGCCAGGTCCTTACGAGATGGAAAAAGCCCAGCAGGTCGTGGACCAGGTTATCCGTCCAACCGGTTTGCTGGATCCCAAGATAGAGGTGCGCCCTACCAAAGGTCAGATCGACGATCTGATCGCGGAACTGCGTAAACGTGTCGATCGCGGTGAGCGCGCGTTGGTCACCACCCTCACCAAGCGCATGGCTGAAGACATGGCTGACTACCTGCTTGAAGCCGGCTTCAAGGTCCATTACCTGCATTCGGAGGTGGAGACTTTCGAACGGGTTGGCATTCTGCGCGACCTGCGCCTGGGAGTCTTCGATGTCGTGGTAGGCATCAACCTGTTGCGTGAAGGGCTCGATCTGCCTGAGGTCTCGTTGGTGGCGATTTTGGACGCGGATAAGGAAGGCTTCTTGCGCTCTACCACCGCCCTGATTCAGACCTTCGGGCGGGCTGCACGGCATATCAACGGGCAGGTCATCCTCTATGCTGACCGCATGACCGACTCGATGAAGCGCGCGATTGATGAAACCACCCGCCGCCGTGCCAAGCAAGAAGCTTACAACCAGGAACACAACATCTCGCCCGTGGGAATCACCAAGGCGGTTTATGACATCACGTCCCGATTGATAAACGTCGCTCCTGAAGAGAAAGACAAACCTCGCAGTGCCCGCGAACTGGCTGCCAAGATGCAGCAACGAGAGTTGGAAACCCTGCTGGCTGAGTTGGAAAAGCAGATGAAAGCTGCGGCAGCGGAACTCGAATTTGAGCGCGCAGCCATGCTCAGAGATCAGATCTTTGAACTGCGGGCAGTCATCATTGAGGATTCAAATCTGCCGCCCTGGAAGAAGCAAAAAGCTCTGGCAGGGATGCGCGATTAACTCCAAAACTTGAATGGGGATTGCGGGACTAAAATCCAGTCGGACGGAGGGGGCTTGTGTCAAGACAATGATGGTTTACATGTTGTTTAGGGTGATTGTTTACACTTTCATCAAGCACGAAGGCTATCTCGGATCATAGGATTATTTTTGAGGACCACCCTG
>DBRR01000011.1:0-28529 GCA_002306055.1 Anaerolineaceae bacterium UBA1363
CATGGCAGGATAGAAACCAGGCGTTGCTGGCTGGTATCGGACGAGGAATATTTGCGTGACCTCTCAAACAAATGGCCTGGCTTGAAGAGCTTGGTCTTCATTGAAAGTGAACGGATCATCAACGGGAAGACAGAAAACTCGATGCGCTACTTTATCACCAGTTTGGAAAGCAACGCTGCCCAGATCCTGGACTATCAACGCAGCCACTGGGGAATAGAAAACCAGTTGCACTGGGTCCTGGATATTGCTTTCAACGAAGACAGGGCTCGGATGAGGAAAGATAATGCCGCCAGCAATTTCAGCATCATTCGCAAGATGAGTTTGAACCTGCTCAGGCAAGATAAAACCAGCAAAATCGGGGTCAAAGGCAAAAGACTGCGCTGTGGTTGGGACGATAAATACCTATTTAACCTCTTGAGCCAGGCTTAAGCGTGCCTGAAGGATGGATAACCCTGCCAGCCAAGGGATGATTGTGTCTGCAGGAGACACATTGCGCGTTGAACGCATCAAAATGCGACGGGTCTAGGATAGAAGACAGCAAACATAGATACTCGCCTAAATGATAAACCCCTGATTTGTACTGCACTTAATTAGATGCAATTGCCCTGGACTCTTAGGTGAACTGAAAAACCACCTCCTTCGCGAATAAAGAAATATGTAGGGCGAGCTTGAAGGCACCGTGAACGAGGTGATGGATGAACGGATCGTGCCCTCAATCCGCCGTTAATGGCGAACTGAGTTGCTATGTTTGATTTCTTGAATGATTGATTTCGTCATGGCGGATTGGAAGTACGCCAAGGTCTCTGCGTAATAATGCTTGCAGTGCTTCCAATTTCGCCCTTAGATACTTTTTTCGATTTTGTTAAGGGATTATACAATCGATCGTGCCGGCGTCCTCGGTGCGAAGCCTCCCCGTGGGACCGAGCACGGTAATTGACCGAAGGTCACTAATAAATCCAATTCAACGGCAGATCGCTTCGGAAAAATGGCTCGCGATGAGAGGGAAGATGGAGTCGTACGGAGGGGGCTTGTGTCAAGACAATGATGGTTTACATGTTGTTTAGGGTGATTGTTTACACTTTCATCAAGCAAGCAGGCTATCTCGGATCATAGGATTATTTTTGAGGACAACCCTGGAAAACGTTGTGTTTGCTATATAACGGGTAACCACGGGGGGTTACCNNACATCTGGTGTTTGAGGGAAAGGTGGCTTTCGTAGGGGCAGACCCCTGTGTCTGCCCTTAACCTGTAAATAATCACCCCGGATAATGTGTAAACAATCTTACTTGTCTAAACAGCTTGCTCCCTCCGTAATGTTGCGCAGATGGTGGAATTCGGCAGCTGGACTAATACCCTGCTTTTCGTAGGGCGTGATTGAGGAAACCGTGAGTGATGTGATAAACGAACGAATCGTACCCTCAATCCGCCGTACAAACCATTGGTGGCATGACGGCGGATTGGAAGCACACCATGGTCTCCGCATGATGATATGAGCAGTGCCTCCAAGCTCGCCCTACGAGTTCATCACTCGGCTTAAAATAGAGACCTTCGGTCAGGTGCCGTGCTCGGTCTGGAGACCGGCAAGATCACATATGAAAACGGGATGAGGTAAAAAGCCTCATCCCGACTTGTGATTCTTAATGGTTCTAACTGTGGATCGCGCTGCCAAGCGCGGCTTCAGCCGCTTCCATCAACGCTTCAGCCAACGTGGGATGGGCGTGGACAGAATGGGCAATTTCTTCCACCGTGAGTTCATTCGCCTGGGCCAGAACCAGCTCAGGCAGCAGCTCAGACGCTTCAGGTCCGACGATCGTGGCACCCAAAATCTCACCGTACTTTTCATCCGTTACGACCTTCACCCAGCCCTGGTACTCTCCCAAGCCGAGCGCCTTGCCGTTAGCCTGGAAGTTGAACTTGCCAACCTTCACCGCAAAGCCTGCCTCCTTCGCCTGGGCTTCGGTGTAGCCAAAGGACGCAACCTGCGGTGAGGAATAGGTTGCCCGTGGGATCATGCGGTAATCCAGGGTTCGCGGTTCCTTGCCAGCGATATTCTCCGCGCAGATAATTCCCATCGCTGAAGCTGTATGGGCAAGGAGCAATTTGCCAGTCAGGTCGCCGATCGCCCAAATGCCGGGTATGTTCGTGCGCATGCGCTCATCCACCACCACGAACCCGCGCTTGTCGGTTTCAACGCCCACCTCTTCCAAGCCGATCCCCTCGGAATTGGGCTTAAAGCCCACCGCGACAAGAGTTTCCTCAGCTTCGAGGGTTTCTTCACCTTTTTCGCTCTCGATCAGCACCTTGGTGCCAGTCTCCGTACGCGCAACGCTCTTTACCTTCGTGCCAGCAAAAACTTTCACACCGCGTTTTTTCAGGGCTTTGGCAAGCTCAGCGACGGCTTCCTCATCCTCGTTGGGCAGGATGTGCGGGAGCATTTCCACCACGCTCACTTCCACGCCATAACCGCTCCAAACCGTCGCAAACTCGATCCCGACTGCCCCTCCGCCAATGATCACAGCGGATTTCGGCAGGCTCTCGAGCAGGATCGCGTGCTTGTAATCCAGGATTTTTGTGCCGTCAGGCTCCATGCCGGGGATCACGGTAGCATGCGCGCCAGTAGCCAGGATGATGTCCTGCGCCAGTACTTCCTCTTCGCCGCCGTCCGTGAGCTCCACCAGGAGCTTACCCGGAGCGGTCAATTTGCCTTCGCCGTTGATGACTTCGATGTTGTTCTTTTTCATCAGGAAACTGATACCCTTGGTCAGCCGCTGGCTGACCTCCCGGCTGCGTTTATACGCAGCCGCATAGTCGAGCTGGAGGTTGTCGAAGCTGATGCCGAATTCTTTTGCTTCGGTTCGCAGAAGATATGCCAGTTCAGCATTCCTCAAAAGTGCCTTGGAGGGGATGCAGCCGACGTTCAGGCATACTCCACCCAGGTACTCGCGCTCGATGATGCCGACTTTCTTGCCAAGTTGAGCGGCTTTGATCGCTGCGACGTAACCGCCAGGTCCTGCTCCTAATACTACAACATCAAATTGTTTCATGGTCGCTCCTTCTTACTTAATAAATGTTCCGGCTCTGAGTTCGTCAAACGCCAGCTGCAGTTCTTCGCGTGTATTCATCACGATTGGTCCACCCCAAGCAACCGGCTCGTGAAGTGGGGGCGCTGAAGCCAGGATGAAACGCACAACCTCTCCTGGCAGAGCGCATACCTCCACCAGTTCTCCCTCGCCCAGCAGCAGAGCGGTTTTCTCTTCAAAAATCTCTCCATTGAGCATGCCCGCGCCTTCGATCAGAAAGACAAAAACTGTCTCGCCTGGTTTTACAGGTATCTCAATGCCCTGCCCTTCGTCGAGCTTCACGTCCAGCAGTGTGGCTTGGATGTGGTGCGGAGTCACTCCCCGTACACCCTTATACTCGCCGGAGATGACCTTCACGAATCCACCATTTTCTTCCACCAGACCCATATCCTGCGGTTCGATGTCAAAATACTTTGGCGTGGTCATTTTTTCGGCAGCGGGTAGGTTCAGCCAAAGCTGCAGCCCCAGCAAGCGCTCAGCTTCCTGCGGCATTTCCTGGTGCAGGATGCCGCTGCCAGCCGTCATCCACTGGCAAGCGCCAGAGGTGATCAGACCCTTGTTGCCGAGGCTGTCCTCATGTGCGATCTCGCCCGCTACCAGGTAGGTGATAGTCTCGATGCCGCGATGCGGATGCATCGGGAAGCCCCTGATGTAGTCCTCAGGATTGCGCGAGTCGAATGAATCCAACATCAGGAAGGGATCAAAATCCTCGATGGTATTGCCCCCCAGAACCCGGTTCAGGCGAACTCCGGCACCATCTACAGCGGGTTTGCCATGCACAACACGAGTTACTTCACTGTTCTTCATTGCGTAAGTCCTCTCACATTCAATAACCCATCACGCCAATCAGTGATTCGTCGTTGTCGACCCAATCCTGCACGGCGATGCGGCGGTAATTATCTTTATCATCACGGATAAAAACCTGCTCAATGCCCGCGTTGATGATCATGCGTTTGCACATCGAGCAGGGGTTGGCAGTCTTGACGTAGTTACCGTTATCTTTCAAGTCGATCCCGGAAAGATAGAGTGAGCTGTTCAGCATGCGTTCGCGCGAGGCACTGATAATGGCATTGGCTTCGGCATGTACGCTGCGGCAGAGTTCATAGCGTTCCCCGCGCGGGATTTGCATCTGCTCGCGGATGCAGTATCCCAGGTCGATGCAGTTGGCTCTTCCACGCGGCGCGCCAACATAACCCGTCGAAACAACCTCATCGTTCTTGACGATCACCGCGCCATATTGCTTTCGCAAGCAGGTACCGCGCTGGCTGACTATCTCAGCGAGATCGAGATAATAGTTGACTTTGTCACGTCTGATCATTGACAACCTCTCCGTTTTTCCAGGTTACCAAATTGTAACCGAGGCAAACAGTATGTCGGCAGTGATTCCGGCATATGCTTATCGTTAACGGCAATATCCCATTTGTCTTTGCTTTTGCATGCAACACGTCTCATAATTGCCCTTAATCCTACCAAAATCGTACGCCGGATGGAACTGCCCGGGTGTACAAGCAAAACACAGTTTATCTACAAACCCTCATCTTCCACAAACTGGTAAAAGGCCTTTTCCGACTTCTGATCGGCAGGGGAAATGGTGCCGACGGGAGATGTGTAAACGATGAACTCCTCCTCGCCGTCCAAGCCAAACAGGGAGTCGCAAATTTTCAGATCGAAGGCAGCGATGGCGCAGGTGCCCAGCCCGAGTGCGGCGCAGGCCAGGTACAGATTCTGACCAACGTGACCGGCATCGATCAAGGCAACCCGATGCGCCCAAATGCCGTAGCGCCATTCGCAGCGGTAGGGCAAAAAACTCCAATAAAAAACTACGCTGGCTTTCGCCGCCCAATGTTGCCCTTCGAGGGAGAGCGATATCGCTCCGGGCAGATCTTCCACCGGATGCAGGAATTCGAGCTGGTGACCTAGGGGCAAGTAATGATACGCTCCTGGCTGCAATCCCTCCACATACTGCACGAGCAGGTAGGTTTCAAAAGGATGGCGTGCGCCGCCTGAAGGAACCGTGCGTAAAGTGGCGTAAGATTTGCCGCGGATGTCTTTGATCCCTTGGGTAGCCCAAAGCAAAAAGGAAAGCTGCAGCAAGCTGATGGGCTGCTGGGTGTAAACCCGCGAGCTTTTGCGTTCAGTCAACAGCGTGATGAAATTTTGCTGCAGGTTGAGGTCCTCGAAATTCCTGGGAAGCGGCATGGCTTGCTCAGCCATGGGCGCCTTGACCAGCGGTGGCTGCGGCAGTTTGAGATCCTGGTCAGATACAAAGTCGTCATACGGGCTGAGAGAGTTGCTTTTCATAAAATTGCGACCTTCAGCGATCAATTTCTTCTGGATTTCAGGGTCTAGCATTGGTTGTCCTTTCGTAGCAGCAGGTTTGGATGAATTATAGACGGATTGGCAAATAATTCTTTGGAATTGTGATCAAAAACGCGGCATCATGATCGAAGCAGTCTCGTGATTTGCCGGTGCCCTCGCCGCGCGCAAAAATTGCCCTTCTGGTCTCCATTTCATTTATACTGTCAACCATAACAAGATGAGACCTTCGGTCAGATACCGTGCTCGGTCTGGAGACCGGCACGATCATGAATTTTTATTAATTGTTTACCTGCTACGAAAACCTTCCCTTAATCAATGCGTAGGTCAGGTTCTTCTGCCTGCCCCAGAGCAAAGCGAATGGGGTTGAACCTGACGTCACACTTGGTGGAAATTAAAGTCCTCAACGAAAGTGGATTTTTCTGCGCCAATCCGGCGTGGCGTGGCGGATGACCGTTGTAGGGAACGGTCTTGCGCCGTTCCGCTTGTTTGTGGCGGATGATTGTTGCAGGGAACAGTCTTGCTGGTTACATTTGGTTGTGTTTGAGGAAGGGGTCACCCTCTCCGCTTCGCTACCAGGGCAGGGCCCCCTTCTCTACCAAAACAATTAATCAGCAGTGGCATTTTAATTGTGGGTTTCTGACAAAATAAGAGGTAGGGTGGGTAGGCGTCGCAAAGCATTTACAGGAGGCACACCTGGCTATAGCATACCCACCACAAACACTGGTAATCCTTGCCGTTGGTGGGTTGGCTATTGAGATGTTCAGACAGGTTGAATTAATGCGACGCCAACCCACCCTACGACAATTATTGCCAACCTATGGTGGGTAAGTCAGGGCGTAGGGAACGGTCCTGCGTGGTTCCGTTTGGTTGTGTTTACAGAAGGGGTCAAGCCCCTTCCCTACGAAAGGATTTCAACAAGGGCGTATTTTTGCGCCAATCCGGCGTGGCGTGGCAGATGATCGTCGTAGGGAACGGTCTTGCGCCGTTCCGCTTGTTTGTGATGAATGATTGCGTGGTTCCGTTTGGTTGAGTTTACGGAAGGGGTCAAGCCTCTTCCTACGAAAGGAATTAAGCCAAGCGGGGTCCAGTCGGACCCCGTATTGTACCAATTGCTTAGACTCCCAACCTGTAATTACTTGCCCGAGATCGTAACGCCCTTTACCCTGATCCAGGGTAAAAGCCAATAGCCAGAACACTCGCGTTCCAGGCTGACCGCGACCGTGTCGCGCAGCATATTTCCCAGGTTTCCAGAGATCATTACTTCACTCAGGGGTTTAGTAATCTGTCCGTTTTCGATCAAAAAGCTATTCTTGGCCACGCCGCTCAGATCGCCGGCAGGGCTGGGGCTTCCGCCCGAGAATCGCCCCATCAGGATGCCCTTCTCAATTCCAGCGATTACTTCCTCGAGCGGTGTATCGCCGCCCCCAAGGACATAGGTGCTTCCATTGTTCCTGGAGCGCGGCAAGCCCGTTTTGGCGGCGCCATAGCGACTTAAACTGAAGTTCTTAAGCACTCCCTGCTCGATCAGAGGCATATTCTCAGCCACGTAGCCATCACCGCTCAATGGACTTGCCCCAGGCAGCTCGGGATGCTCTGCGACCAACTCAATATTAATCAATGGACTGGCGACCTGCCTGCCAATTTTATCTTTCCAGGGGCTCGTTCCGGAGATCAGCGCTCCGTCTCCAAGGTAGGTATCCGTCACGTAGTAGAGGATGGTTTCCAGGCAGCCCGGTGTGATCACCACGTCGCCCTCAAAACTGCCCGCGAATTGTTCCGTCACGATCTGCCGCTGGGTCTCATCCAACAAGCGCCTGACCCGGTTTTCCTCGCAGACCCGAGCGGCAGGGTTCTCGTAGACCGTAGCAAAGTAGTTGAACGAAGAGGTTTTTCCATCCTCCTTAGCCATAAACATGTTGCTTAGTTGGTACAGACCCCGCCGGTCAGAAAGCCTGACGCCATTGGTGTTGGCATAGAGTTTCTCTCCGAATTGGTGTTCAATACCTATTGAGTCAAAGCTGATTTTTGGAAAATCCTGTCTGACATCCTTCAGCAGTTGCTCCAACTGCCTGTACATGGCATCCAGGTCAGGTTTTTCTTCGCCCGCAGAGAAGCTGAGGTTCTCCTGGAGCTCGGCGATCCCTTCCGCCTCGTCCGGGGCAGCCGACTGCGCCGCCTGCCAGGCTTCCTGCACCGCCAGGCGGATGTCTTCAGGAGCGAAACTATTGAAGGTGGTACTGCCTTTGCGTTTATCTTTCAGCAACTTGAGGCTGACATTATCCGAAAATACCGTGCGCACCATGCTGACTTTTCCGAGCTCGTAATAGACCTCGGTCAGCGCGCTGCGGCTCACCCAGGTTTCGCCTTCATCCGCGCCAATTGCCTTGATTTCAGCTAGAATTAACTCAGCTGCGTCGAACAGCGCTTTGTCTTTCACTTCAAAACCCTGCTTCATGCCCGACCTCCCACGTTGATTTGAACCTTAATTGCCGGTCCGCCCATACCCACCGGGATCATCTGCTTTTTTCCGCACATGCCCGAATTGGTCCAGGTGACAGTGTCGCTGACCATATCGGCTGTCTTGAGCACCTCAAACGCCACACCGGAGACGGTCGTGTCTTTCACGGCGCGTCCGAGCTTGCCGTTCTTGATCTCATATCCCATTGGCACACCGAACATGAATTCACCCGTTGAATCCGCCTGACCGTTGTTCATGTCAGTGAAGAAATAGCCATCTTCAACCGAAGCGATCATGTCTTCCAGCTTATCGTTGCCGGGCAGGATGCAGGTGTTGCGCATCCGGATCAGCGGTTCGTCAGAGAAATCAAAAGCGCGGGCGTTGCCATTCGGTGTATGACCGTATTTCAAGGCTGATTCTTTATTGTGCATGTAGCCTGTGAGAATGCCATTTTCGATCAGCATTTGGTCCTGGGCCAACGTGCCTTCATCGTCCACGAAAACCGGCACAGGTGCCAGCTTTCCAAAGGCATCATGGGCAATATCCACCAGGCTGACCTTTTCACTGGCAACCTGTTTGCCAAACATCGGACCGCCTACGGAACCGGTTTCCACAAAATCCGCCTCCACGGTATGCCCGACCGCCTCATGCGCCAGGATGCCCGCCAGGTCCGAATCGAGAATGACAGTTTGGATGCCGGGTTTGGCATAAACGCCCTCGGCTTTCAAAATAAGCTGTTCGTATTGTTTTTCGATGTCGCCAAAAAGGTCTTCTGCGTTTGGAAACTTGTTCAGGAAGTTACCATACCCACCCATCACCTTGTAGAGCTCCACGGGTTGACCGTCTTTATCCTGGGTGGTCAGGAAAACGTAAACGTTGGACCGCGGTACATACGAGTGCGAGACTACGCCGTCGCTGGTGTAGAGCAACTTCTCCATATCGAGCACTCGGGCGACAATCCGCCGGCTGAGCAGCCTTGGGAAGCGTTCGGCGATGTAGCTGTCGAGTTCATCGACGATGCCCAGCAGATAACTCTGCTCCACCGGCACATCCTGCTCGAGCCCATCCTTACGGGTAAAAGGCGCGTTGGCAGGGAAGTCCGGCTTGCCTCGCTGGACGTGGCGATCCAGAAAGGCGGCATTGTTAGTGGCGGTTTGGACCACCCGTGCGATCGCCTCCAGATCGTCCCCGTAGCCAGTGCCTGAGGCAAAGCCGTAAGCCCCTCCCTTGACTACCCGCGCCGAAAGACCCCGGCTGGTGCCGCTGTTGTTAGCAGTCAGGCTGCCGTTGAGCATCACCACGGAGCGATTGCGATTCTGTTGAGCGCGAAGTTCGGTGTATCCCGAAAAACCATATTTGTTGACATACGCTTGAAGAAAATCCTGAAGCATTTACCACCTCCTGTTAAACCTTCCGAGAATGATACCACTGCTAAACAGCAAAGGACCAAAATTTGTCAAATACCAAGCATGCAGTCTCATCCGCCCAGTTTTAAACTTGCTTCCAGCGCCTGCGAATGCTACACTTAAGCGAGGTGAAAGGCGGTTCATGGCAATTCCAGAACAGCAGATCAACTATCAGACCATTCTGAACAAATACCGACACCGATTCCCCGAAGGGATGCTTGGCGTGTTGATTTTTAATGGCAACAAGCTCGAAGCTTCGAGCGGTTCCCTTCTGCCTGAATCATTGGAGGGTTTTCCGCCACCGGCCACACCCCAAAAAATTAACGCACGCAGAGTGAACGAACAGCCCTGCCTGGTCTACAGCGACTTCCTGCCGGATAAAAAGCAGGTATGCCTGATCTTCCCTGCCCACGTGCGCCTTTCTTCCTTGCGAAGTCAGGCTGCCAAAGCCATCGAAGAACTCAAGGTCTTGAGCGTACCAAAAACCAGCGGTCTGAGCAGCCATGAGGAAGAAGTGCTGGCGGAATTCATCCAGGCTGCTACCAGTTCAAAATACGCCCAGGATGCTGAAAGCCACACCAAGCCTGTGCGCGTAAGCGAAACGCAAACCACGCCAAAATCAGCCCAATCCGCCACGCAAGCGCTCTACTGGCCTTACTGGTTCCAAGTTTTCTAAAGAGGTGCTCATGCCCAAAATTCTCTATTTGCTCGACGGTCACGCCATCGCATATCGCGCTTACTTTGCCCTGACTTCCGGTGGATCCACCCGTTGGGCAACCAGCTCCGGTGAGCCTACCGCTGGCATTTATGGCTTTGCCAGCATGCTGCTGAAACTGCTCGAGCAGGAAGAGCCGGACTACCTTGCTGTTTCTTTCGACACCGGGAAAACCTTCCGCCACGAGATGTACCCCGAATATAAGGGCACCCGCGCCAAAATGCCGGATGATCTGCGCGCGCAAATTGAACGCATCCGCGAGATGGTGGACTGCTTTAACATCCCCCGCATCGAGGTGGAGAATTACGAGGCGGATGACGTCATCGGTAGCCTTGCCACCTGGGCAACCACCAAGGAAGGGTTGGGGGTCAAGATCATCACAGGCGACCGCGACCTGCTGCAGCTGGTGAATAACCGCATCGTGGTAAGTCTGCCTAACCCCAAAAGCGGTCAGACTGACGACTACTTTGCCGAAGATGTTGAAGCCAGGCTGGGCGTGTTGCCAGAGCAGGTGGTGGACTATAAAGCGCTGCTTGGCGACGCCTCAGATAACATCCCGGGCGTGAAAGGAGTGGGTGAGAAAACTGCCGTGAAGCTGCTCAAGCAATATGGCAACCTTGACAATATCTATGCGCACCTCTCAGAGATCCCCGGAAAAGTCGGAAAAGACCTGGCAGCCGGTAAGGAGCTTGCCTATCTGAGCCGGGATCTGGCACGCATCCGCACCGATCTGCCAGTCACACTTGACCTCGATCAGGCAAAGCCAAGCCGCTTTGATCCTCTGGCAGTGGAAAAGCTGTTCCACCAGCTTGAGTTCCGCACACTAACGCAGCGTTTGAAGAAGCTCAATCAGCGCCTCAAACCTTCGTTGATGGCTCAGCCGGAGCAGGAGAGTCTTTTTGGCAGTGAACCCGCTCCAACAGCACCCAAACCCGACGAGCCTCTCAAGACAGATTTCGAAACTGTTGTTGTGGACAGCCCTGAGAAGCTGAATTCCTGTGTGAATAACCTCAAAAGTGCCAGTGTGATCGCCTTTGACACCGAAACCACCGGAATCAATCCGCTTCAGGACCAACTTGTGGGCATTTCGCTGACGGGCAGCCCGGAAAAAGGGTATTACTTCCCTGTTGGGCACGACAAAGGGCAACAATTGCCGCTTGATGACGTGCTTTCCGCCTTGAAACCACTCCTGACTAATCCTAAGATCGCCAAAATAGCGCACAATGCCAAGTATGATCTCTTGGTTCTGCGCCAGGTGGGGGTTGAGGTCAGCCCAATCACTTTCGACACAATGGTGGCGGAGTGGTTGATCACGCCCGATTCACGCCACCTGGGTTTGAAAGCGTTAGCCTGGGTGCGGTTGGGGGTGGAGATGACCTCCATCGAGGACCTGATCGGCAAAGGCAAAAACCAGATTACCATGGCGCAGGTGCCCATCGCCGAGGCAGCACCCTATGCCGCTGCTGATGCGGTCATGACCCTACGGCTGCTGCCATTGCAGGAGGCTGACTTGCAGTCCCATGGAGTCGATAAACTCAACCGTGAGATCGAGGTTAAGCTCATCCCCGTCCTGGCAGATATGGAGGAAGCTGGCATTCTGTTGGATTTGCCGTTCTTCGAGCGGTTCTCTCAGGAACTCGTCCAGGAGATCCGCCAGCTTGAGCAGGCCATTTACCAGCAGGCAGGCGAGGAATTTAACATCAATTCCACCCAAAAGCTTTCGGACGTGCTCTTTAAAAAGTTAGCGCTCGACCCGCCTGACGTTACCAAGAAAACCAGCAGCGGAAAGTTTTCAACGGCTGCCGGCGTGCTGGAGGAGATGAGGGGCATCCACCCGATCATTGAACTGATTTTAAATTACCGTGAACTAACCAAACTTCAATCCACATACGTGGACGCATTACCGCACCAGGTAAACCCCAAAACCGGTCGGGTTCACACCACATTTAACCAGACAGGCACCGTCACAGGCCGTATCGCCTCGCAAAATCCGAATCTGCAGAACATCCCAACCCGAACCGACCTTGGGCGCCGCGTTCGGCAGGGTTTTATCGCTGCGCCTGGCAAAAAGCTCCTGGCAGTTGATTACTCCCAGATTGAACTGCGGATCGTGGCGCATATCGCCCAGGATGAAGCCATGATAGAGGCTTTCCATAAAGGGCAGGATATCCACGCCACCACCGCAGCTGCGATCTACGGTGTGCCAATCGAGCAGGTGACCAAGCAGCAGCGCCGCCATGCGAAAGCCATCAATTTCGGCTTGATCTATGGCATGAGCCCCTTCGGCCTGACGCGCGCCACCGACCTGACCCTGGCGGAAGCCGAAAACTTCGTCAAGGAATACTTCAAGGAATTCCCGGGTGTGAAAGCCTGGTTGGATAAAACACGCGTTGAAGCTGCCCAAACCGGCAGTGTGGAAACGCTTTTGGGGCGCAAACGCTACTTTCCGAACCTGAAGGCTGGCACAAATTTCGCCATGCGGCAAAGGGAAGAACGCGAAGCGATCAATGCTCCTATCCAGGGAACTGCTGCTGATATCATTAAAATTGCCATGGTACGTCTGCCGGATGCCCTGCGCTCGGCAGGTCTCAAAGCCCAGATGCTGCTGCAGGTGCACGATGAGTTGATTTTTGAAGTGCCCGACACCGAGGTTGAAAAAACGATGAAGGTCGTGAAGGATGTGATGGAACATGCCCTGGAACTCTCCGTCCCGTTGGTCACAGAAGCACGGCTTGGCAGCAATTGGGGCGAGCTGGAGAAGGTGGACGAGGAACCAGTAGTGGTTGACCTGGAAGAGTAATATAAGTCTGTGTGTGAATGCTTGGTTATGCCAGCGTATTTTTGATTGTGCCAGCGCATCTTTGATTGTGCTGGCGTCCCGCCAAGCACAGGGTTTGACTGCAGGTCTCCACAAGCCTGTAAAAGAATGAAGCCTCCGGCTAAAGCCCGTAATCGGCAGGGATGCCGTTACGATCGGTCTCAGTTTTTGTGAGCGAATAACTGATTGTGTCGGCGCCCTCGGTGCGAAGCCTCCCAGTGGGACCGAGCACAGGGTTTGACCGCAGGTCTCCACAAACGTGTGAAAAAGATAAAGCACGTAGGTCAGGTTCTTCATTTGAACCTGACGTCACACATGCTGGGAATTAATGACCTCCACATAGGTGGGCTTCCGATGTCAGGTTGAACTGCGCAACCTGACCTACGACCAGACCTATAGAATTCAGACGTAGGAGCGAAGCAATTTAATATAATCGCATTGCTGTTCAAAAGTTATCATTATTGAATGCTTCGCTCCTACCGGTGAAATCAATAACAATATTGGAAACCGGAAATGCAGGCTGCCGACTGTCATTGCGAACCTCTTTTGTGAAGCAATCTAGAATCTGTTCGAAACAGTAATTGTTGTGAATCACCAGCAGTGCTTGAGATTGGCAGTTTAGATCGCTTCGTTCCTCGCGATGACAGGTAAAAGAACGTTGGGATAAGCGAGACCACACTCAGCTTGGTATGTGTAAGTCAGGTTCTTCATTTGAACCTGACGTCCCTAATGATGGTTTCTGACGTCAGGTTGAACTGCGCAACCTGACCTACGACCAGACCTATAGAATTCAGACGTAGGATCGAAGCAATTTAATATAATCGCATTGCTGTTTCCTAGCTATCCGTATAGAATGCTGTTTAGACAAGTATGATTGTTTACACATTATCCGGGGTGATTATTTACAGGTTAGGGGCAGACCCCTGTGTCTGCCCCTACGAAAGCCACCTTTCNNCCTCAAAAATAATCCTATGATCCGCGATAGCCTGCTTGCTTGATGATAGTGTAAACAATCACCCTATACAACATATAAACCATCATTGTCTTGACAAATGCTTCGCCCCTACCAGTAATTTCTACGACGATAACGAAAAAATGGAATTTCAGGATTTAAGCAGGCAGGTAGTGGCTGTTGAGTTTCTCGCGCAGTTGCATCACCTGGCGCCGCATGCGGTCGTCGCTCTCCATCAAGTCAGCAACTCTATCGCACGCGTACATCACGGTCGTATGATCGCGCCCGCCAAGTTCCTGCCCGATCCGTGGCAATGAAATGCCCCCATCCTCTCGCAATAAGTACATGGCTACCTGCCGGGGCAGCGCCACATCGCGCGAGCGATTCTTGCTGGTGAGGTTCTCTTTGGTAGTGCCAAAGAAATCCGCCACGACATCCACCACGTAAGCCGGAGTCAGGCTGGTTCTCTGCGGTAAGTAATCCGCGAGGGCATGCTTTGCCAGGTCCAAGGTCAGTTTCTGTCCGCTCAGATCGGCATAAGCGTTCACACGGTTCCAGGCGCCCTCAAGCTCCCGTACGTTGGTGGGTATAGCGCGCGCAATCGTCTCCAGGACATCCTGGGAAATATCCCTGCCGGCTTTCTCGGCTTTGCTGCGCAGGATGGCAAGGCGCATCTCATAATCCGGCGCTTGCATATCCACCGTGAGCCCCCACTCGAAACGGGAACGTAGGCGTTCCTCGAGGGTGGCCATCGCCTTGGGCGAGCGGTCAGAGGTGATCACGATTTGTTTGTTCTGCCCGTGCAGGGCGTTAAAGGTGTGAAAAAACTCTTCCTGGGTGGTGTCTTTGCCGGCGATGAACTGAATATCATCGATCAGGAGCACATCCACCTGGCGGTATTTTTCGCGGAATGCAGGGGTTGTCTTATGGCGAATGGCATCGATCAGGTCGTTGGTGAATTCCTCAGAAGAGACATAAAGCACGACTTTTCCCTGCTTGACGACCTCGTTGCCGATCGCGTGCAGGATGTGGGTTTTGCCCAGTCCAACGCCGCTGTAGATGAAGAGCGGGTTGTAAGCCCGGGCTGGATTCTCGGCTACTGCCAGGCTGGCAGCCTGGGCCAGGCGGTTTGCCGCACCGACCACAAAGTTATCGAAGCGGTAACGCGGATTCAGATGCGTGTCGAAGGTGCTGCTTTCCACTGCTTCGACGCGCTTGGGAGCCCGCACGCTTTCCTCTTCCATCACCGGAGCAGGAGCAGACCAAACTTTAAACTCAACAGTTACCTGGCGCGCCATCATCCCCGAGAGTTTGTTCGTAACGATGCTCTTCAGGCGGCTTTCGAGCCAATCACAAGCGTAGGCATTGCTGGCACCAAGGGCAAACGTTCCTGATTCTTCCTCGTAGGAGATCAGCTGAGTGTTCCGGACCCAGGTATCAAAGGTTGCCTTCGAAAGGTCCATCTGTAATTGTCCGATTGTTGCCTGCCACGCCTGTTGAGCATTCATTGTGCATTCTCCCTTCTTACTTCCTGTGAGGGGTGATGATTTATCGATGTTGAAACGAGCGATTCGATTTCCTCTAAAAACGCATCACGGTTGAGCTTTCCTAAATTGTCTTGCTCATTGAGTAGAACGATTCTACCATCCAAAAATAGGGTTCCATTACTTTTTGTCTTAAAAATTAACGATTCTTTAAGAATGAGAATCTTTTCGATTTTTTCTTTCCCAACCCAGCCAATTCCCAGCTTTGGAAGAATCAAGCCAAACACTAATTGACAGGAAAACTACCCTTCCATAACCCCCATATATGGGATTATTATACTAATTTTATAAGAATTCTCCAACGGATGGGAGCTGGAATCCCACACAAAAAGACACCAGAAATTGCCAAAATAAAAGGATAGTGATTCCCGTTTTGGAATCAGGGCTTTAACATTCGGAATGCTACACGCCGCCCGCGTGTTTCTCAAGCAGCATCATTTTTGCGGCTCTGCGACCAATTTCCACCGCAAAGTTCGTGCCGCGATCCCATGGATATACCTGGCTCATACTGGCAAAAAACAGACCTGGTATGGGGGTCTTAATCGCTGGGATATTAGCGGAATGGTTTGGCAGCGGGATAGGTTGGGCATAGGCTGTCTTTGAGACCCAGATTTTGTTTACCCAATCCCGATTGAAGTCAGGATTGATCTTTACCAGGTGCGGCAGGAACTCATCCGCCAGTTCGTCATCGCTTTTGTTGAAATTAGGGTGGTCGGTTTCGAGGTAGTCGCCAATATAGAGGATGTGCTCACCGCCGAAGTACTCCGGCTTGAGGAAGTTGGTGTGTTCGACCAACGAAAGGAAAGGATAGCCAGCTTGCTTGGGGATGTTGTACCAGTAGTACCCCTCAGGAGAAAGGGGATGCTTGATGGAGACTGTCATCACCACTGCCCCCATGCTCTTCAGATTCAGTAAACCCGCAAGGTACTCAGGGGGCAGATCCGGTGCCATCTTCGCCATCATACCAGGCGAAAGCGTCACCAACGCCTGATCAAAGCTTTCTGACGCACCGTTCACAAAGCTAACGACTATTTGTCCGTTCTCCTGGCGCTTGAGCGAACTGACTCGGGTATTGTAATGAATGGTAACTCCGGCTTCTTCGATTTTGGCAGCAAACTTGTTGGCAAAGACCTGGAAACCGCCCCTAAAGGTCCCCAGGCGCGTGGTGCGGGAGTGCAACCGCGCCCACATCCAGGCCATATTGACCTTATCATGCCAGTTTTCACCAAATTTGCCAATCATCATCGGCTGCCACATGCTTTCGTAGACTTTGTTGCCGGCATATTTGCGCATCCAGGCATCGGTGGTGGTCTTTTCGAGCGTGCGCCAGTTATTGGTCAGCCTCAGGTAAAGCCCTACCAAACCAAAACGAATTTTGTTGATGCCATAACCCAAGCCAGGGTAAGCCAACGCGGCAGGAATGGAATCAAAGGGGTAAAACTTGCCCTTGTAATACATAACGCTGATTGGTTTCGGGAAAAGCACCTGATCCGACCAGCCCAACTCTTCAATCAGACTGAGCAGATGGGAATCGGTTTGAAACCAATGGTGATAAAAACGCTCAACCGACCAATCCCAATGGGGTTCTTTAAAGCCGGAAGCCAAACCTCCGGGTTCTGCTGAAGCCTCAAAAATGCTCACCCGCTGCCCGGCTTTTGCCAGGTCCCAGGCGGCGCTCAAGCCGGCAAAACCTGCCCCAATGATGGCAATATGGCGTTGGTTATCAGTCATGTCATGTCCTTCTTGTATCATTCTTCGATTCTCTCTTCAGAACCAAGGTCCGTCTGTATTTGCTGCACGTTGGTGCTCAGGCTAAAGCCTTCTTTGACGAAAAAGATCGCACCGAGGGCCGTGATGGGAATCCACAAAGCCACCCGCAGGATCAACGCATAACCCAATGCCTGCTCTGCAGGTATGCCAAACAGCGATAGCATGAATTTGGCAGCGGCATCAAATGTTCCCAAGCCGCCAGGGGCAGCAGGAATTAACAGTACCAGGTTGACCACACCCTCAATCAACAACAGGCTCATAAAGCTCAACTCCAGCCCGAGTGCCTTCATCACGCCCCAATATAGGCCGCCTTCGAAGATCCAGACCAGCATGGAAAGCGCCAGGACTAACAGCGATTGCCCGGGGGAGCGCAGCACGCGCAAACCGTCAATAAATTTGTCAAGAATCCCGCTCACTTTAGAGCGCAGTTTCAGGGGCAGCAACCGGTTGATGAGCCAACCGCTCACAGCCTGGGTTTGCTTCGGGAGGAAGAGCATTGCCAAAAAGACCAGTAAGATTACCGCAAAGATTGCCCCCACAATGACCGAACCAGTCTGAATGCGCCGCATCCACTCAGCATCCGGCGCGATCTGCACCAACTGGCGGAAGTTCAGCAGCACCAGAGCCAGGATGGTGATGCCATCGAACAAGCGCTCCACCACGATTGTTGCCAGAGAGCCTGAGATGGGAACGTCGTCGGTTTGTTTAAGCAGGATCGAACGCAGCACCTCGCCAGCGCGGGCAGGATAGACGTTGTTGCCCATGTAGCCGATGCAGACCACCGGGAATAGCTGACGCTGCGGAATGCGTTTGAGGGGGTTGAGCAAAACCTGCCAGCGCCAGGTACGTACCCAGACACCCATAAAATAAAAAACCAACCCCAACAGAACCCAAGCCCACTTTGCGCTGCGCAGGTATTGCCAGAGTTGATTAAAGTCAATTTCGCGAAATGCCAAGTAAAGGAAAACCGCGCTGATCAGAATTCCCAGCGCTATGTGCCAACGCTTGATTTTCATGTCCCGATTGTACCATCAGCTTGTGTTACAAGTATTATCATCCAGCCAGAATGTGCGTCACGGCAGCGGCGCAGGTGCCAGCCAGAGATTGGATCATGCCGTAGCGGGGATGAGTAATCTGGTTGCCGCCTGCCTCTCCACGAAGTTGCAAGCAGGCTTCGACCGCCTGGTAAACGCCTGAGGCTCCCAGCGGGAACCCCCGCCCCATGTGACCACCCATTGTTGCCACCGGCAAAGACCCTGTCAGCGTCAACGAACCATCGGTAGCAAGCTTCCAAGCCTGCCCGCGTGGAGCGAAGCCAGCTGCTTCGAGCGACAGCAGGGCGTGCAGGGTGCTGTTGTCAGAATACTCAAAGAAATCAATATTCGCCAACGGAACGTTCGCCTTCAGGCAAGCTTGCCCAACGGAAACCGCGGCAGCTTCAAAGAAAAGCGGATCACGGCGATCATGCACTGCCAGCCGGCCCGCGATCAGGCTGGAACTCAACAATTTGACGGGTTTATGAGGCAAATCTTTGGGGACCAGGTCGGCTCGGGTCAGGATCAAAGCGGCAGCACCATCCGCGTGCGCCGCCAGGTCAAAAGCGTTGAGCGGAGCTGCCACTGCTGCGGATTGGTTGTAGGTTTTACCTGTCAGTGCCCTGCCGAACATGGCGTTCGGATTATTGACCGCATTGTTGTGGGCAATTATCGGAAATCCCTGAAGAACCTCGCGCGGGAACTGGTTCTCGTATAGATACCTCTGCAGCAGCAAGGCTGCCTGCCCGGTTGGAGTGAGTCCCTCGGAGGCTTCATAATCTGCATCGAGGCTCGCGCCAAGCAGGTTCAATTCCTGACCTGCGCCGACAACATCGGTCACTTTTTCTACGCCCACCACTGCCGCCACATCCACCATGCCGGAGCGGATAGCCTGCCAGGCAAGGTACAGCGCTGCAGCGCCGGAGGCTTCGGCTGCCTCCGCTGTCACCCCCTCTGCCTGTCCTGCCAGACCTGCCACCTCGCAGACCAAGGCACCAAGATTTGCCTGGTGGGAGGCGCTGGCAGCCAGCATGCTGCCAATATAAATTGCCTGCGGCTGGAGATCAGCCGCATCTTTCCGGGCAGATCTGAGCGCCCGCCCTGCCAATTCCCGCAACGAAACATCCCAGTGCTCGCGCACCGGTAACTGACCGATGCCGACGATAACAACTTCAGGGTAGCTCGCCATTTCAACCAGTCACGATCTCTCCGCGGTAACGGAGGTAGGTGGCGTAGTCAATTCCGACGCGATTGGCAATATAGTCCTGCGTACTTCTGGCATTCGCGCGGCGCTCTTTTAACGCTCCACGTACTTTCAGTACAAAAGCGTCCGAGCCAGCACCAGAACCATACGAAGTCATCAGGATCAAGTCGCCTGTTTTCGCTACGTCCAAAATGGCAGTCAGACCAATAATGGCAGCTCCGCTATAAGTGTTGCCAATTATTGGCGAAAGCAATCCAATTTCAATTTGCTCGTCTTTGAAACCGAGCAATTTCGCGATCCGACGGGGAAATTTTTCATTGGGTTGGTGAAAGACGGCATAAGCAAAATCGGCTGGCTTCAAATCCATTTCGCGCATAATCGTTGAAGTCGCGGTAGAAATATGGCTAAAGTAGGCCGGTTCACCGGTGAAGCGCTGACCATGCTCAGGATAGATGGCATGCTGACGCCGCCAGAAGTCGGGGGTATCCGTGACAAAAGAATAAACCGCCTCAATGCTGACCAGCGAACCCTGCTGTGGACCAATGATGTAAGCCGCGCCGCCAGAGGCTGCGGTGTATTCAAGGGCGTCGCCAGGTTTGCCCTGGGCAGTATCCATGCCAATCGCCATCGCGTAATCTGCCATGCCGGAGCCCACCATGCCGATTGCCGCCACCATGGCTTCGGTGCCAGCCTTGCAGGCAAACTCCCAGTCGCCTGCGCTAACGCTGCCCGAGGCGCCAATGGCCTCCGCTACCACTGTGCCGCTGGGTTTGACCGCGTACGGGTGCGATTCCGAGCCCACCCAAACTGCTCTCAATTGCTCAGGGGAAATCTCTGCGCGTTTGAGCGCGTTGCGGGCTGCTTCGATGGACATGGTGATCACGTCTTCATCCAAACCCGCCACCGCTTTTTCGGTCACGGGGAGGCCTTCCTCATTCCCACCCCAAATGCGGGCGATCTCCACCCCAGGCAAACGGTAGCGCGGAACGTAAGCGCCGTAGCCAGTGATGCCAACTTTGCGTTTAGGGATCAACAATTTTCCGCTTTCAGCGTCATGATTTTGTGTTGTTTCCATCATCAGTTCCATTCCATTGGTCAATAATACGTGTTGCTTCGCTCAAGGTGATCCTGCCTGCCGCAATCAACGCCTGCGCCAGCGGTTCGACCTGTTCGGTGTTTGCGCCGGCTGCCATTGCCACCTGGCGGGCATGCAGCCTCATGTGACCCTTCTGGATCCCCTCGGTCGCAAGCGCTCGCAACGCTGCCAGATTCTGCGCCAGACCCACAGCGGCGATGATCTCGCCCAGTTCAGAAACGCATTGGACACCCATCAGTTTCAGGTTGGTCCGTACTCCAGGATGCACACGCGTGGAACCGCCAACAATGCCGATCGCCAGAGGGAGGGTCAGGCTGCCCTTCAGGCTGCCCTCTTCGGTCGTAGTCCAGGTGCTCAAGCTTTTGTAGCGCCCGTCGCGTGCCGCATAGGCATGCGCGCCGGCTTCCACAGCCCGCCAGTCATTCCCTGTCGCCAGCAAAACCGCATCCACGCCGTTCATGATGCCCTTGTTGTGGGTGGCAGCGCGGTACGGGTCTGCCTCGGCAAAAGCCCAGGCTTCAACCACACCGTCGCGCACCTGCTCACCGTTGTAGCCTTCAAAAGCCAGTACTTCGGCAGGCAGGCGGACCTCGGCGCTTGCCAGGCGGCGGTCAGAAAGGTTGCTGAGGATGCGCAGGTGCGCTCTGGCACCGGTTAGCTGCTCAAGCAAAGGCGCCAGGCTTTCTACCGCGCTATTGACCATATTGGCACCCATCGCGTCCTGCACGTCAATGATCAGATGCACCACCAGGAAAGGTCCGATGGGGGATTCTTCGATCTGCCTTACTTCCAGGTCGCGGATACCGCCCCCATGCCGCGTCAGACCCGGGTTGAGGGCACTTGCCTGTTGAAGCAACTCGGGTTTGTTAGTTTCGATCAAGTTCTGCGCCGCATTGATATCCGCCAGGTCGAGCAACTGCACCTGACCGATCATCTCCTGGGAGCTCATCCAGGCTCTAAAGCCTCCGGTGGACTGTGCCAGTTTTGCCATGAACGAAACGGCAGCCACCACAGAAGGTTCTTCCACCACCATCGGCACCAACACCGATTTGCCGTTCACGATGAAGTTCTGGGCGATCCCAAGTGGCAGACTGAATAGACCCACCGCGTTTTCGATCATGTGGTCGGCAGTCTCAAGGGTCAGCCCTGATCCAGGTAGCCAGGCTTTCAGGTCATCCTCATCCAGATTGCTGTTTTGCATGAGGTACTCTTGGCGCTCTGGCAGGGTCATTTTGTAGAATTTTTTGTTCATCTCCATTCCATTGTACTGAAATCTGCTCAAATATAGCAGCCAAAACCTCTAAAAAACTCTCAATAATTGCATTCATCGGGAAAATCTAAGAGTGGAATAGTTCTTACAACCATTGGAGAATACCTTGTCTGCCCGGTATACTAAATGAGAAACATGGAAAGAAGGTGCCCTTGGAATCATCTGATTCAACCCTATACGACATTCTCATTATTGGAGGCGGACCCGCGGGAGCGACCGCCGGCATCTACTCCGCGCGGGCTGGTCTGAAAGTAGGCATCCTGGATAAGGGCTTGACCACCGGCGCACTTGGCACCACCAGCAAAATCGCGAATTACCCCGGGGTAGATGGCGAAATTAGTGGGGCTGAACTGCTGAAGATTATGCGCAAGCAAGCCCAGGGTTTTGGCGCGGAATTCATCAACGACAAAGCCATTGGCAGTGATCTATCCAGCAATCCAAAAGCGGTTTTTGGCAACTTTGGCGTTTATACCGCCCGCGCCATCATCATCGCCACAGGTTCGATGGGACGAGCCAACTTGATCAAAGGGGAAGCAGAGCTTTTGGGACGCGGCGTTTCTTACTGCGCCGTGTGCGACGCGGCTTTCTTCAAGGGCAAGGACGTGGCAGTGATCGGTAAAAGTGACGAAGCAATTGAAGAAGCTCTCTACCTGACCCGCTTTGTCAAAACCCTGCATTTCTTCTCACCTACTGAGCAGGTAAACGTGCCAGCTGAAACCCTGGCGGAATTAACGGAGAAAGTAAACGTCGTCATGCATCCGGGCAGCGTGGTCAGAGAGATCTGCGGTGAGCAGAAAGTGGAGTGCCTGCGGGTTTCCGTTCGCGGCAGCAAAGAGGAAGAATCCTTGCCAGTAGAGGGAGTCTTCGTCTATCTTCAGGGCGGTAAACCGATCACCGATTTTGTCGCAGGGCAACTGGAGATCAGCGAGGAGGGCTGCCTGCAGGTGGATCGCGAGAACCAAACGGCAATCCCAGGCGTGTACGCGGTGGGAGACGTGTTGTGTTCGCACCTGAAGCAGGCAGTCATCGCCGCCTCAGATGGCGCGGTAGCGGCAATCTCCGCAGAGAAGTGGCTGCGGGGTAAAGCCAGGTATCGCACGGACTGGGGTAATTAGCCTTAGCAAAACATTCAGCCGGGTTATGCTGCGAGCCTCTTTTGTGCGGCGATCTGCTTTTGATCTGTCATCGCGAGCCTCTTTTGCGCCTGTGCCCGCGAAGCAGGGTATGGCGATATGCCTTTGATCTGTCATCGCGAGCTTCTGTTGCGTGGCGATCTGCCTTTTTCGACATGGAAAATGTTTATTTTGAGGACGATGCCGGAGTGAGCCCGCAATGGTTGGCTGGAAGAGTAAGGGTGCAGGGCGGTCTCATTCCGGCCTTGGGGATTCTTTCCTTTGTAAGGTGGGTTGGCGTAAAAGAATGTCGATATTTGAGAAATCTCAGAAAGCCTACCCACCAGTGTCAACGCAAGCAACTATCCGGTGGGTTGGCTAAACCGAGACTCAGGTAGGCAAAAGTTATTGACGCCAATCCACCCTACAATTTTTTCCAACAGAGGTCGGGTTATCGTGCTCAAAGAGTATGCGAATTTCAACCCAACATCTCAACATCCCTAACCTCGCTACAACTGATCGCTCTATCCGTTACAATACGTATGGAAAGAACCGACAAATGGAAGACAGCAAGCCGACAATCCCTTTTGCCACCATGCGCCCACACCACGCATTGTGTGCCTTGTTCTTCGAGGGCAAAGGGTATAGCCAGGTGTTTGTTGATAACATGACCGCTTTCATGGCTGACCCCAGCCAGATGCTGCAAATCACAACTGGATGCGATGCTCTCTGCCAAGCTTGCCCTAATAATGTCAACGGACAGTGCAAAGACGAAGCCAAAGTCTCGCTTTTTGATCAGCGCACCTTGAAGCTCACTGGTACGCTTCTCCAAGCTGACCAACCCATCCCCCTTTATGCACTCTGCCAGGGTGTCTTCGATGCCATCCTGCAGCAAGGCCTGCTGGCTGAGGTTTGCGGCAAATGCGAATGGGCGCCGCTCTGCCAGGGCAAATGGCAGCAGGGCGATTTCAACCCCCAGCTACTCCAATCCGATCCTACAGGCGATTAGCCCACTGACACCTGTTGACCAAAACCGCTATAATCAAGCTGATCACACTAATGGAGACACCATGACCCACTCTGACCCCGGTATTCAAACGCCCTCAAATGATAACCTCGAGCGCACCAAACGCGCTCAACTCGAACAAAGCGCAAGAAACGGCTCCCGCTACTTTTTCTGGATCGCCTTTTTCTCAATCTTTAATCAAGTGATGGACCAACTCAGCTCCGAACGCCGCTTTATCTTTGGCCTGGGCATGCCCCAATACATCGACCGCCTGCTGGAAGGATCCAACCCCACTTTGATCTGGGGCGTCATCATCGCCCTGTCAATCATCTTCATACTTTTTGGCATTTTCTCAGACCGCCGGAACGTTCCGATCTACATCGTTGGCGTCCTTTTCTACTTGGTGGATATGGCGTTTTCGATCCTCTCCGGAGATATGGTTGGCACCTTGGTCCACGTCGTCTTCACAGTTCTGTTGGTGATGGGCTTGATTGCAACCATGAAACTCAAGGAACCATCGCCAGCCTAACCGCAGACGTGAAAACACAACAATTTCATAGCAGTCTCGCACAAGTGTGAGGTTCTACACTCACTATCTTCAGTTAACCTGTTATTAACACTTGTAGTAAAATAGGCTTTCCATAAGATGGGAGCGTGCGATGACTGAGATACCTTTATATGAAATATGTCTAAGACTGGCAGCCGCCCTCGTCGCTGGTGGCGCGATAGGCTTTGAACGTGAACGCGACAGCCAGCCTGCCGGCTTGCGCACGCACATGATCCTCGCTCTGGGTGCTGCTCTTGTGATGATTCTCTCTCTCAATATGGGCATCAAATTCGGTTCTGACCCAGCCAGGTTGGCAGCACAAGTCGTCTCGGGGATTGGCTTCCTTGGCGCAGGCGCTATTTTACGCTCCGGCTTCAACGTAAAAGGTCTCACAACCGCCTCAACCCTCTGGACCACTGCCATCGTCGGCATGGCAATTGGTTATGGGAATTACCTGGTTGCGCTTTTTGCGGTCGTTATCTTGCTCTTCGTCCTGACGTTTGTGGAACGCTTTGAAAAGAAGTTTGTGCGCGTTAACGTTATCCGCACAGTCGTGGTTGATGTCCACGACCGCGAAGGGATCCTGCGCGAAGTGCGCAAAACCATCACAAAACATGCGGATGACATTACTGTATTCAATGTGAGCAAAAGTATCAAAAACAGACGCATGCGTCTTGAAATCGTGGCACGTTTTAACCGTAACGAAAAGCTCGAGGATTTGATGGAAGTTATTTGCGCCATCGATGGCGTACGAGGTATCAAAATCGAGTAGACCCCACGTGTCAAGGCAGGGGGCGATTGATGTATACTTTTCAACACCATGCCAGATCTGAAGACCCTGTTAGCAAGTTACGACCTTGCTTTTTTGCGTGATATCGCTGAGCTCTGGGGAATTGAGCTCCAGGCGGTAGAACGCCGTACCGTTCTGGTGGAACTCGCTAAAGCGATGACCTCCAAAGATCTTTTCGATGAGGTTTTTTCCTCACTGCCCCCTTCAGCGGTTGACGCGCTCATTAATCTTGGCACGACTGGCGGCAGGATGCCCTGGCAGGCTTTTGAGCACGCCTATGGCGAGCTCCGGCCAATGGGTCCAGCCCGCCGAAAGCGCGAAAAACCCCATCTCTTTCCGAAAAACACGGCTGAGAAACTTTGGTATCTTGGGCTTGTCGGAAGGGCTGCTTTGCGCGAAAACCAGGATCTGAGCGAGTTTGCTTTCATCCCTGATGAGTTTCTCGACTGGCTGCCAGAGTTCGAGCAAGCCACAGCGGATGACACTACCCTGCGCCAACTTCCCGCCTGGTCCAGCTCCAAAGTGACCGCCCTCCCACCTCACGGAGACTTGGTGTTGGATGACATTTGCACGCTGTTCGCCGCACTGCGCATGGAACTCGTTGATCAACTACCGCGCCTAAGCGCAAAAGACGCAAGCTACTGGCAACTTTTACAGACGCTGGTGAAAACACTCAATTTGCTCGACGAGACTGGGCAACCCAATGAAAACGCGCGCGTTTTCCTCGAAAAACCGCGCGGAGAAGCATTGAGATGGCTGCTGCAAAGCTGGGCGCAATGCTTGGAATTTGATGAATTGTGCCTTGTGCCGCAATTACACTGTGAGGGCAACTGGCAGCACGCCACAATTGCCCCGCGCCGAACAATCCTCGACCGCCTGGGTGCACTCCCAACCGACACCTGGTTCAAAACTCAGGATTTGATAGATGATATTTATCAATACCAGCCGGACTTTTTGCGTAGCGGTGCAGACTATAACACCTGGATTATCAGCAGCACTGACCCAGATGCCCGTTTGCTGCACGGTTTTGAACACTGGCAGGACGTGGAAGGACAGTATATTCGCTTTCTCATCGAGGAAATGCTCGTCGATCTGGGCATGGTGCAAACCGGGCAGCTCACAAACCAACCTGAAAGCCAGGTATTTCAGATCAAGCCCTTGTTTTCCAAATCGCTCAAGCCGGGGAAAAAACTCGAGCTGCCAGAAGAGAACCAGCCGGTCCTGGTTGGTAGGGATGGAAAGCTCGAAATGACCCTACTGGTGCCGCGAATTGCGCGCTACCAGCTTTCGCGCTTTGCAGAGTGGCGCTCGCTGCGCCCCGACCATTTTGTTTTTCAACTTACGCCAGCCTCGCTGCAGGCAGCCGCGGAACAGGGTTTGGAACTCAAACACCTGCGGGCGTTGCTGCGAAAATATGGCAAGCCAGGCATCCCACCTGGGCTGCAAAAAGCCCTTACACGTTGGGAAAGCCATGGAGTGGAAGCCCGCATCGAACCTCTGCTGGTGCTGCGCCTGGCAGAACCCGAACTGCTTGGAAAACTGCGCGAGTCGAAGGCGTCTGGCTGCCTTGGAGAAACCCTCGGACCAACCGCTGTTTTGGTAAAACCGGGGTGTGGGTCCAGGGTGAGGGCTGCTCTCCGGGAGTTGGGCATCCTGACCGATTTACCTGGAGAGGATGAGTGAGATCGACCAAACCGGGTTTCTTCGTGAGGTTGCTGCGCTTCAGTTTTCTTTTAGCTGGTCTGGCGGGTTTTTTGCGGCTTTATGGCGCTATTACGCAGCAGCCTGACATCCTGGGCTTCAGCCAGAAAGCCTGGCTGCCAGCTTATTTGATGGTAGCTGGTGGATTAATGGGGTTGCTTAACCTGAGCGCCTGGCTGATGCTGAAACGCAAGCCCTTTGCGCCCGCATGGCTGCCATGGGCAGGCGTGCTGATGAATATCACTGCCTACTGGCTCGAACGACTCTTGCTCTGGGCACCCACGCAGCGGAGCACAAACGCCACTTGGATGATCGGATTGCATACTGCCTGGCTATTGTTGGCACTAATCAGTCAACTGCAAATGAAACGGAGATTGAATGAACACGTCTAATCAGGAAATTGAGGTCAAATTCCTCATCTCCAACCTGCCTGCCCTGCTTCAAAAGATCCAAAGTCTTGGCGCGCTCATGCTGCGCCCGCGCATGCTCGAGGTTAATCTACGCTTCGACACGCATGACATGAAATTAAGCGAACGCGCCCAGGTGCTGCGCCTCAGACAGGACGACCAGGCGATCCTGACCTTCAAAAGCCCGGGCGAAATCGTGAACGGAGTCATCTCCCGTACTGAACTGGAGGTGGTTGTCAGTGATTTTCAGACCACCCGCACGATCCTCGAAGCGCTTGGCTTCCAGGTTTTCATGACCTACGAGAAGTATCGTCAAAACTTCAAATTGAACGACCTGGTGGCGTCAGTAGACGAGATGCCCTATGGCAATTTCATCGAGCTTGAGGGAAACAGCCCGGAGCACGTGCGCGCGACCGCCGACCTGCTTGGGTTGGACTGGAACCAACGTATCAACCTGAGCTATACTGCGCTGCTCGGCCTTTTCAACCAGAACACTGGGAACACTTTCCGGGACCTGAGCTTTGAGACCTTTTCTGGTTTACGCGTTCTGCCTGAGCAACTTGGGCTGGCTTACGCTGACCTTGATTCATAGCAACCCTTACCACTTCTCATAGCGCACAATAGCAGCCAGCGGTTTACGCGGTCTGGCTGGAGGATGCTCGGCTGGATAGCCGATCGGGATTACAGCCAACACAAATTTGTTATCGGGAATGCCCAGAACCGGGCGTATTTCCGACTGGACGAAGAACCCAACCCAGCATGTGCCCAGACCCTGCGCGTCCGCTTCAAGCAGCATGTTTTCTACGGCGATTGCGGTGTCGCGGATGGCACGTTTGAGCTCCCAATGCGGGCTGTTCTCATCAATGTAGATGGGTAGGTCGGCCTCCGAGCGGGCAGCCATATCCGCCACTGCCACGATGAAAGCCGGTGCCGTCATCATCCAGGTCTGACGGTGACAGGCTTGCATGACTGCCTGTCGTTGTTGCTCACTTTGGACCACGATGAACGTCCAGGGCTGCTTGTTGTTGCCCGAAGGCGCCAACCTGCCAGCCTCGAGCACGCTCTGCAGCTTCTCCGGCTCGATTGGATCGGATGTGTACTTACGGATACTTCTGCGATGTTGGATTGATTCAATCACTTTCACCTGCCTTGGTATTAGTTTAGCCGAAAATTTGCGGGGTTTTCCAATTTATTCAACTTTCGTGGAGGCGACGCAGGCTGTTTAGACAAGTATCATTGTTTACACATTATCCGGAGTGACTATTTACAGGTTAAGGGCAGACACAGGGGTCTGCCCCTA
>DBRR01000011.1:28593-31398 GCA_002306055.1 Anaerolineaceae bacterium UBA1363
GTAAACCATCATTGTCTTGACAGCAGGCGCCGCCCCTACCTTGATCGTGCCGCCTGTGCCCACCGTGACACGGATGGGTAGTCTCCAGACAGAGCATGCCGGGCAGGAGCGCAATCTAATCAACAGTTTCAATAGCACAAACTTTTGTGAAAGCTTTTTTCCCTGTTTTCATCAGGTTTGATACAATAAATTGTTTTACAACCAATGAAAAAGGGTGCCTCTAATGGAAAACTCCCCCAAGAACCTCCTGGACCAAACCAAGGCTGCCCGCCATGCGCGCCATGCTTGGTACATTTATGACTTCGGCAACTCTGCTTACGCCGCCGTCATCCTGCTTGCTGTTTTCTCGGCTTACTTCAAAAACGTGGTGGTAGGTGGGGCTGAAGGAACACGCCTGTGGGGTATATCCGTTGGCATCGCCGCTATCCTGGTTGCGGTGATCTCACCCATCCTCGGAGCTGTCGCTGACTCTTCCCGTTCCAAGAAACTCTTCCTGTTCATTTTTACCGGGATATCAGTTGTTTTCACTGCTTTGCTCTTCTTTGTCGGCGCAGGGGACGTAGTTATGGGGATGGTGTTCTTCGTCATGGCAGAGATCGGCTACCGCGGAGCTCAGGTCTTTTATGATGCCCTGCTGGTGGATATATCCACCCCCGAGACGATTGGGAATATCAGCGGCAAAGGTTGGGCTATCGGCATGCTGGGCGGTGTCGCCACCCTTCTGATTGCAGTGGTCCCTATGCAGCTCATCGGCAATGATTTTATCCCCTACACCTTTCTGATCACCGCCTTCATCTATGCTATCTCATCCTTGCCGATGTACTTTCATGTCCACGAAACCAGTCCTGTCATCCCAATCCCGGATGGTGAAACATTGCTGTCAGTTTCTTTCAAGCATCTTGGCGAGACCTTCAGGGACATCCGCCAGTACAAAGTCTTCCTGCGCTACATGGTCGCTTTCCTAATCTACAACGACGGCATCATGATGCTGATGGACTTCGCCGCCATCATTGGCGCTACGCTTTTCGGGCTTGGCCAGGTACAGTTGATCATTTTCGTGATCATTATCCACATTACTGGCGCATTGGGGGCTCTTGCGTTTGGCAGACTTTCGGATGAAAAATCCAGTAAACGGGCTATCCTCATTTCTCTGATCATTCTGATCGCTTCGGTGATCACGCTTTTCTTTGTCAAATCAACTCTCGGCTTTTTCATCGTTGGCGCCTTTGCAGGCTTCTCACTCTCCGGCGCACAGGCAGTTAGCCGCACAATGGTCAGCCAACTGGCTCCTGCAGGTAAAACTACTGAGTTTTACGGTTTTCTATCGGTGGCAGGGCGTACTTCAACCTTCATTGGTCCATTGGTCTTTGGCACCCTTTCGTACCGCATGTATCTTTACTACCTCAACCAGGGTCTGGCTGAGCTGGCAGCAGAAAAAGCCGGTCAATACTGGGGGATTGGGTCTATAATAGCATTCTTGCTGATTGGTTTTGTAATTCTTCTGAGCGTCAGGGAAGTCACCGCTTCAAAGCCGATGATTTACCCCAAAGAGCATGAATTGAATTAAGGAGTTAGGATGAAAGTGTTGATTTCGGGTGGAGCAGGCTATATCGGCAGTACGATCGCTTCGGCGTTGCTCGACGGAGGGCATACACCCATTTTGCTCGACTCCCTGGTGACTGGTCGCAGGGAATTCACCAAAAATCGCATTTTCTATGAGGCTGATATTGCCGACCGGGCAATGGTGCGCCAGATTTTCAGCGAACATCCGGACATTGAGGCAACTATCCATTGCGCTGCCCTGATCGTGGTACCAGAATCGGTTGCAAAACCCTACGAGTACTACAAAGAAAATGTCGTCAAATCGATGGAATTCTTCAAACTCCTGGCTGAATTGGGTCAAAAACGGGTTGTCTTTAGTTCTTCAGCCGCTGTTTACGACGTTGTTCCGGGTTTTATGGTGACCGAAGACTCCCCCCTGCGCCCCCTCAGTCCCTACTCCCGCACTAAATACATGATGGAAATGGTGCTCAAAGATTTTTGTAGCGCCTACGGACTGAATGCCATTGCCTTGCGCTACTTCAACCCTATTGGGGCTGACCCGAAAATGCGCACGGGGCTGCACATTCGCTACCCCAGCCATCTGATCGGCAAGTTGGTAGAAGTCGCTCTTGGACGTGAACTCGTCTTCAACCTGACCGGCGTCGACTGGCCTACCCGTGATGGTTCTGGCATCCGCGATTACATTCACGTCTGGGACCTTGCCCAGGCTCACATCAGGGCAGTGGAGCGATTCGACAGCGTTATCGAGCAGGGTCGCGAAGAAGATGCCCCCTACACAGTCATCAACCTCGGCACGGGTAAGGGCGTGACGGTGAAGGAGTTTGTGATGGCTTTCGAAGATGTCTATGGCCAAAAGCTTCCAGTCTCTCTGCAGCCGCCCCGCCCGGGCGATGTGGCAGGCTCTTATGCAAACGCCGACAAAGCTGCCAGGCTGCTTGGTTGGAAGGCAGAACTCCCAATTGAGCAGGGTATCGCTGATGCCTTAAAGTGGGGCAAGGTACGCGATACCATCATTCACTACTAATTGATTGACCGGAGCGCAGGGCAATTGCATCTAAATAAACGGCATGGAACCTGCACATGGAGGGAAACAAGAGGTGCTCCATGGCAGAAAGCAAGTTTTCAATCATCTTCAGTGACCTGATCGACCCGAGAGTAGACCGGACGAAGCGGCACAAGTTGCTGGATATTATTGGTCTAACCATCATAGCGGTATTATGTGGGGCGGATAATTGGGTGGAA
>DBRR01000003.1 GCA_002306055.1 Anaerolineaceae bacterium UBA1363
CTACCGACTTTTGAAACGCATACAACTCTACGTGCTCAATCGGAAAACCTTCTTAAATCGATTATGATTAGGCAAGGAAAATGGTTCTGGGATGGCGAAGGTTACGGAAAAGTACGCAAATTTCATCAAGTTGGAGCGCAGTAAAGGCTATCAAAATACTGCGGTAATGGGTGGATTTGGCGCACTCGCAAATACCTGGCCTGCCGAAGCGCGAGAATTTGGTTTGTCAGAATCTCTGATCACCAGGGTTTCACAACTCTTAAAGAAGTACGAAGGCAGATCACCCGAGGATCGCAGGAAAGATCTGATTGAGCTGACCTCCTGGCTGGGATTGACCGAAATAGGGAACTTTCCTCCTGCTGCAAGCGAAGAACCAGCACCGCAACCTGTTGCTCAAACTGTATCAAAACCCACTCCTGCACTCGCAACAAAAAAAGCAGTGCAATCCACCCAACCAAAAAGCGCGAAGAAAACCGCTCCTCCTGCAAAACCCAATCAACCTCAAATGGGTCTCGAAGCGTCCGTGAGTGTTATTCGGGGAGTCGGGGAAAACCAGGTCAAAAACCTTGCCAAACTTGGAATTTTCAGCATCCGTGACTTGCTTTACCATTTTCCCCGGCGCTATGATGATTACTCAAAACTGAAAACGATCAACCAGTTGCGCATTGGAGAAGAGGCAACCATCGTTGCCAGCGTGAACAATGTTACCAGGATCCCGACCCGAAAAGGTCGCACCCTGATCGAAGCGGTCGTTACGGACGCAACGGGCAGTATGCGGTTGTTGTGGTTCAACCAGGAGTGGCATCTTCGCAATTTACGCCAGGGTATGATGATCTCCATCTCCGGCAAGATTGACACTTATTTGGGACGCCCGGTTATTTGGCATCCGGAGTACGAACCCATTGACCAGCAGCAGCTCAACACCAACCGGATTGTGCCTGTATACCCACTGACTGCTAAAGTCACCCAAAAGTGGCTGCGCCGGACGATTTTTTCCACACTCAAGTATTGGGTTCCGCGTATCAGCGATACGCTTACGGACCAGATCCGGGAACGAGCCAGGGTGATCGGACTACAGCAAGCCCTTAACGAGGTACATTTCCCCGACAACATGCAAAATCTCGCCAAGGCGCAAAGGCGGTTGGCGTTCGATGAGCTGTTTCTCCAGCAGCTTGGCATCATCCAGCAGAAACGTCAATGGTTCGAGTTGAGTGGTAAGCCGTACCCAGTCTCGGATGATTGGCTGCAGGCCCGCATCGACGCGCTGCCCTATGAACTTACTGGTGCCCAGGTGCGTACCATTAATGAAATCCGGAAGGATGTCTCGAGCGCTCATCCGATGAACCGGCTCTTGCAGGGAGATGTCGGCTCGGGTAAGACGGTCGTGGCGCTGGTTGGGATGGCAATGGTCATTTCTCACGGTGCCCAGGCAGCTTTCATGGCGCCTACTGGCATCCTGGCAGAACAGCACTACCAGACCTCCTTGCGCTTAATGACTGAGAGCCATAAAAACCGGGCTGCCTTCCTTGAGCCTGGGCAGGTGCGTTTGCTGACCGGGGATACCTCTCAGTCCGACCGTAAAGACATCGCTGCAGGGTTGGAAAATGGCTACATCAAGCTCCTGATCGGCACGCACGCGCTGATAGAAGACCCGGTTAGGTTTCAGAATTTGCAAATGGCTGTTGTGGATGAGCAGCACCGGTTTGGCGTGGCCCAGCGGGCAGCACTGCGAAAAAAGGGCGACAATCCCCACTTGCTGGTAATGACCGCCACGCCCATTCCGCGTTCACTCCAATTGACTGTTTTTGGCGGGCTGGACGTGAGTGTGATGGACGAGATGCCCAAGGGGCGAATTCCCATCAGCACCAGCATCGCTTTTCCGACGGAACGCGAGAGAGTTTATGATCGCATCCGCGATGAGGTGGAGCGTGGGCACCAGGCTTTCATCATCTACCCGTTGGTGGAAGCGGGCGAGAATGACGAGGTCAAGGCAGCGGTGGAAGAGCAGGAACGCCTTCAGCAAGAAGTTTTTCCGGAATTGCGGGTGGGGCTCGTGCATGGAAGGCTCAAACCTGCTGAGAAAGACGCGGTGATGCTGCGTTTTCGGAAAGGCGACTTTGATATCCTGGTTTCAACATCGGTCGTCGAAGTCGGTGTGGACATTCCGAATGCCACGATCATGATCATTGAAGGAGCAAACCACTTTGGTCTGGCGCAATTGCACCAGTTTCGCGGACGGGTGGGGCGCGGCGATGCGCCCTCCTATTGTTTCCTGATACCGGACACGGAAGATATTGCTGAAAATAAACGTTTGCTAATCATGACCCAGACGAATGATGGTTTTGTTCTGGCAGAGCAGGACCTGAAAGACAGAGGTCCTGGAGATTTCCTTGGCACCCGCCAGGCAGGTTTCAACGAGTTCAAGATGGCTTCGTTGGCGGACGTGCGCCTGATCCATCTTGCCAGGGCGGTCGCGGAAGAAGTGCTGGAAGCAGACCCTGATCTGGAATTACCCGAACACCTGCCGTTGAAGCAGGCTGTAGAAAAAATCTTGCCATCCAATGATGGTGATGGAGATGTGAGTTGATGACTAAAGTCGTATTTCCTGGCACGTTTGACCCCATCCACTATGGACATGTTGATATCGTAATGCGGGCTGCAAACCTGTTTGATGAAGTGGTTGTAGCGGTCTATGATAAGCCGCTTAAGAATCTGCTTTTTTCTCCTGAGCAGCGCATCAGCCTGGTGCGGGAAGTTCTGAAATCGGAGAGCCTTATCACAGTCATCGGTTACTCTGGTCTGACGGTCAATTTCGCGAGGGAGATTGGTGCCAAGGCTATCGTCAGGGGTTTGCGGGTATTCTCAGATTTTGAGTACGAATTCCGCATGGCGCTGGCAAATAATCGGCTGGATGCCGAAATTGACACCATCGCTCTGATCACAACCGAAGAAAATACCTTCTTGTCTTCGTCGACCGTTAAAGAAATTGCCTCTTTAGGCGGGGATGTAAGCACCATGGTACCGCCTGTGGTCAACCTGGCTCTCAAAGCGTACTTTCAGAACCAGGTAAACAACCCAACGCCTGAAATTAATCCCTTGGAATAACCCGGAATGATTGGAAAGATAACAATGGTTGGTAAACAGCGATACTTTTCCTCTTTCAATTTTCTATTTCTACACTTGTACTTAGATGCAGGCATCTCCCCTACAACACCTCCACCAAGCAACCTTGTAGGGAAAAGGCCTGCCTTTTCCTAATCGGTTTGCCCTTACGCCATCCTGGTTGATGCAGGCATCAACCCTACAATTTGTCCACCACTCATCCTAATCGATGTGGGTATCAACCCGATGTTCTCACTATTCCCACAATTCCCCCATTACACAATCCTGTCAAGGCAATCTGTCAAGGCACGATGGTAAAAAACGATTTAGATTTGTCTGATTCGTGATAAACTAAAAGAGAATCAATAAGTATTATGGAGACAAAACATGGATATTTTACATCTTGTCGATCGCCTCGAAGAACTTTTCAACAACAGTAAACCGATTCCGCTTTCACGCAATGTTGTGGTGGATGAAAATTCTTTTATGGACATCATCGACCAGATGCGCATTTCCATTCCGGACGAAATTAAGAAAGCCCAGCAAGTGATTGCCCAAAAGGATCGTATCCTGGCGCAGGCGCAGGAAGAAGCTAATCGCACCGTCGCTTTGGCGCGCGAAAAAAGCGAAAAGATGGTTGAAAAATCCGAAGTCTATCAAGCTGCCCAAGTCAAAGTTGAGCAGCTCCTTGAGCAGGCTCGCAAAGACTCAATTCAAACCCAACAAGAAGCTGACAGGTACGTTGTAGAAACCCTCAGTGGGCTCGAAAGAGAGCTAAAGAAGATCCTTCAGCAGGTGGAAAACGGAATCAAGAGCCTTCAACCTGAATCTGAAGACCGCAAGTAAACCTCAGATTTCCAAGTTATCAGCCGGCACATCCTCTTTTTTGGATGTGCCTTTCTTTTTCCCTGAACTCCTCGGTTTGGGAGCACGTCTGAAGGTTAATTCGCCATCAAAGGCTTGCGCCAGAACGTCATCCATGTGCTCAACAAAAACGATGTTCATCTGGTCCAGCGCTTGCTGGGGAACGTCTATCAGATCTTTTTCATTGCGAGCGGGCAGAAGGACGGTTTTTATGCCGGCGCGGTTGGCAGCAAGGACCTTTTCCCGCACGCCGCCAATTGGCAAAACCCGACCACGTAGAGTGATCTCGCCTGTCATCGCCACTTCGTGTTTGACGGGCATACACAACACGGCGGAAGTGAGGGCGGTCGCCAGGGTAATACCCGCGCTGGGTCCATCCTTGGGAATGGATCCTTCCGGAACGTGGATGTGAATGTCTACATCCTCGAAAAAGTCCTCCGGGATTTTGAAAGCGACTTCTTTAGACTTCAGATAACTTAAAGCTGCCTGGGCAGACTCCTGCATAATATCGCCAATCTGACCGGTAATTTGCAGGTTACCTTTACCACTGACAACCAGTACCTCAATCGGCATAATCTCGCCACCGTTTTCAGTCCAGGCAATCGCAGTCGCCATTCCGATTTCATCTTTTGCTTCCGCGGTCATCGGGAAAAATTCAACCGGACCAAGCAGCTTCTGAACGAGATCCGGATCCACGTTGTGTTCAAAGGGTTCTCCTTCAGCCTTGCGTGTTGCCAGTTTGCGCAGCACGCTTCCAATCTGGCGCTCGAAGTTCCTGACCCCTGCTTCATAGGTATAACCAGTGATGATCAGCCGTAAAGCATCATCCGAAATGGTAATCTGCTCTTCATCCAGTCCGTTTTCCAGCAGTTGCTCAGGAATCAGGAACTGACGGGCGATGGTCAATTTTTCTTCCTCGATGTAACCCGGGAATTCAATTACTTCCATGCGATCCAGTAAAGCCGGCGGAATCGATGCAACGGTGTTGGCGGTAGTGATGAAGAAGACCTTCGAGAGGTCATAAGGTACTTCGAGATAGTGGTCCAAAAAATTGAAGTTTTGCTCCGGATCGAGCACTTCCAGGAGAGCCGCAGCAGGATCACCTTGAAAATCAGCATTAAGCTTGTCGATCTCATCCAGCATGAAAAGAGGGTTTACAACTTTCGCTTTTGCCATGGTCTGCAGAATGCGCCCCGGTAATGCGCCGAGGTAGGTTCTGCGATGCCCGCGAATTTCGGCTTCGTCATGCACACCGCCCAGCGAAAGGCGAATGAATCTACGATCCATAACCTCGGCAATGGATTTACCCATCGAGGTTTTTCCGGTTCCTGGGGGACCAACAAAACAAAGAATTGGCTGGCGGTCTTTCTTGGGGTTCAGGCTTCTCACAGCCAGGAATTCAAGCACACGATCTTTGGCACGTTTTAAACCATAATGGTTACGGTCCAGCACTTCGCGCGCACGCTTAAGATCCAGGTTATCGACAGTACTCTCTGTCCAGGGCAGGTCTGTCAGCCAGCGCAAATAGGTGGCGAGCATTCCTGTTTCGGGAGAGAACAAGGGCATGGACTCCAGCCGGCTGAGTTCACGATCGGCAACTTCGCGCACTTCTGGCGGAAGGTCCAGTGTGGCAAGTTTCTCTTCCAGAGCCCTGATCTCCGGGTCAGCTGAGCGTCCGTCATCGAGTTCCTTCTGGAACTTTGAGATCTTCTCCCGCAGGAAGGCTTCCCTTTGAGACCGATCCATTTCGCTTTGCACCTGGTCCTGGATCGAGTTCTCGAGTTCGATCAATTCGTTCTCCTGGATCAGCATGGAATACACCCTGTGCAACCGTTCCACACCGTCTGTTTCCTGCAGGATTTCCAAGCGCTGTGCGTCGTTAAAATCAACACCTGTGGCAATTGCGTCCGCAAGCACACCAGATTGTCTGATATCACTCACCAAACTGACCAGGTCGGGGGTGGAGGTGCCGCTCAGGTATTGCCACGACTCCACTGCCTTCTGCACACTACGATGCAAAGCGAGGGTGGTCTTGGCCTGGCTGGTCTTTTCCTTCACTACTTCTACTGTCCCATGTAAAACATCATTCGGGTCGAACCAAAGGTTCAAAATTCTGACGCGTCTGCGTGCCTGGAAGAGGAAAATGACGTTGTTTGCATCCGCAAAGACCGGATTTCCTACTACACATTCCAAGGCAATCGGGTAATAATCCTCGGGTGAATAAAGATTTTCGTCCTCAGTAAAAGCCATGATGACTGTCTCATAATTTTCAGAAGCCTGGCGAATGACTTCCAGGATAGGTGAGTCCTTCCTGACGTTTACGGCAGTCAATGATTCAGGCAAGACTATGCCTTCGTTGCGGAATATGACTTCCGCTTCAAACTTACCTTGCTTGTCCGGCTTACGGTTCTTGACGAAATTGAGTGAGTCCAATCCACTCAGGTCAGGTGGGTTGAATGACCTGGAAAAATCAGGGTCTTGCAAAAAATTATCTCTGGGCATATTCAATCCTGTGTTTCTTGATGTAGTTGTAGTTGTTGGGCTTTAATTTCTGACCAGACAACTCTTGCGGCAGCAGCAATAAAGATACTGCCGGTTACGATGATGCCTTTTTGCTTGCCCGCCAGCTTCAAAGCTTCGGGCAGGGCTTCTTCCATGCGGTGAAAAGCCATCACGGGTTTACCGTAAGGCTCAATTAGATTTTTTAACTCTTCTGCATCGGCTGCCCGTGGGTGTATGGACTGGCTTGCGACCACCATTTCAACGCGCGGCACAATGAATTTGAGCATCGTGTCAATTTCTTTGTCGGCGGAGGCTCCAAATATCAGGATGAACTCCTTACCGGGGAAATATTCGTCGAGCGTTTCGACCAGCCGCTGCATAGAATCACCGTTATGCGCAGAATCAATCACGACTGGTGGTTTACGGCACAGCAGCTCAAAACGCGCCGGCCAGACTACCTGGCTAAACCCACGCTTCACTGCGCGGCGATTCAGCTTAAAGCCTGCCCGTTTTATTTCATCCAGGGCGGCTAATGCCGTCACAGCATTATCCATCTGATGCCGACCCAACAAGGGCAGGTTCAGGTTAAGCTCCTCGCGAGCCAGGCTTTCAGGTTCTCTCGCATTGGGGTTATCCGTTCGAAGCACTTGAATTTTTTGATTGACGAGAGAATGCGAGACCTCATGATAGGAAAAGGCATTTTCCACCTGGATGTAAGGGGCTTTTCTCTCAGTTGCCAGTTTAACGAGCTGCGCCATCGCCTCTTCATGTTGGGGTGCAATCACGACAGGTCTGCCGGGCTTAATGATTCCGCCTTTTTCATAAGCGATTTCGGTCAAAGTGTTGCCCAGGACTGCCATGTGATCGTAGGAAATGGGTGTGATAACTGAGACAATCGGGTCAACCACATTTGTTGCGTCCAACCTTCCGCCCAACCCAACTTCCAGCACTGCCAGATCAACTTTTTGCTGCTTAAAATATAAGAATGCCAGGGCTGTGGTTAATTCGAAGGTGGTGGTGTCCTTTACAACCTCCGTCAATGGGCGCAGTTCATCGGTGAGAGCGACCAGATCTTCTTTGCTGATCCATTGACCATTGATCGTGATGCGTTCCTGGAATTCGACCAGGTGCGGCGAGGTGTACAATCCAACCTTGTAACCGGCTGCTTGCACAGCAGAGGCGATAAAAGAGGAGGTCGAGCCCTTGCCTTTCGTGCCAGCAACATGCACAGATGGAAAGCTTTGCTGTGGATTTCCGAGCAGGTCCATCAGTTTGTTCATCCGGTCCAACTTAAAAAAGCGGTGCGTGTCATCCACATGGCGCTTCATGCTGAAGTCGACCCAGCTATAAATCCAGTCTAAACTCTGTTGATACTTTTCCTCAAGCGTTTCCATCGACTATCCAATGTAAAAAATAATTATAAACGCTCCAAGTCAAATTGACAGGAAATTGTCTTGACAAGAAATTGCCTTGCGTTGACAGCCTTCCTCGACCACAAATCCCGTAGGGTCGACGCCTGCGTCGACCAAATTACAACGAGGAACAGGCAGGCTGTTTAGACAAGTATGATTGTTTACACATTATCCGGGGTGATTATTTACAGGTTAAGGGCAGACACAGGGGTCTGCCCCTACGAAAGCCACCTTTACCTCAAACACCAGATGTAGGGGTAACCCCCCGTGGTTACCCGTTATATAGCAAACACAA
>DBRR01000017.1 GCA_002306055.1 Anaerolineaceae bacterium UBA1363
CCTCCGGCACTCAAGCAGCCCCCGAGGGAAGCCCAAGATATAGCCCTCCCTCGAGGGAGGGTCCGCGCAGCGGGGGAGAGTGCCTTTGTTGTTTTGCTAAAGTGACCCTCTTCAGTCTCCCACCCCCTTTAATTCCCCCTCTTAAGAGGGGGTACTCAACCCTTCGGCACTCAAGCAGCCCCCAAGGGAAGCCCAGAACTTGGCACCCTCATCAGTCTCCCGTCCACTTCGTGGCGGGAGCCAGCTTCCCCCAAGGGAAGCCCAGGATATAGCCCTCCCTTGAGGGAGGGTCCGCGCAGCGGGGGAGAGTGTCTTTGTTGATTCGGCGTAAAACATTGATTGCTGAAATGACCCTCATCAGTCTCCCGTCCACTTCGTGGCGGGAGCCAGCTTCCCCCAAGGGAAGCCCTAGATATAGCCCTCCCTTGAGGGAGGGTCCGCGAAGCGGGGGAGAGTGCCTTTGCTTTTTTGCTGAAATGACCCTCATCAGTCTCCCACCCCCTTTAATTCNNCCCTCTTAAGAGGGGGTACTCAACTCTCCGGCGCTCAAGCAGCCCCCGAGGGAAGCCCAAAGGATAGCCCTCCCTCGAGGGAGGGTCCGCGAAGCGGGGGAGAGTGTCTTTGTTGATTCGGCGTAAAACATTGATTGCTAAAGTGACCCTCTTCAGTCTCCCACCCCCTTTANNCCCCTCTTAAGAGGGGGTACTCAAATCTCCGGCACCCAAGCAGCCCCCGAGGGAAGCCCAAGATATAGCCCTCCCTCGAGGGAGGGTCCGCGCAGCGGGGGAGAGTGCCTTTGCTGTTTTGCTAAAGTGACCCTCATCAGTCTCCCACCCCCTTTAATTCCCCCTCTTAAGAGGGGGTACTTAACCCTCCGGCGCTCAAGCAGCCCCCAGGGGAAGCCAAAGATATAGCCCTCCCTTGAGGGAGGGTCCGCGAAGCGGGTGAGAGTGTCTTTGCTGTTTTGCTAAAGTGACCCTCATCACTCTTCCACCCCCTTTAATTCCCCCTCTTAAGAGGGGGTACTTAACCCTCCGGCACTCAAGCAGCCCCCGGGGGAAGCCCAGACTGAGCTTGAGATCAAACAAACGCATACCGGATGTAGGGAGAAGGTATAATAGCAGGCGATTGCCCAAGAAATTTACCGGGGTGAGTCCCGGATTGACAGGGAGAGGTAAGCATGAAAGTAATACTGACCGGCTCAATTGCCTTTGATTACCTGATGCGGTTTCCGGGCTTGTTCAAGGATCACCTGATCGCGGAACACCTGGATAAGGTGTCTCTGTCGTTTTTGGTGCACCAGATGATCAAACAGGACGGAGGGGTGGGACCGAATATTGCCTATACGTTGGCGATGCTGGGCGGTAAGGCTTATTTGTTCTCGACCGCGGGGCAGGATTTTGGGGAGTACGCCCGGCGCCTGGAACAGGTGGGGGTGGATACCAGCGGCGTCAGGATCATCCCCGATAAGTTCACGGCGTCGTTTTTTGCCACGACCGACCGTTCGAACGCGCAGATCGCGACTTTTTATACCGGCGCGATGGCGAACGCGGCGGAATTACCTCTGGCAGAGGCGGATTTTGAGGCGGACGATTTTGTGATGGTCTCGCCCTCAGATCCGGGTGCGATGCGGCGGTATATCCGCGAAGCGCCGGAATTGGGGCTGAGGATGTTGTTTGACCCGGGTCAGCAGATCATCAGCCTGGATGCTGAAGGATTGCGGGACGGGGTGGAGCATGCCCACGGCATGTTCATCAATGAATACGAGTTCGAACTGCTGCAGAAGCACACTGGCTGGAGCGCGGGAGAGATCCTGGCAAAACCGGCATTTACGGTGGTAACATTAGCCGAGCACGGCGCGCGCGTTGTGGCAGAAGGGGTGGACTGCGTGGTGCCGGCGATCGGCAGGCTGGAAGTGAAGGACCCGACCGGCGTGGGGGACGCCTTTAGGGGCGGCTTCCTGCGGGGCTACATGGCTGGGCTGCCGCTGAAGGTGTGCGTTGAGCTCGGCAATACTGCCGCGGCGTACTGCATCCAGGAGGCAGGACCCCAGTGCCACAAGTATTCCTGGGCTGAATTTGTCGCATTTTACCGTGAGCACTTCAACGATGAAGGCTTGCTGGATGAGATTGAATAACTAATTTATTGGAGAGGCAATGGAGAATTACAACATTAGAGATTTAAACCTGGCAGAAGGCGGACGCCGCCGGATGGATTGGGCGGCACGCGAGATGCCTGTGCTGGCGATTTTGGAAGAACGCTTCCGCCGCGAACGACCCTTTGAGGGTGTGCGCATGTCGTGCTGTATGCATGTGACGACTGAGACCGCGAACCTGATGCGGACGATGCAAGCAGGCGGCGCGGATATCGTGGTGACAGCATCGAACCCGCTTTCAACGCAGGATGACGTGGCTGCGGCATTGGTAGCACAGTATGAGATCCCCGTGTATGCGATCAAGGGCGAGGACGATAAGACCTATTACAAGAACCTGCGCGCCGCACTCGACCACGCACCGCATATCACCATGGACGACGGCGCGGATCTGGTGAGCACGATCCACAAGGAACGGCGCGATCTGATCCCAAACATCATCGGCGGTACGGAAGAGACAACCACAGGTGTGATCCGGCTGCGAGCGATGGCAGCAGACAAGATGTTGGAATTCCCGGTGATGGCAGTGAATGATGCCATGACCAAACATTTCTTCGATAACCGCTACGGCACGGGACAGTCCACGATCGATGGCATCCTGCGGGCGACGAATGTGCTCCTGGCTGGCAAGAACTTCGTGGTGGCTGGTTATGGCTGGTGCGGAAGAGGTCTGGCGATGCGCGCGAGGGGAATGGGCGCGAACGTGATCGTGACCGAGATTGATCCTTTGGTGGCATTGGAAGCTGTTATGGACGGGTTCCGGGTGATGCCTATGGCGGAAGCTGCGGCGATTGGCGATATCTTCGTCACGCTGACCGGCGACCTGAACGTGGTGGACAAGCACCACTTCGAGGTAATGAAGGACGGCGCTTTGGTTGCCAACTCTGGTCATTTCAATGTGGAAATCAACATCCCTGCCCTCGAAGCAATGGCGGTTGAGAAGCGGCAGGTGAGACCGTTTGTGGAAAGCTATAAGCTCAAGGACGGACGGGTGATCAGCATTCTTGGCGAAGGTCGGTTGATCAACCTGGCTGCGGCTGAGGGGCACCCGGCGTCGGTGATGGATATGTCCTTTGCCAACCAGGCACTCGGCGCAGAGTACATGATCAAAAATGCTGGAAAACTCGAGAAAAAGGTTTACGATGTTCCGGAAGAGATTGATCGCGAGATCGCGCGCCTCAAACTTGATTCAATGGGTGTGAAGATCGACAAGCTGACCGAGGAACAGGTGAAGTACCTCGGTTCCTGGGAAGAGGGAACATAGGCCATAAGCTGAGTAACGAAAAGGAGCTGATGAAAATCAGCTCCTTTTTTTGTGATGGAGTCCATATTGAGTTCATCGGTAGGGGCGAAGCATTCCAATTTTAACGTCATTCCGTTTCCAAGCCATTCACATAGAATGCTTCGCCCCTACGTCTGAATTTCATAGGTATAGACCAGAAGAAGGCCGATCGTTGCGGCTGGACTAAAGCCCAGCCCTACGAGTCCAGCCCTACGAGTCCAACCTTACGAACCCAGCCCCACAAGCAGAGCCGTACGAGTGTAGCCTTATATTCCCCAAAGGGACTTGAGCTAAAAGGTAGCTCACGTGAATGAGGATTTTATGGAAAAAGAAGGTTTTGTGTTTTTCGCAGATCTTTTACACAAAACCCTCATTTTTTAGCATCATTTAATCAATCAATAACCGCCGCTGCTGTCGTCCTCGCCGGTTTCGCCTGAGAGATCGAACGTGCCAGTGAGCGTTTCGCTGTTGGCAAGGGCACGGACAGAATTCTCGATCTCCTGCATGATGTCCGGGTTCTGGACCAGATAATTCTTGGAAGCTTCACGCCCTTGCCCGAGTCGCTGATCCTTATAAGAATAGAAGGAACCGCGTTTCTCGATGACCTCGAGGGTGGTGGCAAGGTCGAGGATATCGCCCGACTTGGAGATGCCTTCGTTGTACATGATGTCGAATTCAGCAGAGCGGAAGGGGGCTGAGACTTTGTTCTTGACCACACGCACGCGCACACGGTTGCCCACGATCTCAGCGCCAACTTTGATGGACTGAACCCGGCGAACGTCGAGACGGACAGAAGCATAGAATTTAAGCGCCATGCCGCCGGTGGTCGTTTCGGGGTTGCCGTATATCGTGCCGATTTTCTGGCGCAACTGGTTGGTGAAGACTACCGCAGTTTTGGTCTGGTTGATGGCACCTGAGAGCTTGCGCAGCGCCTGGGACATCAGGCGTGCCTGGACACCCATGGTGGGATCGCCCATGTCGCCTTCAATTTCTGAGCGGGGAACAAGGGCGGCAACGGAGTCGATGATGACCAGGTCAACAGCACCTGAGCGTACCAGGGTTTCGGTAATTTCAAGCGCCTGCTCGCCGGTGTCTGGCTGAGAAATGAGCAACTCATCAACCTTGACGCCGCATTTGGCAGCGTAGACAGGGTCGAGCGCGTGTTCCATATCGATAAAAGCCGCAGTGCCGCCGCGTGCCTGGCATTCCGCGACGATGTGCTGGCAGAGGGTCGTTTTACCGGATGATTCAGGACCGAATATCTCGGTAATGCGGGCTTTGGGAATACCCCCGACGCCGAGTGCCATATCCAGCGAAAGGGAGCCTGTGGGAATGGCTTCCACTTGCATTTGATAGGCTTCGCCGAGGCGCATGATGCTGCCCTCGCCATATTTTTTGACGATGTCATGTAAGGCGCGATCAAGCACGACTTTTTTCGCTTCTTCCATGTTTTGGTCAGTAGCCTGCTGATTGTTTGTTGTTGATGCTTTGCGGGCAGCCATAGTTTCTCCCAGATCTAATTGTTTGGACAATATAAATATAGCACACTTGTTCGAGGCGTCAAGGTTTAATCCTCCGACATTCCATGTAGAAGCGTTTGTCTTTGGCGTGGTTTATCGAGAAAGTTTTCCGCGGCAGAGTGCCGTCGATGATGACCGATCGGAAGAAGGAATTCTTGCCGATGGGGGGTAGGAAGAAACCGGTATTCCCAGGCTTGCGACCCAGTTCAGCGACCGTTTCATCCCCGTGGACATAATCGATTTTAGTGTCGGGATGGCTTTGGAGGTAGAGGTCAAGGAACTGCTGCAGGCTGCCGGCTGGCAGGTTGTGGATTGGGTGATCAAGCTCAACCAGGGTATAAGAGTCGGGTTGGATCATGCCAAATCGCTGCGTGGTGGATGAAGACTTCGCAACCTCAGCAATGAGGGCAGGCATATCGGCGATCGCGTGCAGTTTCAGCTTCTCCGCGAAAAACAGCTTTAAAGTTGTGATGAAATCTTCGCCAGGGTTGAAGAGCACCCGATGTATGGGCTCGAATTTGAGGGATGGATCGTGCAGGTTGACCAGCTCAACCAGCGCATAGCGGGAAGGGTGGTCCGGGCTGACATGCGGTTTGAGTTCTTCCCAAATGGCCTTGGCAGTAGCGAGCGAATGGTTTCCATCGCCTATGGCAAAGAGCAAGGGAGCGTCTGCGTTTGGCAGGTCGTATTTTTTCATGTAAGCTGCTGGTTCAATGAGTGAAGCCAAGCCTTCGATGACGCTATCGATCAAAACAGGATCTTTAACAAAGCGACCCGTAAGATGACCGCTGCCAGCCATTAGATCAAAGTCATAAGCCAGCGGAAGCTCCTGTTTTTGGGCGAGAACTTCCGAAAGCACAACGCCTTCAGGGTCATCATAGAGGACGAGGATGTGTGGGGATTCGAGCAGCGCATCCCGACGGACTTCCATGCGGGGAGGGAGGCGGTCGAGGATGGTGCCCTCGGTGGCGCGGATGAGCGACTGAGAACCCTTGTGGTAGTCATAACATTCAAGGTCGAGCGCGACGACAAGACCTGACTGGAATTTGTCATCAACCTGGCGTTCAACGAAGACAAATCCTTTGTGAGGTTCCAGAATCCCCTTCTCCAGATAATCTTGCATGGCTTGCTGGCTCTTGCGGATGCGGTCCTTCACGTCTGGGGCATGCAGCCAGACTTCAGGGAGGATCAAGTGGAAGGTGGAAGGAGCATCGCCGACGGTTTCCGCGACCTGCTCCCAATATTCCGGCTGCGAGGTGAATTGATCGCAGGCAATCACAGCCCACTTATGAAGATCGATCCCCTGAACCGGCAGGAGAACTTCAGGCACTCGAACACCAATTTTCTCTGCAGTTGACATTAATAGCGTCCTTTTCTTTAGGTGAGTTGACCCTATTGTATCAAAACAAAAAAGAAATGGCTGGAAAACAATCAGAGCCTGGTTTTCCAGGCTCTGAAGATCGTGAAAGAATGAGAAGTCAGTCTTTTTTGGCGGGTATATAGACCAGGCCAACAGTACCAGGACCGACATACGTGCCAATAACCGGACTGATCATACCAACAAACTCGTTGCGAACATTGAATCGTTGGTGTGCCAAGGTTAAGAATTCCTCCCCGCGCTGAGGGACATTTGCAGTCACAATGCCGAGATATTCGATCGTGCCTTGTTTGCCAATTTCGGATTCAGCGATCTCGAACACACGCTCCGTCGCTTTTTTGAAGGTGCGAACGTTTTCGTAAGAGTCAATCAGTCCGTCTTTGAGCTCGAGGACGGGCTTCATCTTGAGCGCTGAGCCAATCAGGCGGGCGGCTCCACCAATACGACCGCCTTTATAGAGAAACTCAAGCGTATCCACAATGAACAAGGTGCGAACCCGCTGGCATAGATCCTTCGCCAGATTGGTGCACTCAAGGAGCGTTGCACCGCGTTGGGCGGCTTGAGCAACCGTGAGGACGACAAGAGTAAGGGGCATGGAAGCCTGGAGACTGTCTACGACTGTGATGCGGTTTTTGGGAAAATCCTCCGCAGCTAAGATCGCGGACTGGTAAGTGCCGGAGAGTTTGGAAGAAATGACAATTGTGAGAATGTCATAGCCTTGATCGATCAGTTTTTTGAAAGCTTCGGCAAACATCCCAGCAGAGGGCTGCGAGGTGGTGGGCAAAGTATCGGATTTGACCAGGCGCTCGTAAAATTCTTCAGGGGTGATGTCGATCCCATCAAGGTAGGATTTATCATCCCATAAAACAGAAAGCGGGACGACAGTTATATTGTATTCGCGGGCAATGGAATCAGGGATACCAGCGGTACTATCGGTTACGATTGCTACTTTATTCATGTTAAACCTCTGACAAATGTTTCTCAGGGTTAGAAACACCCACCAGTAAATTTAGTTTCGAAATGGCATTATTTTGACTAAAAAACTCAGATTATTTTATTGCTCTGACTGTTTTGAAAACAGCGCAGTTTGCGGTATGATATGGACTTGAAATCACACAAGTCACCGGAACAGGGATGAACCATGTTTGAGAATTTAACCGACAAACTGACAGCCGTATTCGACAACCTCCGCCGACGTGGAAAGCTGTCTGAAGAGGATGTTGAGAAGGCAATGCGTGAAGTGCGGTTGGCATTGCTCGAGGCGGATGTTAATTATGCCGTGGTTAAGGCGTTTACCAACCGGGTAAAGGAGCGGTCGATTGGGGCGGAAGTCTCGAAGGCGCTCAACCCCGCCCAACAAGTGATCAAAATCGTTAACGAAGAACTCATCAAGACGCTGGGTCAGCCTGCTCCACTCAACCTCCGCGGGGAAAAACCGCATGTGATCATGCTGGTCGGCTTGCAAGGGTCCGGTAAAACGACCGCAGCAGCCAAATTGGCGAAACAACTCCGCGCTAAAGGAGAGAGGGTGATGCTGGTGGCGGCGGACATTTACCGCCCGGCAGCCATCAAGCAGTTGCAGACTTTGGGCGCGCGGATTGATGTCCCCGTGCATAGCGTGGACGGCGCAAAGCCTGTGCAGATTGCAAAGAGCGCCCTTGATGTGGCCAGAAAAGGTGGTTTTTCCGTCGTGATCCTGGATACCGCTGGGCGTTCGCAATTGGACGACGAGCTGATGGACGAACTGAAAGCGCTGAATGAAGCCGTGCCGGTGAAGGAGATCCTGCTGGTGGTGGACTCGATGATCGGACAGGAAGCTTTGAATGTAGCCAAAGGCTTTGTTGGCGTGATCCCTGTGAGCGGTCTGATCTTCACCAAGATCGATGGCGATGCCCGCGGCGGTGCCGCAATTTCCATTCGCGAGGTGACTGGTATCCCGATCAAATTCCTTGGGACTGGCGAGGGTCTGGATGCGCTGGAAGTGTTCGATCCCACCCGGATCTCATCGAGGATCCTGGGGATGGGCGACATGCTCGGCCTGATCGAAAAGGCAGAGGCAGCTTACTCCGGACAGGTGGACGTGAAGGAAGCCGAGCGCATGCTGACCGGGCAGTTCACGCTGCAGGACTTTGCGAATCAATTACGGCAGATCAAGAAAATGGGACCCATCTCGCAGGTGTTGGGGATGCTGCCAGGTCAGTTTGGCACTGTAGCAAAGACGGTCGACCCGCGTGAAGCGGAAGATCAGTTGAAAACGGTGGAGGCGATCATCAATTCGATGACCCCAAAAGAAAGGCAGGATCCGCGCATTTTGAACGCGAGCCGGCGGCGGAGGATTGCAGCTGGTTGTGGCAAAGATGTGCAGGATGTAAACAAGCTGATGAAACAATTCCGGGACATACAGACTTTAATGAAAAAGTTCCAAAAAACCGGTGGACGTGGTAATATCAATAAGTTATTTGGTTAATCCTGAGCATAGAAGAAGGAAATGCCCCTTCAGCATTCTCTCAGCCTTTGACGGAGCCAGGAAGAAATAAATTATAGGTCAAGGAGCATTAGTAAAAAATGGTACGTATTCGTTTACGTCGGGTGGGTTCAGCTCACCAACCGCAGTATCGTGTGATCGTGGCAGACAAAGAAAGCCCCCGTGATGGGCGTTTCATTGAAATCGTTGGTCAGTACAATCCTCGTACCGAACCCGGAACAATCGTGTTTGACGAAGATCGCATTTATCACTGGTTGAGCGTCGGCGCCCAACCTTCTGAGTCTGTGCAGAAACTTTTCAAAATCGTCAAACTGGATGATCGTTTCAATCGGTTTAAGGCTGGGGAAGACAAAGACGCTTTGTTAGCTGAGGCTAAGAGCGTTTACAGCGGTCTGACCGCCCATCCCAAGACCACTCACGCCGCCAAGGCATAACGAGGCAAGTGATGAAAGAATCCAAACTGCATGACTTGCTGGAGTTCCTGGCGAAATCGATCGTGGATGACCCGCAACAGGTTTTTGTCGAAGAGTATCGCAATGGGAACACCATTCAGCTGGATCTTCAGGTCAGCAAAGCTGACATTGGTCGGGTGATCGGCAAACACGGACGGGTGGCGAACTCTTTGAGAGCCATCCTCAAGGTTGTCGCAGCACGCAATGGCAAGCAAGTTACCATGGATGTGGTAGATTTGGGTTGATGCCTGAGATGGCAGATCAATATCAAGACACAGCAGGCTCGATCGGTTCGGTTGAGCCTGCTTATGTATTAATCGGCAGGCTCCAGAAATCCCATGGAGTCCGCGGGGAAATCAGCATGCGGCTGATGACGGACTTTCCAGAGAGAATTCGTCGCGGAAAAGTCATCTATGTAGGTTCAGATTTTCAACCCAACAAGATCACCGGCACACGCTGGAAGAACGATTTGCTGCTGCTCAAGCTGGAAGGGTTTGATAGCCCCGAAAGCGTGCGTGAGCTGGTGGGTAAAGAAGTTTTTTCCGCAGTCAAAGATCTGCCGCCGCTGCCCGCAGGCAGGTATTACCATCACCAGTTGATCGGTTTGAGGGTTTTCGAAGATGATGAGGACCTTGGTGTGCTGGCTGCGATCATGGAAACCGGCGCTAATGACGTGTATATCATTGATCAAGCAGATGGTCAGGAATTGCTGATACCTGCAATTCCGGAAGTAATCCTGAAAATCGACCTTCAGCAAAAACGCATGAATGTGCACTTGTTGGAAGGACTGAGGGGGTAATGGAGCAAGCCGGATACTGGCTGGCGTTCAGTTACGTGAGAGGCATCGGGGCAGTCAGGTTTCGAAAACTGCTGTCCTTTTTTGGCGAGTTAAGCCGGGCGTGGCAGTCTGGGTCAGCTGAGTTGATCGCGGCAGGCTTGTCCGAAAAGAACGTCGCGGACATACTCGAAAAGCGCAAAACTCTTGATCCTCTGGCACTGCCTGAGCAGTTGAAAACCAAGGGGATCTCGTTTCTAACCTGGCAGGATGGTGCCTATCCGCGCTACCTAAAGGAAATCGCCCAACCTCCACCCGTTTTGTTTTTTAAGGGCACCATCACCCCTGAGGACGACCTTGCTGTTGCGATTGTAGGGACGCGGAACATGACAGCCTATGGAAAACAGATCACCCGGGATACAGCGGAATACCTGGCGCATAACGGGGTAACCGTGGTGAGCGGGCTGGCGCGGGGTGTGGACGGCCTGGCGCACAATGCGGCGATAGAGGCAGGGGGCAGGACGATTGCCGTGTTGGGGAGCGGCGTGGATATCATTTATCCTCCCGAGCATCGCAGGTTGGCGGAAGAGATTCAGGAGCATGGAGCGATTGTAAGCGATTACGCGCCAGGAACAAAACCCGATGGCATTAATTTCCCGCCGCGTAACCGGATCATCTCGGGTTTGAGCCGCGCGACGATTGTGATCGAGGCAGGCGAGAAAAGCGGGGCATTGATCACGGCGAAATTTGCCATCGAACAAAACCGCGAGGTTTTCGCGGTACCTGGATCCGTTCTTTCGCCGATGAGCCGCGGGACGAACGATTTGATCGGGGAGGGGGCGATGCCAATGACGAATCCAAAGGCGGTATTGGAAGCGCTCAGGATTGAAGAGGGAAGCAGAGCGGAGAAGCCGCGCGAACAACCTCTGAGCGATCTTGAACAAACGGTTCTGCGGGTTTTGGGGCAGGATTCTCTGCATATTGATGAGATATGTGTTCGGATGGACCTGAGCGTCGAGAAGTTGACCGTGACCTTGACCATGATGGAATTGAAGGGGTTGGTGGTCCGCGAACAAGGGATGACCTACCGGCAAAACGGCAGGTGGATGTAGGGGTTACATAGTAGGAAAGGTAACCTAGGTTCTCGCCGGTGTCCTCAGTACAAAGTCTCCTTGTTGGACCGTGCGAGGCATCTGACCGTCAGGTCTCCCATTACCGATTTAACATTTCGCAATTCGCGGATGGACTAATATCCTGCTTCGCGGGAACGCGAGCCCATCCGTACATTCGGAGCTAGCCATGCGATGAAGACTCAGTTCTCGCAGGTCTCCCGACCTTGCGAGGTACTTGAACGTTAGGTCTCCCATTACTGTTTTGACGATTCGCAATACACAGATAGACCAATATCCTCACATGCGGGCACAGGTGCCCATCTTTGCTAAGTTTGACGTACGGTGGGGGTTCACTCCCACCGCGATTGGTGGCGCATGCCGTGCCCCGTGATACGGAACCAACGATGTTCGTTCAGCAAGATCCTAAATAGGTAAAATGATGCAATGGCTTCCAACAATTCGTTACCACTTCGAAAAAATCTACGAATACCTGAATTTGATTACTCGCAACCTGGTGCCTATTATGTGACCATCGTCACCCAGAGATCGCAAAATGTTGTTTTGGCAGGTTTTTGATGGTGAATTGGTATTGAACGATATCGGAAGGATGATGAAAGAAGTAATTGACCAAATTCCTGAGCATTATCCAGGGATCAATGTCGAGATTTCTGTAATAATACCGATTCCTATTCACATCCTATTCCTTATTGCGGATGTAGTGGCAGGCCCCCGTGCCTACCCAAGATGTAGCCGTTGTAGAGGCGACGCATGCGTCGCCTCTACCTCCGCACGGAAAAGGTATTCTACCGCGACACTCACGCGTCGCCTCTATATTGATACAAAAGGTAAAATAACTTGGTGAATCCAGATTCCTCATTACACCACCGGAAAAATCTACGAATACCTGAATTTGATTATTCGCAACCGGGGGCATATTTTGTGACCATTGTCGCCCAGGATCGTAAAACGTTGTTTGGGCATATTATTGACGGAGAAATGATTTTGAATGATATGGGGAAGATGGTGGAAGAGGTCTGGATTGCCATACCAAAACATTTTCCAAATGTTAAATTAGGTGAATTTGTGATTATGCCAAACCATATCCATGGAATCATCTCCATCACCGTAGAGGCGACGCATGCCGTGGCTGCCCAAGATGAGACCCTCGTAGAGGCGACGCATGCGTCGCCCCTACCCAGGGTGTCCAGAGGGCCTCTGCCTGGCTCGATTGGAGCAATTATTGGTTCATTTAAATCCGCAGCATCAAAGAGATTTCGTGAAATTCCCAACAACCCGGAAAAACGCCTCTGGCAACAGAATTATTATGAACACGTCATCCGGAACGAACGGGATTACCAGGCGATCTTTGATTACATCGTCGCCAATCCGATGAATTGGGATAAGGATGAAGAATTCTATTCGATAGAAGGGTAACTATGTAGGATTTCTTTGGCAGGCACGGGGGCCTGCCACTACCAGAGATTCACCACTACCTTCACCCTAACCCTTGACAAAAATTTGGTTATGGTATGATAGGCGTGCTATTTTTGAGCCACACTTTTCAAAGGGAGTCATTTTGGAAGCATATTGTTTTAAATGTAAAGAGAAACGAGAAATCACTCAGGCGCAACCTGGGTTTACCAGCCGTGGTGCAGCTATGACCACTGGCGTTTGCGCAGTTTGCGGTACCAAGCTTTTTCGCATGGGCGTGACTCCTGCGCATGAGGGGTTGGAGAAACCCGCTGTTGTATCGAGCAAACCAGCAACAAAAAAAGCTGCAGGGAGCCGAAAACAGAAAACCTCTATCAAGCAAGTGACCAGCAAAAGTTCCAACGGGAAAAAAGTACGATCTGGCAATGGGAAACCGCTGGTTATCGTGGAATCGCCGGCCAAGGCGCGCACCATTGGCAAGTTCCTGGGGGATGGCTACCAGGTGCTCGCTTCAGTAGGCCACGTAAGGGATCTACTAAAGTCGCAATTGAGCGTGGACGTTGATAACAATTTCACGCCCAAGTACCGTGTTCCGAACGAGAAGAAGGAATTGGTCGCGGAAATTACTGCCACCGCGGATCGGAGCAAGAAGGTCTATCTTGCAACTGATCCTGACCGCGAAGGAGAATCAATCGCCTGGCACGTGATGGATTCAGCCCAGATAGCGCCGGAAAAGGTCGAGCGGGTTGTCTTCCATGAGATCACCAAGGAAGCAATTGCGGCTGCCTTTGCCAATACCCGCGAGATCGACATGGACCTGGTGAATGCCCAACAAGCCCGCCGGATCCTGGACCGCCTGGTCGGTTATGGCGTAAGCCCGATTCTGTGGGCAAAGGTGAAGGGACGCCTTTCTGCCGGTCGTGTGCAGTCAGTGGCATTGAGGTTGATTGTCGAACGCGAGCGCGAAATCCAAGCATTCGTGCCTGTTGAGTACTGGAAGATTTCAGCTTTGTTTGAAGCTGACGACACCAAGAACCAATACAAGGCGAGGTTATTCAAGGTAAATAAGGCAGATCCGAATCTGACTGATGAAGCAACCACCATGGCGCTGTTAGAGAAGCTAAAGCGGGCGAACTACCAACTCGACAATATTGACCGCAGCACCAAAAGCATTCGTCCGGGAGCACCTTTTATCACGAGTACATTACAGCAGGAAGCTTCCACACGCCTGGGTTTTCTGACCAAGAAGACCATGGCAGTCGCTCAGCAGTTGTATGAAGGAATTGACCTTGGTGGCGGCGAAGAAACCGGTCTGATTACTTACATGCGTACCGACTCTGTGCATGTTTCTGCCCAATCAGTGACCGAAGCGCGTGAGTTTATAGCGAAAAAGTACGGAGAGAACTACGTGCCAGAGAAGCCGCCTGTGTACCGCACGCGAGCTGCTTCTGCACAAGAAGCGCACGAGGCGATCAGACCTACATCCGTGAGGCGCACCCCTGAGAGCGTGAAAGAATACCTAAGCGGCGATCAATTCAGACTGTATAAACTGATCTGGCAGCGATTTATCGCCAGTCAGATGACCCCGGCGCTGATCGAAACGATCACGGCTGATATTGCTGGCACATTCGAGAAGGAAACCTGTTTGTTCCGAGCGACTGGCAGTAAAACAACTTTTCCGGGTTATCGGGCAGTCTATTCCGCAGTCAGAGGCGAAGATGAAAAAGAGGATGAGGATCAGACTGAGCTGCCTCTCGAATCGCTGGTGGTTGGTCAGAAGCAGCGTTTAGTCAAACTGAATCCAAGCCAGCATTTCACCGAACCGCCGCCTCGTTTCACGGAAGCCTCACTGATCCAGGTGCTGGAAGAAAACAAGATCGGCCGGCCTTCCACGTATTCCCCGATCATCACCACCATACAAGCCCGTGGGTATGTGACACGCGAATCGAAACGCCTGGTTCCGACAGAAATCGGTTTCTTGGTTAACGACCTGGTGGTGGAGTACTTCCCTTCGATCGTGGATATCGGCTTTACATCCTCCATGGAAGATAAACTGGATGAAATCGCGCAGGGAGAAACACCCTGGGTTGAGGTGATCCGGAACTTTTACACCCCGTTCAAAGAGAGCCTGGAACACGCTAAAGAAAATATGCCTAAAACGCAGGTGAAACCAGAGCTGATTGGTAGAGCATGCCCGGAATGCGGTGGAGATCTGGTGTTGCGGACGGGACGATTTGGACGGTTTATCAGTTGTTCGAACTTCCCGAAGTGCAAGTACACCGAACCGTGGCTTGAAAAGATTGGCGTGGTCTGCCCGGAATGCCACCAGGGCGATGTCGTGGAGAAGCGGAGCAAGCGCGGAAGAGTGTTTTACGGCTGCTCACGTTACCCTGAATGCAACTATGTTTCCTGGGATAAACCCCTGGCGAGAGCTTGTCCAAAATGCGGAGGTAGATTGACAACCAAGAATGGCAAACAGGCAAGCTGCAGCGACTGCCACTCCCGATATGAGCTCGAAGAAGGCGTCTTGCAGCAGTAGGTGTGATTGGTATAAAACCTGCACCTTAAGAAGTGATAACTACTTTCATCGAGGTGCAGGTATGGAAAACATACTCAATTATTTAAAAGAAAAACTAAAGGTACCAAGAAACCTGGCAATTGCAGCAGCAGTGGCTGGCTTGGTGCTCGGGTTGATTATTGGGTGGGTGATCCTGCCTGTGCAGTGGACCGACGCTTCCGCTGAGCAATTGCGGGCAGATTTGCGTATTGATTACCTGCGCAACCTGATCACAACCTATACCCTGAATGGGGATAAAGAGAAAGCCATCCAACTCTACCAGGAATTGGGTGAGAAGGCTGATTCAACACTCAGCGAGTTGCTGGCGCAGCCGGGCTTCCTCTCAACAGAACAAATCACGCGGTTCACGACTGCCCTGGGGATCGCCATGCCCCAGGCGAGCGGTGAGGCTGCCAGCACAGCCCCCCTGACGCTTGAGGACGGGACTGAAATTAAAGTAGACACAGGTGAAGACGCTCAACCAGCACAGGAATCCAATACCTTGTTGTGGCTGGGTTTTGGGCTGTTGGCGATCCTCGCCATTGGGGCATATCTTGCTTATCGCTACTACTTTAAGGAGCGACCAGTGGTAGAAGGCAATCCCCTGGACGCTGACACCTCCGAGAATCGCGTTGCACCTGCGGCAGTAAGGCAGCCAGCAGCGGTGCCAATGCGGCCGGCTGCAGAACCAACCCCAGCAACGACGCCTGTCCAGAACCAATCAGCCTTTAAACCGCCTTTATTTGGCAATGGCAAGCAATCCAGCAGCTCACCTGTGCAAAAGCAAAAACCTATTGCTCAGTTCATGTCGACCTATGCATTTGGGGATGACCGCTACGATGAATCGTTCACCTTCGATGCTCCAAATGGTGAATTTTTGGGCGAATGCGGCGTGAGCATTTCGGATATCATCGGTGTGGGAGAACCAAAGAAAATCTCTGCCTTTGATATATGGCTGTTCGATAAAAATGATATTCAAACCGTAACCAAGGTCTTGATGAGCAGACATAGTTTTGAAGATGCGAGTACACGGCAACGATTAGAGATTCGAGGAGAGCCGATTTTAGCAGAGCCCGGGGCGCAATTTGTGCTCCAAACAGCGACACTACGGTTGGAAGGACGCATTGTGGACGTCATGTATGGGGATATGCCCCTACCGGAGGATAGTTACTTCCAGCGCAGCACAGTGGAGTTGGCGATCTACAGGAAATAGATAAGTCGATAGCTGGTAGTTGACAGGAGATAGGAATAAAAGAGATCGGGCTCCAAACGGAGCCCGATCTGTGCTTAAAATATCAGGGGGTTACTCGATTTTGAGGATTTTGATTTTAAGGATGGAATTATTGGGGAGGTGGACCTCGACCGTCTCACCTTTTTTATGCCCCATCAGAGCCGCACCCATGGGAGATTCGTAGGAAATCTTTCGCTGCCGGGGGTTGGCTTCGTTGGCACCAACGATGATGAAGGTCTCTTCGGGCTCGTCTCCTTCCTGGAGGGTGACGGTGTTGCCGATCTGAACCATGGAGGTGTTAAGGTCGGTGTCTTCAATCAACGTAGCAGTAGAAAGAATAGCTTCGATCTGCTGGATCCGTCCTTCGATGAACCCTTGGTCTTCCTTGGCAGCATGATAATCAGCGTTTTCGGAAAGATCACCCATTTCGATAGCATGTTTTAGACGGCGGGCGATTTCTTCGCGGCGGGGACCTTTTAGGTCAGCCAGTTCTTCTTGTAGTTTTGCCTTCCCGGCAGGGGTTAAGAATTGGGGTGTGAGAGCCATGATTGGTGTTTTACTCCTAAGGTAGTGTTTGCGAATCGAAGAGTCGCAGATGTTCGTCAATCGCGTAGCGATCGGTCATGCCAGCGATGTAATCACAGATTGTGCGTTCGAGACCGCGCTGTGGAATGAGTTCCTGGACCGCTTCCGGCAAGGCGGCAGGGGTGCTTTGGTACATCGTGAAGATATCCGTGACGATGCGTTCTGATTTAGCAGCCATGCGCACAACACGATGGTGACGGTAGAGTTTGTTGAAGAGAAAATCCTTCAGTTCGCGGTTGCGGCGATACATGTCCTCACTGAAGCCTGCCACGTTGAAGGGCAGTTTTTGCAGATCGAGGGATGAATTGACATTGCTCTTTCGCAGGTAGCGATCGATGGATTGAATCAGATCCGTGATCTCAAAATTGATCAAGCGGCGGATGATCTGATGTCGTGAAAGGTCGTCCAGCGTCTCGCTACGGCGGCGGCCAATGCTTTCATTGACGATTTCCCAAAGGGCAATTCCATCCAACTGGGATGGGGTGATCATTCCTGAACGCAGACCATCATCGAGGTCGTGGGATGTGTAAGCCAGTTCATCCGCTACATTGGCGATTTGTGCTTCAAGGCTGCCGCGTAATTCAGGGTTATATTCCTGGGCATCGGCGATATCGTAGTCAGTCTCGTGCTTGACCATGCCTTCAAGGACTTCCCAACTCAAGTTAAGACCGGGGAAATCGGGGTAGCGATTTTCCAGTTGGGTCACAATACGCAGGGATTGCTGGTTGTGATTGAAACCCCCATGCTCTTTCATCAGGCGTGCCAGGGCGGTTTCACCGGAATGACCGAACGGAGGATGACCGATATCGTGGGCAAGACAAATGGTTTCAACCAGGTCTTCGTTCGCGCCCAAGGTGCGGGCAACAGACCGACCAATTTGGGTAACTTCGATGGAGTGGGTCAGGCGAGTACGGTAATAATCGCCCTCGTGATAGATGAAAACCTGAGTCTTATACTCAAGCCTGCGAAAAGCCGTGGTATGGATGACCCGGTCACGGTCGCGCTGAAAGCACGTGCGATAGTCCGCTTCTTCCTCGGGGTATTTCCGCCCGCGGGAGTTCTTGCTGCGAATGCCATAGGGAGCAAGGGTTTGGTCCTCGATTTCTTCAAGTTGCTGTCTGCTATAAATCATGCAAAGCCTCTACGGGAATTATACGTGTATTCCATCTGTGCGATGTGAATTAGTTGATGGTTGTGCCAATCGCGTCTCCATCAAGGGCACGTCGGAGAGCCCCAGGTGAAACCGCTGAAAAGATCTGGATAGACAAACCGGGCAATTCCTGGCAGAGGGCCTGCATAGCCTGCACTTTTGTTACCATCCCACCGGTTACGTCCTGGCTGGCTGAGCCCTGCAGGAAGGCGGATGAATCGGAATACGCGGACAGGTGAGGCAAAAGTTGCTGGTTGACTGGATAATCCGCAAAGACACCTTCAACTCTACCAGCGAGCAGGATTCGATCCGGATATAGAAAATGAGCCAGGTGGACGAAAAGGTCTTCAGTGGAGAGGATCGTACCGCCGAGCGTGAGATCCGAGACGACATCCCCATAAACGAGAGGGATCAACCCCAACTCGAAACTCTGAAGGAGCGGCTGCAAATTCCAGGTGTGGATCATGCGATTGTCGGCTGTAATGGAGGCTGAGGGAGGGAAAGCTATGAGGGGCAAGCTCAGTGCCTGTGCCTGGGCAAGAATGACCTGATCCAGGCTGCGGGCACTGTACCAGACTTGTTGAAAACCCTGGCCTTCCATCAGGTTGTGGACACCCTGGCGGGTACCGTAGTGGGCGGCGGCATGATGCCCAAAGGAGCCTGAACCATGACCGAGCAGTAGTCTCTGGGAGGGGTTAGCCTGGCGCCAGGCAGTGATCTGGGATAGGAGATCGTTGATCTGATCGACCAGGGCAGTCTCAGGCTGATCTTTATTGGTGATCAGAGAACCACCCAGCTTGAGGAATGTAAGGCTCTGGGCATGCATACTCGTTTACTCCATGGGGTGGAGATGGGTCGCGAAGACCCAGGGTGAGCCGGCTGAAATAAGGGCTTGTGTGACCGCGGTTTCGGTTTCAGGAGTTACCAGCGCGACCATGTGACCGCCCATCCCTCCGCCTGTGAGTTTGGCGCCAAGGGCGCCTGCCTTTCTGGCGGCAAGAATCAGCGCATCCAATTCAGGGCAGGAAAGCCAGAACGCAGCGAGGTGTTCCTGGTTGGCATCCATTGCCTTACCCAGTGCCTCAAGGTCAGCAATCTGGAACGAGCGTTTGCTGTGTTGGACTAATTCGGTGATGGCATCCAGGTGAGGTTGGATTGCGTCTAGGTCGGTAGCAAGATTCTGCGCAAGTTGGCTCGTCGATTCCCGCGTGGACTTGCGAATGCCCGAATCAGCAACTACGAAGGTAAGCTCCCGGATCGGTTGGATGAATTCGATCACTTCTCCGCGCTGATAGTAAATGGGTTTTTCATAAGTAATTACAGTGTTATCGATGCCGGATGGGCGGCCGTGCACCGCCTGTTCGGACTGGAAAGCGAGTGAGTTGAGCTCCTGGGGATTCAGGGGGTGTCCAAGGAAAGCCGACATGGCACGCAGAAGCGAGACAGCAATGGCAGCGCTGGAACCCAAGCCCGCAGCAATTGGCAGTTCAGAGGTGAGGATGATGCGGCATGTGGGTAATTGTTGAAGACCCAGGAAGGAAAAGAGGAGATTTAGGGTGTGGACCAGGAAATGGTCTTTTCCAAGCTCGCCCAGGTCGTGATCGATGTTCAGAAAAGCGGCATTGATGTGGATCTTACCCTGGGGTTGACCTATTGCCGGCTCAATAGTGGTGCGCACCTTAAGACTGGTGAGAGGAATGGCAATGGCGGGGCTGCCATAAACAACAGCGTGTTCACCCAGTAGGATCAGTTTTCCACAAGCGGTTGCAGTTATTGCTGGCATGGTTCACCTCAATATCAAAGGTAAAGTATTAGCATGACGGCTACAACCCAAAGTAAGATTGCTGCCTGTAGTGGGTGATCTTTTAGCAACACTTCTTCCGGGGTGGAGGTTGTGTCGGAGTTTTGGATCAGGTACATGTAGCGGAAAATACCAAAAAAGACAAAGGGGGTGGTGAGCATCATGGTGTATGTAGGACCCTGTGGATGCGCAGAGAAAGAATAGAGCATGTAGGTGATCAGGATCGATGCAAGCATGACTTCCAAATACTGGTTGAGGAGCGGGATCGAGTAGCCGTCAAGCACTTTTCGAAACTCCCCGGCACTTCCTTCCAGCAGCCTGAGTTCAGCAAAACGCTTACCAAATCCGAGGAAAAGCGCCAGGAGGGCGGTGAGGAAGAAAAGCCATGGGGAGAAGAAGGTAACCTCGATGACACTGATACCTGCAAAAACGCGCAATAAGAATCCTATGGCAATGACCATGACATCGACGAGCATGATGTGTTTGAGCCACTTGGAATAGGCGAGCATAAGAAGCGTGTAGGTAATACAAATGAGGCCGAACTTCCAGGAGAGAAGAAATGCCGCGCTAAAGGCTACGAGCGACAGGAGAATGGCGAAGACGACAGCGTGTCTCAGAGAAAGACGACCAGAAGCAATCGGGCGATGGCATTTTTGGGGGTGATGCCGGTCAGCTTTCAGGTCGATGATGTCGTTGATGGTGTAAGTGAGCCCGGAGACCAGGCAGAAGAGGAAAAAGGCTGCCAGAACGCGCAAAGCAGACGAAGCAACAAAGAGCTGGCGGTCGAAGACAAGACCAGCGAAAATGACAAGATTTTTCGTCCATTGGCGGGGACGCATGGTTTCTATCAGGTTTTTCAGCATATGGTTTATATTACCATAAGGGTATGGTAGCTGATAGTCGACAGGTGATACCTGATTGGAGTTCAGCAAAAACTTGTAGAGGGAAAGTGATTTTTCGAGTGGAAAAACGCAACCCTGCCTACGGAGAACCCGCGGAGAACCCGCTGAGAACCCGCGGTTACTAAGGGTATAATAAGTTATACTGAAAGGCTTATGGAAAGAATAAGAAATTTTTGCATCATCGCCCATGTGGATCATGGAAAATCGACCCTGGCGGACCGGATGCTCCAGATGACTCACACGATCGCAGACCGCGATATGACAGCGCAGGTTTTGGACACGATGGACCTGGAACGCGAAAAAGGTGTGACGATTAAGGCCTCCGCTGTGCGGATGATCTACAACGCCAAGGATGGGCAGGATTACGAGTTCAATCTGATCGACACGCCCGGACACGTAGACTTCAACTACGAAGTCAGCCGTGCGTTGTACGCCTGTGAAGGAGCGGTTTTGGTTGTTGATGCCACGCAGGGCATTGAAGCCCAGACACTTGCCAATCTTTACCTGGCGTTGGATGCAAACCTCGTGATCATTCCTGTTATCAACAAGATCGATTTGCAATCGGCAGATGTAGAGGGGGTCAGGCGCGACCTGAAGATTTTACTCGGGGTGGAAGACGAGGAAATTATTCCTATCAGCGCCAAGACCGGATTTGGCGTTGAAGAGGTTTTGGAAGCTATCGTTGCCAAGATTCCCGCTCCGATACGATCAGAAGATAAGCCCCTGAGAGCCTTGATTTTTGATTCTCACTACGACGCGTACAAAGGCGTTATAGCCTATGTCAGGGTTTTTGACGGCAGCCTGACGGCGAACGATAAGGTCGCGATGATGGCAACCGGAACGAAAATCGTTCCTGTAGAAATAGGCATTTTTTCGCCGAATCTGCTGCCGATTGACAAATTGAGCGCGGGAGACGTTGGTTACATCGCGACGGGGCTCAAAACTGTTTCGGAGTGCCGGGTTGGTGACACGATCACCAACGCTGCGAAACCAGCAGACACACCCTTGCCGGGTTATCGGAAAGCAAAGCCAATGGTCTTCGCTGGTGTTTACCCGGTGGAGGGAGAGGATTTTCCTGATTTGAAAGAGGCTTTGGAGAAGCTGCAGCTAAACGATGCCTCCCTGACGTTTGAGCCTGAATCTTCAGAAGCGTTGAAATTCGGGTTCAGGTGCGGCTTCCTCGGGCTCTTCCACATGGAGATCATCCAAGAACGGATTGAGCGCGAATATGACCTGGATGTGGTGTTTACCGCACCATCGGTGGAATACAAGGTCGATTTGACCGATGGAAGCACGATCATGATTGATTCACCGGCTGATCTACCCGATGAAGGACGAATAAAAGAGATCTATGAGCCTTGGATGTCGCTGGAGATATTCAGCCCTACGGAGTACTACGGCGTGATCATGGAGATGGTGCGCAAACGGCGTGGAATTTACATCAATCAGGAGTATCCTGCGGCAAACCGGGTGCAACTGAACTTCGAGATCCCACTTTCGGAAATCATCGTGGACTTCTTTGATCTCCTGAAATCGAACACCCACGGCTATGCCTCGATGGACTACCAATTCCTGGAGTATCGTGCCGGGGACTTGGTGAAACTGCAAATACTGCTGAACGAAGAACCAGTGGACGCCCTGACGGCAATTGTGCACAGCCAGGACGCATACCATAAGGGTCAGGCGCTGGTGAGCAAGCTGAAGGAGATCATTCCTCAGCAGCTGTTTACCATCCCGATCCAGGCATATGCCGAGGGGCGGGTCATTTCCCGCGCGAACGTGAAGGCTTTGCGGAAGGACGTGTTGGCAAAGTGTTATGGCGGCGACATTACCCGCAAGAAAAAGCTGCTCGAAAAGCAAAAAAGGGGTAAAAAGCGCATGAAAATGGTCGGGAGTGTCGAAATTCCCCAGGAAGCATTCATGGCGATTTTACGGCTGGAGAATTGATGCCCGAAACAAGTAAAGGCTTTCGTGCCGGCGATATTGCTCGGGTGACAGTGGCGCTGTTGATCAGCGGTCTGGCAATCTGGCTGCTGGTGCGCCAGATAGACTTGCAGGCATTTCTGGCAGCTCTCAGGTCCTTAACGCCGCTAGCGATGATCTTGATCATCGCTTGTTTTTCTGTCGGTTTGTTCGTCAGGGGGTTGGTTTGCAGGCTGATCCTTGGAAAAGAATTCACTTTTTCAGAAGCATTCTGGGCTATGAACGCAGGCTACCTCCTGAACAGTATTTTACCCCTCAGGCTGGGGGAAGTGGGCAGGGCAGTGCTTCTCGTGAGACACGGCAAGGGTAAGCGCAATTACCCTGAAGTGTTCGCGGCGATCGTGACTGAGCGAATGATGGACCTGATGGTCGGCTCGCTTTTCTTTCTCGCGACTTTGCCGCTTCTGGTCGGAGAAAGCAATCTTAAACGCGTAGTTATCATCACCGCAGTTGTTTTACTGCTTGGCAGTGTAGCCATTTTCGTTAGTACAAGGCACAGAGAAAGCCTGATTCATTGGCTGGAAAACCGCTTTGGATCTAAAAAGTTGATTAGCCAGAGGATACTGCCTGCTCTGGACAAACTACTGACCGGCTTTAAAATTTTTCTGAAACCCAAGCTGTTTTTCACTGCATTCTTGCTGTTGTCAATCAGTTGGGCAATGTCGATGGTGGAATTTGGTATCTTGCAGGGTGCCATTATGGATTACTCCCAATGGTGGTGGCCGTTGTTAATCACGCCCGCGAGCGCTTTTGTGAACGCACTGCCTGCCGCGCCCGCTGGGTTGGGCGTGTTTGAGGCTGGCGCAGTCGCCGCGTATTCGTTGGTGGAGGTGGGGAAGGCTGACGCGCTGGCGATGGCACTGGTGGTACACGCCGTGCAGGTCATCATCCCGGTATTTTTGGGAATGATCGGGATTTACGTGATGGGCGAAAACCTGGGGACTTTGGTCCGAAGTGCAAGAAGACAATCTGGGAGCAGCGAACTCCGATGAAAATTCTAATCACCGCTACCTATTTCCATCCTTACAACTCCGGCTTGTCAGTTTATGCTCTGCGGGTCGCTCGTGGTCTGGTTGGGCTTGGGCATGAGGTGTGTGTGCTCACCTCCCAATATGATAAAAAACTGGCATGCGAGGAAAGCCTGGATGGCGTAAAGATCCTGCGCGTGAAAGTGGGGATGAAGCTTTCCAAAGGTGTGCTGATGCCAGGTTTGAAAGCCCAGGCGAGAAAGTGGGTCGAATGGGCAGATGTTGTAAACGTGCATATGCCGCAGTTTGAGTCTTTTGTGATCGCAGGGTTGGCAAAACAATTGAAGAAACTCTTGGTAGTCACCTATCATTGCGACCTGGTAATGAGCGGCAGTTGGTTCAACCGGTTGGCAGGCTGGGGAACGACCTTGCTCGGCAAACGAGCACTAAAGCAAGCACAAGTGATCGTGCAGAACACGCTTGACTATGCCAGGCATTCGAAAGGATTGAAGCCATATCTGGATAAGGTTGTGGAAGTACCGACACCGGTTGTGTTTTTAGAATCTGGTCCGGGTGAAAAGAAATTTTTCCGGGAGAGATTTGGCCTGGCGGAAAGTGATAAGGTGATTGGGCTGGCAGGAAGGGTCGCAAGCGAAAAGGGTTACGAATATCTGGCGCAGGCATTACCGGTGGTTTTGGAAAAATACCCCACTGCCAGAGTGGTACATGCTGGCAATTGGAAAGGCGTGATCGGTGAGGAGGCTTACCTGGCGAAGGTCGAAGCGATGATCCGACCCTTTGGCGACAAATGGAAGTCCCTGGGTTTTCTTTCAGACGATGACTTTATGCGCTTCTTTGCTGCCTGTGATCTGCTGGTATATTCGAGCCTGAATGCGACTGAGTCTTTTGGGATCGTGCAGATCGAAGCAATGTGCCAGGGTACGCCCGTGGTGGCGTCAGACCTTCCGGGAGTAAGGCAGCCTGTGCTGCAAACTGGGTTGGGGCGGATTGTGCCAGTGAGAGATGCCGCCGCTTTGGCTGAGGGTATCATTTCTGTTTTGGACGAAAACCGTGAAGCGCGTATAATCCCCGAGTCTTATTTGAGACAGTTCGAACAAAAAAAAGTAGCCGAACGCTACCAGGAAATTTTTATGTCATTGGTTCATAGATGAGTGAATTATCAAAAGATCAACTGGATGCGATTTGCGAAAGGCAGCTCTTTTATTTGCCCTATTTTCGCGGTATGCTGCGGGCAGTGGAACAGAGTCAATATCCACAGGAGTTATTGGTAGAGCCAATTCTTGACATTGGCGCGGGAGATGGGCATTTTGCCTGGGCGATGCTGGATGGAAAAATCGTGGATGGCATCGACCCCTGGCTTGCGCCTCTCAGGGAGGCAAGAACCTGGAAGGTATATCGCTCGCTGTCGCTGGCGAACGGTCAGGAACTCCCATTCGCGAGCGGTCAGTTCCCGACTGCTATCAGCAACTCCGTGCTGGAACATATCCCTGGTGTACAGGAGGTCCTAAACGAGGTTGGACGGTGCCTGCAACCAGGCGGGCATTTCATTTTTGCGGTCCCAAATGAGCGCTTTCGGACTGAATTGTGGGGCATGGAAGTGCTGCGTAAGGTGAGATTGGGTTTTCTTACCCAGCAATATTCGCGGTTTTTTAACTGGGTATCGCGGCATGTCAATTTGGATCCCCCCGAGGTTTGGGTGGAACGGTTGCGGATTGCCGGGTTTAGCGAAGTGAAGCATTGGAACTATTTTCCAAGGAAAGCCCTGCACCAATTAGAACGCGGACATGCTGCCAACCTGCCAAACCTGCTGTGGAAAAAACTGTTTGGCAAATGGGTCTTATTCAAAAGCAGAAAGAATCCATTCATTCATTTTGACCGCATTCGCCGGTTGGTTGAGTCGCCAGCAGATGAAAATGGTTGCTGCACCTTTTATGTCGCGACGAAGGATTTCTGAGCCTAACCGCAAACTGAGCAGCAACGCGAAAGGGATTGGAATAGAATATCAGCATGGATCCAACTGAAAGCCTGCCAGAAGATGATGACCTCACCGTGCTGGAATACGTGAGGCATTGGATCCATGATCAGTTTAACGTCAGGGAAAAGCCTGCTGGGGAAGTAACGGAAGTAAACGAACAGGTTCATACCGCTGAGATTCCACTTGGTGCGAAACCCGTTTTTTGGATTGGATTGACTCTGATAGTCATCGGGCAAATCTTGCTCGGACTGCAGAAACAATCTTTGCCCGTCGCCGGATTACTGGTGATGGCCATAGGAATGGTAAGTCTGTGGCTTGGAATGCCTCAGCACGAAGCAAAACCTGAAAATTCCACTCTGAAAGAAAATGAAAGTCCAATATTCCAGGTAAAGCCCATCTGGTTGATGGCAACATTGGCGATGTCAGTTGTGTGCTTCGTGCTGTTCTCCGAAAATCGTTTTGGCTGGCTGCAAACCTTGAGCTGGCTGACTGCGATCGCCTGTGGTTTGTATGCATTCTGGCCAGCGAGCAATCCTGAACAAAGCACACGAAAGTTGAACTGGAAATTCTGGCTTAATTGGAAGAATGATCGGGAATTTTTCGTCCTGGTGCTGGTTGTGGTAGTGTTTGGTTTGATTTTCAGGCTTAAGGATCTGGCAGGATTGCCGCCTGAAGTGATCAGCGCGCAGGTTGAGACGTATTATTCCGTCAGCGAAATCCGGCAGGGGGGAAACTATATCCTGTTTTCGCGCAATACGGTTCCGGAGCCGCTTAACTATTACTGGGCGAATTTAGTAAACCTTTTTTCGGGAAAAAGATTGACAATGGAGGCTATCCGACTGGCAAACGCCCTGGCAGGCTTGATTGGGATGGGCTTTGTTTATGGTCTTGGCAAGAGGATAGCAAACCGATGGGTGGGTTTGGTAGCTGCTGGGCTGGCAGGGGTGAGCTTCTGGCTGGTTTTGCAGGAAAGAGCGGCGATAGGCGGCGGGTTGGTGTTCCCGCTAATGGCAGGCGCGCTTTTTGGCCTGGTGAAAGGTCTGGAAGAGCGGGATGGTCGGTTTTATTTGCTTTCAGCCGTTGCGGTAGGTCTGGGTTTGATGAGCAACAAGATTTTCCTCATTTTTCCCCTGGTTGCAATGGTTGTCATTCTTAGTTGGAAAAGCGAGAAAAAATCAGTTAATCCGGGTCACACGCTTGGTTTGCTTGGCATTGGGTTGTTGCTGAGTGTGGTTACAACGATGCCCCTGATCAGAGCGATCAGCCTTGAGCCGATGAGCTACCTGGCACCGATTTTGGCACGGGTAGGTCAGTATGAAGTCACTTATCCGGGCAATCCGCTGCTGATCTTCCTGGGAAACATCCTGAAAGCACTTGGGCTTGCGAATTGGACCAACCAGGGAGGCTGGGTGGACAGCATCGCCAACCGGGGTGCGGTGGATGGGATGACAGCGATCTTTTTCCTGGTAGGAATTGTCAGCCTCTTAAAGCGATATCGATCAAGCAGGGATTGGAAATTGCTGATACTTCTGCTGCTTTATCCGGTGTTACTGCTACCCAGTGCATTAGCCCTGGCATTCCCTTACGAGAATCCGTCCATGACGCGGGCTGTTGGGGCGGCGATTCCTGTTTTGCTGATTGCCGCCTATGGCATCGTTGAGATCTTTAAAGCCGTGACACCAGCTTTGCGGCAAAAGTCCCTGGCAGCGGTGGTGGTCGCAGGCGTTCTGATGCTTGGGCCTATTGTGGTCAGCAATTACAATCTTGTCTTCCAACAATATGCTACCCAATATAAGCGTTCTGCATGGAATGCAAGCGAAATGGCCGATGTTATTCAACGGTTTTATTCTTCGGGTAAAGAGGGGCTTAGTTACCTGATCAGTTACCCCTATTGGGTTGATTCCCGGGCGGTCGCCATCAGCATGAGGCAACCTGAACAAAACCTGAGTTTGCCCGCAACAGAAATTGCCAGCACGGTGAACGTCACCCTTCCGAAATTGTTCATCCTCAATCCGATGGACAAGAACAGCATTGCCGAGTTACAGGCAGTCTATCCGGAGGGAGTTATCAGCACGTATCAGAGCATTAATCCAGACAAGAACTTTATCCTTTTCATTGTAGGTCAATGATCGAATGAACGTAGAAACTGAACAGAAGGTTCACGAAACAAGAAAGATCGATTGGAAGTCCATCGTAGTGGTCGTTTCCTTGGTGACGATTCTCTTCGCTGGGTGGACATTCCGAAGCATGAACAACAATTGGGATGAATCAAAGCATTTGCATCCTGATGAGCGTTACCTTTCGATGGTCATCAATGCCATTGAGCCGGTCTGGACTGCCAGGGAATACTTCGACACTGCCACCTCACCTCTCAATCCCGGAAACAAGGATTTTGGTTTTTTTGTTTATGGAACCTTACCCGTTTTCATCGTGCGATACGCAGGTGAATGGACCGGGGAGGTAGGCTATGACCTGAACACCCTGCTGGGTCGAACGATTTCAGCGGTGATGGATACCATCACCATTTTGCTCACTTTCTTCATTGCCAAAAAACTGTTCAACCGCTGGGTGGGGCTGATCGCAGCTGCACTGTACGCATTTGCGGTGCTGCCGATCCAATTAGCTCATTTCATGACGGTCGATTCATTCACCAATACTTTTGGTATGTTGACCGTGCTGATGGCTGTGATCATCCTGAAACGACCGCTTCTTCCGACCAGTGTGAGCATGGGGAAGGCGAAGCGCGTCTGGTATGCATTCTGGCCTTACCTGGCTTTTGGAGCAGCGCTTGGCATGGCAACCGCATCCAAGATCAATGCAATCGCGCTGGCATTGCTGCTGCCAATGGTGGAGGGGGTGCGGTACTTCAGGCTGGAAAACGAGGAGAAAGAACAAGCCTTCTTGCCAATGATCGGCAGGATCGGCATGGCAGCTGTGATGAGCTTCGTGGTTTTCAGGATATGCCAACCTTATGCGTTTGATGGTCCTGGTTTCTTCAATTTCTCGATCAACCAAAACTGGTGGCAGAGCATGCGATCTCTGCAAGCGCAGAGCACCGGAGAAGTGGATTTCCCGCCTGCGCTGCAATGGGCAAGGCGACCTCTTTTGTTTTCCTTCAAAAACCTGGTGCTGTGGGGAATTGGTCTGCCCTTTGGACTTGCAGCAATCGGCAGCATCGCCGCAATGGGTGTGAATGTAATCCGAAAGAAGCACTGGGATTACCTGCCACTGCTGGTTTGGACGTTAATCTACGCTGCCTGGCAGGGGCTGGCATGGGTTAAGTCCATGCGCTATCTAATGCTCATTTACCCCCTGCTGGCAATTATCGCAGCCTGGGGGCTCTGGCAGTTGATCGCAGCATCTCATGGATTCCGCTGGAGAAAAATAAGGATCTCTGGTAAAAGCCTGCGGGTAATCGGTGTTGTATCCGCGGCATTAGTACTCAGCGGAACTCTTGCCTATGCTTTTGCTTTCAGCCGGATTTACACCCGACCGGTCACACGCGTCGAAGCCTCAGAATGGATCTACGAAAACATCGATGGTCCAATCAACTTAATGTTGGAGACCGAAGTGGGCGATTTTATGCAGCAGGGGCAGTACCGAAACCAGGTTACCCTGCTCCCAGGTCAGAATTACCTTAGTGCGTTTGTCGCAGACCGGGATGGTACGGTAGAGAGCATCACATTTCCTCAGGTACAGGACCTGATGCTCTCGGTGGATCCGATCCTTTACACGCTCGACATTCGTGAGGCTGCCAGTGGGGATTCCATGCTGTCAGAGGTGCTCACCAGCCAGCCAGCTGGTGGAAATCAGCTCAGCAGCCTTGATTTTTATCTTGATCAAAGCGTGAGCTTGGAAAAAGGCAAAACCTACATCCTGGTTCTGGGATTTTCAAACGAGAACTGCCAGCCATATCTTACAGGTGTACCGGTTGTCACCTACGCAAAAGAAAGCGGCAGTCTGAATAAGCAATACTTGCCCAGGATTAGCCAGCAAGTGACCATGGGTAATCCTTTCAACATCAAGATAATGGTGACCCAACCGGGTGAGATAAGCCAGGTGGTTATCCCTCAGTTGGTGGATGTGTCGCAAAATCCTAGTGGGAAGACATTGCGAGTGACCCTGACCACCACTGCCGAGGATAAGCAACAGACAGTCAGTGCCGAAACCAGCGGGTCGTTCCTGGACATGGGGCGTGGACTCGGCAGCGAGGTGGTGTTTGATCTGCCACAGAACCTGGTTTTGAGCCGGATTCAGGAGGTCGATCTGACCCTGGAGCTGGTGTCTGGCTCAGGGCAAATTGCTGTTAATACTGTCGGCGTGGTCCACGAAACTGATTGGGATGACGGCTTGCCGCTGATGATGAACGGCTACATCCCCTATGATCCGATCATGGGGATCTTCCGGAACGATCTGAACCTGGACATGTATGCGCAGGATGACCAGGCTAAACGCGAGCGCTTCTTCCAGATGTTAAGCCAGGGCGAGTACATCTTTATGAGTTCCAACCGCCAGTGGGGAACCATCCCGCGAGTGCCTGAAAGGTATCCGCTCAGCACGGCTTACTATCGGGCGTTGGTAGGCTGCCCGGAAGAAATGGACAGCGTGACCTGTTACAACCTGGCAGAGCCGGGCAAATTTGAGGGACAGCTCGGTTTCGAATTAGTCGAGACGTTCACGTCTTATCCAAATTTGGGAAATTGGGAGTTCAATGATCAATTCGCGGAAGAAGCGTTTTCGGTTTATGACCATCCAAAAGTGATGATATTTCGTAAGACGGATGATTTTGATCCCGAAAAACTGGCGGCTTTCCTCGATTCGGTGGACCTCAGCCAGGTAATCTACCTCACACCAAGGCAGGCTTCTCAATTTAAGTCTGGTAAGCCGACTCTGATGCTCTCTGAGGAGGATCTTCAGCTTCAGCAGCAAAACGGCACCTGGTCGGAAATTTTCGACAGAAATGGTCTGCTGAATCGTAATCCTGCTTTGGCTGTGCTGGCTTTTTATGGATTTTCGCTACTGCTGGGTTTATTGGTTTTCCCTCTGCTGCGGTTGGGATTGCCAGGTCTGAAGGACAAGGGTTACGGATTTTCAAAGATCATTGGTTTCTTGCTGTTCGCATATATCGCTTTTGTCTTAGGATCGGCGGGTGTAGCGGTAACCCGCGGTTTGCTGCTGGGGGTGCTTGGGGTGATCGCTTTGGCAGGTGTGGTGACAGGCTGGCTGACGAGGCATGCCTTGGCGCAAGATTTGAGACGGATCTGGAAGCAATTGCTGGTGGAAGAAGTGGTCACGATCGTGATGTTTGCTTTCTTCCTGCTGATCCGCTGGCTCAACCCCGACCTCTGGCATCCCTGGCGCGGTGGGGAAAAGCCAATGGATTTCTCGTATCTGAACGCGGTCATCAAAAGCACGGTGTTTCCAGCGTATGACCCGTGGTATGCCGGTGGGTACATCAATTATTACTACTACGGGCAGGTCGTCATCGGCTTGCCGATGAAATTGCTGGGTGTCATCCCAGCAACAGCCTATAACATCCTGCTGGCGCTTTGGTATGGGATGCTTTCTGTAGGCGTTTTCAGCTTAGCCTGGAACATTACCAAAACCATGTTTGGTCGAGACCATGATGAAAGCAATGAAAGAGTCTTTGATCTTGCCTTTTGGGCTGGGATATCAGCGATGCTGGTGGTTGGCTTTCTTGGCAACCTGGGGGAAGTAAAACTCTTTTTGGATGCGATCAGCACGCTCGGGTCAGGAGGTCAGGCGATTGCTGACGGGACCTTTGTGCAGCGGGTGCAGTGGCTGCTGGGTGGAATCGGAAAGCTTTTCCGCGGAGAGATACTGCCAATCAGCGCCGGGAGTTGGTATTGGAACCCGAGCAGGACCATTCCCGGAGAAGCCATCACCGAATTTCCATTCTTCACATTCTTATACGCAGATTTTCACGCCCATCTGATTGCGATGCCAGTGGTGGTGGCGGCAATGGGTTGGGGTCTTTCCGTGCTGATGAGCCGGGGGCAGTGGCACGAAAAACCAAAGCGAAATGTAACTGGCGCCATCCTGGGCTTCTTATTAGGAGGGCTGGTCATTGGCGCCCTGAAACCCATCAACACCTGGGATTTCTACACCTTCTTGATCTTGAATTTGGCCATCCTGGCATACGTGGGCTGGCGGTACATGCCGGCAGTACGAAATCGCTGGTTGTCGCCAAAACTGACAAAAATCGTTCAAATCGGGCTGGGCGTTGTGGCGCTCTACCTCATTGCCAGCCTGCTTTATCAGCCATTTAATCGCTGGTTCTATCCAGGTTATGGGCAAATTGGCATCTGGGATGGAGATCGGACGCCGCTGGCATCTTATTTCACCCACTGGGGACTGCTAATCTTTTTGATCGTATTCTGGTTTGGCTGGGAAAGTTACCAGTGGATGTCCGCAACTAAAGTTGCGAGTCTGAAGCGCTGGGCAGGCGCGAAAAACTGGATCGTTGCCGGATTGTTGCTGGTTGGAGTGAGCTTAGTCGGATTACTCCTGATGAAAGTACAGATTGCCATCGTTGCCCTGCCAATGTGCTTATGGGCACTGGCGCTGTTGATCGCCCCCGGTCAGCCTGACGGCAAGAAGTTGCTCTTCTTCATGACAGGGACGGGATTCTTGCTGACGATTGTGGTGGAACTGGTGCACCTTGTGGGGGATATCGGCAGGATGAACGTGGTCTTCAAGCTATATCTGCAGGCCTGGATGTTCCTGGCAGTGGTGGCTGGTATTGGGTTGGCGATCACCTGGCGGGACCAGAGCCAATGGCGCGGAAAACATCAAGTTTTGTTCCAGGTACCCCTCATCCTGCTTCTGACCAGCGCATTGATGTTCCCAATTTTTGCCACACGCGACAAAGTGACTGACCGCATGAGTCCGGAAGCACCTCATACGTTGGATGGTATGAAATACATGGAAACATCCCGTTACCAAGTGAACGGCGTGGATATGGACCTGGGGCAGGATTACCGCGCGATTCAGTGGATGCAAGACAACGTTGAGGGCTCTCCTGTGATCCTGGAAGCACAGGCGTACGAGTATTACTGGGGGAATCGCTACACCATCTACACCGGTCTTCCAGGTGTGGTTGGGTGGAACTACCATCAACGCCAACAGCGGGCGGTAACCGGCTCAGATAAGGTCCAGGCGCGCGTGGATGAAGTGAACGCCTTTTTCACAAGCCTGGATGAAGATTTTGTGACGAGCTTCCTGGAAAAGTACCGGGTCCAATATATCATTGTAGGTCAACAGGAAAGAGCTTTTTACCCACAAGAAGCATTGATGAAGTTCCCTGCGTATAATGGAGTCTTGTGGGACGAAGTTTATCATGAAGGCAGTACCGTGATTTACCGGGTCAGGTGAGCATGATTGGAGTGATAAGCTGGTATTTGTTCAGTTTGGTGTTGGCAGCGGTCAACCTGCCGCTGGCGTATGCGGCGATGAAAAAACTGCCATCCCGGGGGGTCTTTTTGCTGCGACCGTTGGGTCTGCTGCTGTGGGGAAGCATTTTCTGGTGGTTAACCTCCATTCAACTTCTGCGCAACGACCTGGCTTCGCAGGTGACGGCGCTAATGATCCTTTTGGCGATCAACCTGGTTGTTCTATCGAAAATTGATCGGGTGAGTTTTTTCAATTGGATCAAAGAAAACAAAAACCTATTTATCCGGGCAGAAATCATCTTTTTGGCGGGATTTGTGCTGATGGCGGTGGTCAGGGCGACCAACCCTGAAATCATCAACACTGAAAAGTTCATGGAGATGGCGTTCATTAATGCCATCCTGAAATCACCCGGATTTCCACCTTTGGATCCCTGGCTGTCCGGCTATAGCATTTCCTATTACTACTTTGGCTATCTTTTATCCGCGATGCTGATCCGGATAACGGGCGTCAGTTCTTCGGTGGGCTATAACCTTGTGGCAGCACTTTGGTTTGGAATGACAGCCGCAGGGGCTTACGGAATCTTATGGGATCTGCTCAGCCTGCGTCAGGCAGGGACGAAGAAAACTCGCGCTGTAGGATTTTTAAAGAAAAACAAGGCAGTGCTGGCTTTGCTGGCGCCTTTGATGATGCTCGTGATGGGAAACTGGTTCAGCGGATTGGATATGGTCCATGCAAGGGGCGTGCTGCCCGCAGAGGTCTGGAAGGGACTGGATATTCCTGAGCTAACAAAAGAGCCAACCGCGATGACGATTAAACCACAGCGAGGTGGGTGGTCGTGGTGGCAAGCGAGCCGGGTTGTACAGGACCGGACTTTGGACGGCAGAGCTGTGGAAGTGATTGATGAGTTTCCGGCTTTTACCTTCTTGTTGGCGGACGTTCACCCGCATATGCTTTCGATGCCGTTGGTACTGCTGGCGATCGCCGAAGCCCTAAACGCATTCACGGGGGGGTGGGAAGGCCAGGTCCGATTGGGTAAGGTCGTCATCCCTGCTTCGGGGCTGGCTATTGCGCTCGGGGTTCTGACTTTGGGCGGAATTGGGTTTATGAATACCTGGGATTTCCCATTTTACTTACTGCTGATGGGTGTGGCATTCATGTTGTACCGCGCCCGAACCGCTGGCTGGACCATCGCGCGATTCTGGGAACTGGTCGGATTCGGCGTGTTGGGGGGCGTGTTGAGCGTGGCTGCCTATCTGCCTTTTTATCTCAGTTTTTCTTCCCAGGCAGGCGGAGTAATTCCAAGCTTGGCTTTCTTTACCAAGGGAAAATACTTCTGGATTATGTTCGGACCCTTGCTGCTGCTGATATTTGGTTTTTTGGTTAGCAAAGTCAAGCGGATTTCAAAACCTTCTAGGATGAGCGGTCTGTGGGTAACGGCATCAGTATTTCTGGTTTTGTTCGTATTTGGCTGGGCTCTGGGGCTTCTCGGCACACAACTCGAGGCTACCAAAGCATTGCTGCTCGGGTTGCAAGGGGCAACCTCAGCAGGAGAATTGCTCAAAGATAGCCTCCTGAACCGCCTGATAGCACCCGGAACCTGGATCACTCTGTTTTTGCTGATTTGGATAGGAATCAGCCTACTTTTCGAGAAAGTCAGAGCTCCTCATGCTATAAAAACTAACGGGGATGAGGATGCTCTTGAGCAATCGGTATCCGTAAAGCCGATGGTATTCGTACTGCTGATGGTATTGTTGGGTGCGATATTAACCCTGGTGCCCGAGTTTCTGTATCTGCGCGATCAATTCGGCTGGCGGATGAATACCATCTTCAAGTTCTACTATCAGGCGTGGATCCTTTGGTCGCTGGCAGGAGCATACGGATTGATTATGCTTTTTGAACCCAAGGCAGATGGCGAGGCGCAGGATCGATGGTGGCTGCTGGCATTAATTATGGCAAGTCTGCTCGCAGGAGGGGTGGTTCTAAGCGAATTTGGCGCGCAAAAATTGGGCGAATTCGGTACCTCCGCTCTGGACTATCTTATGCTTTTACCAGCAGTAATAGCGGCTGCGTGGATGATTGCCAAAGCCTGGCAAAAAGACTGGAGAAGGCTTATGGGGGTTGTGGCGGTGTTCGGCGTGCTGGTGGGCATGGCTTTTCCGCTGATCGAAGGGTGGAACAAGACGAATGGATTCAATCCAGCAAGAGGTTTCTCACTGGATGGCAAGCGGGATTTCTACCTGAGTGCTGGCGATGAAATGAAGGCTGCCGAATGGCTGGCAGAGGCGCCGATAGGAGTCATGGTTGAAGCCATTTCTGACACAGGAGGCAGCTACACCACCTATAACAGCATTTCAACCTTCTCAGGGATGCCAACCGTGTTAGGTTGGGTGGGGCATGAAGCCCAATGGCGGGGTGGATATGAAGAAATAGGCACCAGGCAAGCCGATGTGAAGGAACTTTACAGCACTAGCAATTGGGAACAGGCACAAATCATTATCGATATGTATAATATCCGCTACATTGTGGTCGGAAACACCGAGAGAAATACATACCAGGTCGATCAGAACAAGTTTGATGAGCATCTGGTAAAGGTTTTTGAGAGCCCAACAGTCGATATTTATGAGGTCAAGCCCTAACATGCAGATCAGTGACAACGAAAAATTGGTGGAAAAGAACCACTCCCTGTTTGTCTGGTTCCTGCTGGCTTTTCTGGTTGGCTTGGGATTACGACTCTGGCGATTGAGTGATATGCGTTTCACCCTGGCAGAAGCTCAAATCGCCCAGGGAGCCTGGCAGATGGCTATGGGGGATGCCTCTGGATTGCCGGGTAATATGAGCTACGCAGGATTGAGCGCATTTTTGTTTTTCCTGTTTGAGCCAAGTTACCTTTTTGCCAGGTTGCTGCCTGTTTTGCTGGGGAGTTCTCTGATCCTGGTTCCCTGGTTCTGGCGGGATGTGCTTGGAAAACAGGCAGCACTCGTGCTGGCTTTTGGAATGGCAATCGATCCACTCTTGTTAAGCTTTTCGCGCCAGATCGTGACGCCGATCTTCGTTCTGGCTGGTCTCGCCTGGGCGGTGACGGCGCTAAAAAACAAGCGCCCTGCACTGGCGGGGAGTATGCTTTCGCTGGCATTTTTGGGAGGTTACACGTTTTGGGTGGTGGCACTGGTCGGAGTGGTCGTTTTTCTGGTCTGGCGTAAACACGGGCAATTCGAATTTCCCAGTAATTCATACAAGGCAAAAACCTTCTTGAAGCCGTTTTTGACAAGCTTTTTCGTGAGCCTGATGCTGGTTGGCAGCGCTTTCCTGTTATGTAGTGAGGGTCTTGGGGGAATTGGCGCTGGGCTGGTGGAACTTGGTCAGCTTTTTGGCAGAAAGTACGAAATTGCCCTTTACCAGCCAATAATGGTAGCTCTTGCGTATAGCATATTACCTCTAGTTTTCGCAGTCTGGGCATTAATCGATGATTTACGAAATCATCAACCCTTGAAGAACCTGCCATTCTTAATTGGCTGGGCGTTGAGTGTGTTGCTGAGCATGTTGCTCGGCAGACGCGATTTGGGGATGCTGGTTTTTGCAGCCGTATTTGCATGGTTAGCAGCCGCGGGGCGTATCGCGCATATTCTTGAACAAGGATCGGAACGGCGGGAAGTCGTTCTCGCGGTTACCCTGTTCCAGATTGTGATCCTGGGTTACATCCAGATGGTCAGCGGGCGACTGGTTAGTTCAGCCGTTAATTCTCAGGATTTCCAGTTTGCGTTGTTTGCTGTTTTAGCTGGAGTGCTGCTTTTGGTGATATCCACCGTTCTCGTGGGCATGGGATGGTCGCGCCAGGTTGGCGGGCAGGCGCTGCAAAACAGCCTGCTGATCCTACTGATTTTTTTGACTGTTGGGTTGAGTTTGCGGTCCATCAGATCACAGCAAGAATCCACCAGTCTGAGCTTGTTGGCAGGTCCAATCGTGCTGCCTAATAACGATATCGAGGAGGCTGTAGCTGAAATTGATCGGGAAGGACGAGCGGATAAGACTGAAATTTCCTATGATCTTGGCCACTTGGAGCAGGAGTTTGCCTGGTTTTTCAGACAGCAAGTGAACTGGAAAAGCGCGAAAACCGACGTTCAGGCAGACCTGATGCTTTCAGAAAATGAAACGGATTTCTCTGCTGCGGATGCGTATCGCGGAAGAAATATCGTACTTTTCCGAACTATCGACACAAATGTGGTAAAACCAGTTGATTTCCTGAAGACTTTGCTCGGAGAGCCTTTACCCTCCGTTTCACAGAACGGGATCTTGTGGGTGCGATTAAACCTTTTTACGGGAGCAAATTGACGATGTGTCAGAAAAAACTACAACACCTGCCCAGAAATATTGCCATTGATGGACCAGCAGCATCAGGGAAAACAACCATCGGAACCTTGGTGGCTAACAAGATTGGATACATGTGCCTCGACACGGGCATTATGTATCGGGCAGTGGCGTTTCAGGCTCTGCGAGAGGGCATTGATATTGCTGATGAGGCAGCAGTGACGAGTTTGGCTGAGCGAATTGATATCGACATCCTGCCGGCCAGCAGCCAGGACGGGCGTCAGTTTGATGTCATGATCAATGGGGAGGACCGCACCTGGGATATTCGTACTGCAGCTGTGAACGCGGTTGTCTCAGAGGTATCGGCATACCCGGGCGTACGCAAGGCGATGACCCGGCAGCAGCGAAAGATCGCTGAAAAGGGAAAGATCGTAATGATCGGGCGGGATATTGGTACGGTGGTGCTGCCTGACGCTGAATTAAAGATCTACCTGGATGCATCGGTCGAAGTCAGAGCGCAGCGCCGCTACATAGAAGATCTCAGCCACGGAAAAGATGCTTGCCTGGAGGACGTGGTTGAATCGCTGCGCCACCGCGATGAAATTGACTCAGGGAGGTCGGTTGCACCTCTGAAGGCGGCTGAAGACGCGGTGATTATCAATTCGGACAATATGACGGTGTATGAAGTCGTCGAGTACGTGATGGAGCTCCTCGAAAAGCGGGGGTAAGAAGCATATCTCCAACATGGTCGGATGTGTATGATCGGTGTTTGATGAGAGACTGAAGCGGACGAAGGTTCGCATTTTTCGTTAAGAAAAAAGATTAAACCATCTCCAGAATCGTGAAAAGTGACGGGGAGTAAGGCGGAGGCATGCTATAATTTATGCGACATGTTTCTGCCAGCATCTACCCTGATTAGTTTCCTCGACCAATTGCCTGCTGCTGAAATGCGGGGGATAGTCTGGATTTTGCCTGCCTTGTTGGCAATAGGCACAGGTTTGGCAATCTGGAAATTGCAGCGATGGGATACGCACTACTCATTGACAGAAGTAAAATGGTTCATTTTCCTGGCTTTGCTGGTTTTTCCGCTCACTTTTTTAAGTTTCAGGCCTTTTGACGGGAAACTCCTGACATTTACTGGAGAAATAGCCCAACCAATTGTCATGATCTTAAGCGCTCTGCCAGTTTTGCTGGCGGTTGGGCTTGTGGGACCTTTGCCGGCAATGATCCTGGGAGTTGGCACTGGTTTGATTCAGTCTTTTCGTTTGGGTCAGGACCCGATGGGGATGTTCTTCTATTCGAGTATTGCGATAGCTTTTGCCTGGACGCTGGCACGCATGAAGCCGCAATGGCAAAGCGACTGGAAGCAGCATACCGTGGTACAGGTAATCCGCTCATTTTTGTGGACTATCCCGGTGATCATTCTGATCCAATTTACCCATGCGTTCGTCTACGGTGAACGAAGCGTGGTCGCGATCCTGGAGCAGATCCTGATTCTGGTGGTAAGCCGCGTACCAGAGGTGTTGATCAGTTCTTCGATCATTTGGGCATTCGTTTACTGGTTGAATTCCGATTGGCATCCCATGGATTTCATCAAGGCATTACCCTCCTCTAATCCTTACGATAAAGTGATGGAACGCATCCAGGAACTGACCAATGGCGATTACGAGGAACAAATCCCACCTGCGGCGCTCTCAGGCAGCGAGAAGGCGCTTTTTATGGCTCTGGAGAAGCTGCGAGTTAATCTGCAGACGCGCAATGATACCCAGGCAAGGTTGCTTTCAGTTGACCCATCTCATTACTCCCGGGAAGGCTATGATTTGGTGCTTTCCTCAATTTTGCGGGCGGCACTAACCCGGGATGCCTCCTCGGCACGACTTATCTTGCTGGACAAGTCGCCCGAAACCCGGCGGGGAGAGATGCGCCTGCGCCTCGGGCAGGGAGAAAATACAAGACTTTATGCTTACCTGGATGTACTGATTATCGAAAAAATCGGTGATCAAGATCAGTTAATCCTGAGTGACCTCAAAGTGGATCAATACTTTGGCTTGACATCGGGAACTCCGCATCCACAATCCATAGCCGCCTTGCAATTACGCGGTAATGGCAATTCGCAGGGGGTGCTTTGGGTTGGGTTTGAACAAAACCATTGGTTTGACCAGGAAGACATCCAGTTCTACCAGCAGTTGGCTTACCGCGCCTCAGCAGCCATAAGCACAAAAGAACAAATTTCCAAGGTTCAAAGCGAAAAAGGCTGGTTGAGCCTGGCATTTAATGCTTTTCCCGATCCGATATTGATCCTCAATAAGGATGAGCAAATTCAGTTCAGTAATACGGCCGCGAATGAAGCAAGCGACAAAGGCGAAGCTCTCATTGGCAAAAAGGGTAGTGAAGTAAGGATTGTGAACGAGAAGCTCAAGAGTATCCTCGGAAAAGATAAGAAGAGTACTGAGTTGAAGACCCTGCAACTTGACGGAAATAAGACCTACGAGGTGCAGCGATTTCCGCTTGAAGGCGATCAGGAACGGCAGGGTGAAGTGATTTTGCTGCGGGATACGAGCTGGCTGCAACAGTTGAACAGCCAAAAGAATGAATTTGTCAGCAACATCAGCCACGATCTTCGTGCGCCCCTCTGGCTGATGAAAGGTCACACCAAGTTACTGTCCAATATAGGCAAACTGAGCCCGGAACAGCGCAAGTATGTCGATAAAATCGATGCGGGGATCGACTCCATGACACGGTTGGTGGACAAGGTTTTGAACCTTGAAAGACTGGACAGCGATGGGTTGCTGGTCTATACTACTTTCAGCATACAGGACACCATTGATGACACGATCAAGCTTCTGGGCGTCCAGGCGCAGCAAAAAAAGATCAGCCTGAACGTGGATTACGGCGGTTTGAAGAGCCCTTACATCTCCGCTGATCAGGTCATGATCCAGCAGGCACTCTATAACCTGATCGAAAATGCGATCAAGTTCTCTCCCCGAGGAGAAAGTGTGTTGGTCAGCGCTGAACGCGATTCAAGTTGGATGCATATTGCCGTCAAGGACAATGGGAAAGGCATCGCGCCATTGGATCAACCCAAATTATTCACCCGATTTTTCCATGTGGATGATGATTTGGCGTACGAAAATCGAGGTCAAGGGTTAGGGCTGGCGATCGTTAAGTCGGTTGCAGACAAACATGGAGGAAATGTGAGCGTAAAGAGTACACTGGGTGAGGGCAGCACCTTTTACCTGGATCTACCACTGCACAAAATTGAACCAAAAAAGACTTGACAAATCAGCTGGTTTGTTACTATAATAATCATTTGCGTGAATTGTATTGGAACGACAAACTAAGAAACACTGGAAACCTACTTTCCAGCGCTTTTTTGTGTCTTAAAGCCCTCGTCTACATCAGGAGGTATGAGTGGAAACAACTAGTATGAAAGCTCTTCGGATCAACCTTGCATCTCCAGAGGTCATTAAAAGCTGGTCTTATGGAGAAGTTCTCAAACCTGAAACCATTAACTATCGACGTTTGCGACCGGAAAAAGACGGCCTGTTTTGCGAAGCAATCTTTGGACCAACGCGCGACTGGCAGTGCTACTGCGGTAAGTACAAAAACCCGCGTTACAAAGGAATTATCTGTGAAAAGTGCGGCGTTGAAGTAACCCGCTCTTCCGTGCGGCGCGAACGCATGGGGCACATCGGATTAGCAGCCCCTGTGGCGCATATCTGGTATACCCGCCGCATCCCATCCTATCTTGGTCTATTGCTTGACATCTCCCGTCGGAATCTAGACCGGGTGCTGTACTTTGCGCAATACATCATCACCTACGTGGATGATGATGGTCGTCAGAAAGCCCTCAAACGTTTGGAAGATGAGATCAGCCTGTCTGAGCGTGAACTGATCGCCAAGGTAAATGGCGAGATCGCTGAAGCCAAGAAGCAGCGCGATCGCGAGCTGAAGGACCTTGACGCAAAGATCGAACAAATCAACAGGGAATATGACGAGAAGGTGGCAAGCTTGTTTGAGCCTGTCATTCAGCAGGGTCAGAGCCTGGAGCGGGAATTGCGGGAAAAAACCGGAAAGACCGTGCGTAAGGCGATTAACTTTGAACTGGACGGCGGCAATCAGACCATCGTGGAAGTGGGCGAGGAAGTCGCAGCTAAACACATCTCCCGTGTGCAGAAGGTCGTGAAGGAAAGGATGGAAATCCTTGAAACCGATCTGAAGAAAGAGCGCGCTGAAAAAACTGAACAATACAGAATTCAGAAAGAAGAAATCCGCGCTAAAGCTGAGCTGGTGATGGAAGACTTACGCAGCCAGTTGGATGACCCGGATGTGGTTGCTAAAACTCAAAATGCCCAACATCGGGATGAGCTGTACGAATTGCAGCCTTTTACCTTCCTGAGTGAAGCGCGCTACCGGGAGTTAAAATCCCGCTGGGGAAATATCTTCAAAGCCGACATGGGTGCGGAAGCCTTTTATGATATCCTCCGCCGTCTCGACCTGGATGCGCTTTCGGAACGTCTCTGGCAAGAAGCACGCACGACTAAAAGCATGCAGAAACGCAAGAAAGCTACCAGCCGCCTGAAGGTTGTGGAGGCTTTCCGCCGCTCTACCAACAAACCTGAGTGGATGATCCTGACCGTTCTGCCAGTCATTCCTCCGGACCTGCGTCCAATGGTGCAGCTGGATGGCGGTCGATTCGCGACTTCTGACTTGAATGATCTTTATCGCCGTGTAATCAACCGCAACAACCGCCTGAAGCGCTTGCTTGAGCTCGGTGCTCCGGATGTCATCGTACGAAACGAAAAACGTATGTTGCAGGAAGCTGTTGACTCTCTGATTGATAACTCACAGAGAGGGCGGATGTACTCACGCCGTGGTCGGCGCGAATTGCGCTCACTTTCTGATATGTTGAAGGGAAAGAAAGGTCGTTTCCGCCGTAACCTGTTAGGTAAACGTGTGGATTATTCCGGGCGTTCTGTCATTGTGGTTGGACCTCATTTGAAGTTGAATCAGTGCGGTCTGCCAAAGTCGATGGCGTTGGAACTCTTCCGACCCTTCGTGATTGCCGGCCTGGATAAACATGGCTATACCTCCAACATTAAGGGCGCAAAGCGCTACATCGAGCGCAACCGGCCAGAGGTGTGGGAAGTGCTGGAAGAAGTGATCAAGGAACGCCCTGTGCTCCTGAACCGAGCGCCAACCCTGCACCGGCTTGGTATTCAGGCTTTCGAGCCTGTATTGATCGAAGGCAGTGCCATTCAACTGCATCCGTTGGTGACTACCGCTTTCAACGCTGACTTTGACGGCGATCAGATGGCTGTGCATGTGCCGCTCTCAAGTAAGGCAGTGGCAGAAGCGCGCGAGCTGATGCTGGCCAGCAAGAACTTGCTGAAACCAGCCAGTGGTGAGCCTATCATCAGCCCAGGAAAAGATATGGTTTTGGGTGTTTACTACCTGACCATGGATCAGAACCTCCCACAAAAGGGAGATGGGCGCGTTTTTGGCGATATCGACGAGGTCTTATTGGCTTACCAACTCAAGCAGGTTCAAGTGCACACCAAGATCAAACTGCGCGTCAAGACGATTTTCAACGATCAAAATGAACGGCTAAAGCAGCCCGAAGTTCGGATTATCGACACCACGGTGGGTCGGGCAATTTTTAACGACGTTCTCCCTGAATCAATGCGATTCACAAACATCCCACTGGATAAAGGCGGTGTTCGTGATCTGATTGCAGATATTTATGATCTGGATGGACAGGAAATTACCACCCAGGTGGCTGACAACATCAAGGATATCGGGTTCCGCTATGCTTCACAGTCTGGTTCAACCCTGGCTGTCGCGGATATCACCGTCCCACCTGAAAAGGCTGAGATGATTCAGAATGCCCTGCTTGAGGTTGAACGCATTCAGAAGGAATTCCGGCGCGGTCTATTGACTGAGCAGGAACAGAATGACCTGATTATCGAAGTTTGGCAGGAAACTACCAGGAATGTTGGAGATGCTGTTCGTAAGCACCTCGATCCAAACGGCAACCTGTCGACCATGGCAGTCTCAGGCGCGACCAAAGGCGGTTTCAGCCCGATTTCGCAGATGGCTGGTATGCGTGGTTTGATGGCTGACCCCTCAGGACGCATTATCCCCATGCCTATTCGCTCCAACTTCCGCGAAGGTCTGTCTGCATTGGAATACTTCATTTCCACGCATGGTACCCGCAAGGGTCTGGCTGACACCGCCATTCGAACTGCAGATGCAGGTTACCTGACCCGGCGCCTGGTGGACGTGGCACAGGACGTAATCATCAACAACGAGGATTGCGGCACTGTTGAAGGCGTTTGGGTGTCCTCTGAGGACGACGTCGCCGGACAGCCTTTCAACGAACGCATTTATGGCCGCTTGCTGGCTGAGCGCGTGATCGATCCCGTCACTGGTGAAGTGATTGGCGAGCCAAACGACATGATCGATAAAGCGCTAAGCTTGCAGATTACTAAATTGGTCGAGAAGGGTCTGAAGAAGGTAAAGGTCCGCTCCCCATTAACTTGTGAGCTCGTACACGGCATTTGTGCCCGGTGCTATGGCATGGACCTCGGTCGGGGCAAGATGGTCAATCTTGGCTCGGCGGTGGGTGTGGTTGCGGCTCAGTCAATTGGCGAGCCTGGCACGCAGCTGACCCTGCGAACCTTCCATACCGGTGGTGTGGCAGGTGGTGGTGATATCACGACTGGTCTCCCTCGTGTTGAGGAGCTTTTTGAAGCCCGCCGCATGCCGCGAGGTGAAGCTGTTATCACTCAGATTAACGGTAAAGCTCACATCATGGTTTCAGAAAAGAATCCGGATATCCGCACTGTGCGTGTGGAAAGCAGCGAGATGGTTGAGCAGCGTTATGCTATCCCCACTGGCTGGGAAATCAAGGTGAAGGACGAAGACGAGGTCACAAAGGATACAGTCCTGGCGACCCACGAAGAGACCAGTATCACCGCTGAGCATGCTGGCAAGGTCCGGATCGAAAATGGTGAGGTCGTAGTTTCATACGAGGATCGCCTGAGTGAAGATTATGAGATCCCCTCGACATCCCGCCTGTTGATCAGTGAAGGTCAGATGGTAAAGGCTGGTGAGCAATTAACTGAAGGTCCGCTCAACCCACATACCATCCTGAGGATCAACGGCACGGAGGCAACGGAATTATATTTGCTGAAAGAAATTCAGCAGGTTTACCGCACACAGGGTCAAAACATCAACGACAAGCATTTCGAAGTCATCATCCGCAAGATGCTGAGTAGGGTGCAAATCACCCGACCTGGCGACTCTGAATACCTGCCGCAGGATCTGGTGGATCGCCTCGAGATCCGCAAGGTCAACGAGGACCTGGTGGCTCGCGGTTTGCGACCAGCGCGTTACGTAAACGTTTTGCTCGGTGTGTCCAAGGCATCACTCAGCACAGATTCGTTCCTGTCGGCATCCTCCTTCCAACACACCATCAAGGTGCTGGCTGGGGCGGCTATCGCTTCCAAGGAAGACCCACTGTATGGGCTCAAGGAGAACGTCATCATCGGAAAGCTAATCCCGGCTGGGACAGGCTTTGTTCCTGGTCGTTTTGAAGACCAGGTAATGGAAGCAGAACCCGGTAACCCGGATATCGCTGTGAAACAACTGGATATCTTTAACGAAGAGCTCGATCAGGTTGAGAGCTTGGACGACGAATTAGAGGAAAGCGAAGTTGGTAGATTTGATCTCTACGATGATGAAAACTTCGAAGACGAAGTAGATCTGATGGACGATGACGAGTAGTCCAACGCGGAGAAATTGAAAATAAAGACCCGAAGTGGACAGTCACTCCGGGTCTTTTTATGCTATAGTTGGTAAAAATTGAAAAGAACAACGACTGAGCCAGAGGAAGAGCGGATTATGAGCACAACCGTCTCCCATAAGATCAATATCAATTCTGAAATGCAGCAATCCTATCTGGATTATGCCATGAGTGTCATCGTGTCGCGGGCATTGCCCGACGCTCGGGATGGACTGAAGCCGGTTCAACGGCGTATCTTGTATGCCATGTACGATATGGGTATCCGGGATGACACACCGCATAAGAAGTCAGCACGCATCGTTGGTGAGGTTCTGGGTAAGTACCACCCGCACGGCGACACTGCGGTCTATGACGCTATGGCAAGAATGGCTCAGGATTTCTCAGAACGTTATTTACTTGTAGATGGGCAGGGGAACTTTGGCAGCGTGGATGGCGACCCGCCGGCGGCGATGCGTTACACGGAAGCGAGGCTTTCATCGCCAGCCATCGAGATCCTGCGCCAACTGGACATGGACACAGTTGATTACATTGACAATTTTGACGGGACTCTGAAAGAACCGGAAGTGTTGCCTTCGGCCATTCCCAACATGCTTGTGAATGGCGCATCAGGCATCGCGGTAGGCATGGCAACCAACATTCCGCCCCATAATCTGGGTGAGGTAGTGGATGCCCTGGTGATGATGTTGGAGAACTGGGATGGCATCGAAGAAATCACCGTTGAAGACATCATGCGGTTTATCAAAGGACCGGATTTTCCAACTGGCGGTCTAGTTCTGCAGGATGAGGGTTCCGTTCCTCTGACGACAATTTACGGTTCTGGGAATGGAACCATTAAGGTCCGGGCGCGCACACGCATTGAAGAAATGTCTCGCGGGCGCATGCGGATCATCGTGACCGAGTTGCCATACATGGTGAATAAATCCGCTCTGATCGAGAGAATCGCTGAAATTTCACGCGAAGGTGGTTTGGAAGGCTTAGCGGACCTGAGGGATGAATCCGATCGGCAGGGAATGCGGATCGTGATTGACCTGAATAAGAATGCTGACCCGGAAGAGATCTTGGCAACTCTTTATAAACGCACCCAGATGCACAACACCTTTGGCATCAACATCCTGGCATTAGTGGATGGCAGCCCGCACCGGCTGACGCTAAAACAAGCATTGCGGGTCTTCGCGGAGCACCGGTTGGTGGTAATACGCAGGCGCAGTGAGTTTTTATTGAAGAAGAATGAGGATCGCCTGCACATCCTTGAAGCCCTGAAGGTTGCAATTGATCACATCGATGAAGTGATTCGGATAATCCGCAAATCGGCGTCCGTTGATGATGCCCGTACCAACCTGATGAGCAAGTACAAACTGGATGAAATTCAGGCGAACGCTATCCTGGAGATGCCATTACGGCGCCTTGCTTCACTTGAGCGGCAAAAAATTGAGGACGAGTATAAAGAAGTCAGCAAAACAATTGCTGATCTGAAGGCTTTGCTGGAATCGCCAAAGTTGATGCGTAAGGTAGCGATTGATGAACTTAAAGCGATCAAACAGAAATATGGAGACGCCCGGCGGACCCAGATCATTCAGCTTGGTGAGGGCGAAAAAGCCTCGGACATGTATACGATGACAGATGTCATGCCTGTTGAGAACTTCTGGATCGAAGTCAGCGAAAACGGACTGCTTTCCCGGACTGAAGGGGATAAGCCGAACCGGCTGGGCGGGGATGGAGCGCCATGGAGCATGATTCGGACAAATACCCATCAGAACATATTCCTGGTGACGACCGAAGGAAAAGCAGCCGCGATCTCTTCATATTCAGTTCCGGTACAAAAGGCTGAGGAGGAAGGCGTGCCAGCCTCCAAGGTCGCCCCACTGCATAAAAATGACATCCTGGAAGGTATTTTTGCTGTTCCCATCAGCTGGGAAGAAGAGCAAGAACGATATGTGGTCACTGTCACACGGCAGGGCATGATCAAGCGCTCTGCGGTCGCTGATCTACCGGGAGCCTCTGCCAGCACATTCACTTTGGTCAAGGTCAACGAGAATGATGAGTTGTTCGAAGTGCTATTAACCCGGGGCGATCAGGATATTTTGTTGGTGACTGCCGCTGGTATGGCGATCCGGTTCAAAGAAACTGAAGTCCGGTCCATGGGGCTGGTAGCTGCCGGGGTAAATGGCATCAAACTAAAGCCTGGCGACTACGTGATTGGAGCTGCAGTGGTGGAAGATAGAGATGAGGTTGCTCTGATCACTCAGAAAGGCCTTGCCAAACGCACCTCTGGGTCGGAATTTCCTGTGCAGGGAAGGTATGGGCAGGGCGTAATAGCCTGGAGACTCGAAAAAGATGACCAGGTAAGCGCAGTCATGGTCGGCAAACTGACCGATAAAGGTATTTGCCATTTCCGAAAGAGCGCTAGCAAGGTTTTCACGATCACCAATGCCATCAGCCGCAAACGGGCTTCAAACGGACAGACACTGTTTACACTGAAGGCAAATGATGAGATTATTGGCTTTACCGACCTGCATGATTACGTTCAGTTTTGGGAAAAAGCTTAGTCCATCGGGTCCTGGAGGCTTAAACTGCCTTCAAGATCCAGATCTTTGGCTATATTGCGCATAGCTTTGATAGCAAAGTCAACATGCTGCCAGAGGTCTACGCCAAATTCCTGTGCTCCCTGGGCGATAACATCCCGATCTGCGCCGGCAGCAAAGGATTTGTCTTTCCATTTCTTACGGACCGAAGAAACCTCGAGATCGTAGAGTGAGCGTGAAGGCCTGACGAGGGCGACTGCAGTGATCAGGCCTGTGATTTCGTCACAAGCAAACAAGGCTTTAGCCAAACGGCTCTCGCGGGGCACGCCTGTGTGGTCGGCATGACCGGCGATGGCTTCCAGGACAGCTTCAGGCACCCCAGCTTCCCTCAATATAGGTAAGCCTGCCAGTGGATGCTCTTCAGCGGTGGGGTGGATTTCCCAATCGAAATCGTGAAGCAATCCAGCTAATCCCCACAATTCAACATCTTCATGGAGATTCTGGGCATAAGCGCGCATAACCGCTTCAACGCTGAGCATATGCCTGACCAGGGCTTCATTCCTGACATAAGCTCTGACGATTTCAAGTGCTTGCTGACGCTGCATAACCACCTCTCAGGGGGTAAAAATGGGCTCTGGTGAACCCAGAATCGGTTCGGGTTTCAGGATGTAGATATCAATATAGGCTGACAATGTCGCGAGAACTTCCCGCACATTCCAGAACACATAATGATTGAGTAGGTAATCGGATTGTTTGACAGGGATACCGGAGGCATTGAGCCCAAGCTGTTCGCATAGGAAAACCATTCGCGGCAGGTGATATTTCTGAGTGGTGATGATGACCGATTCCAGTCCGAAAATTGCTTTGGCTCGGTAGCATGTATCGTAAGTGCGGCGACCAGCATAGTCCAGGACGATGTCAGACTCGGGAACGCCCTGGCTGATGGCGTAATTTGCCATGACTCCGGGCTCATTGTAGTAGATGGTGCTGTTATCACCAGACATGAGGATTTTCTTGACTTTTCCGGCGCGATAGAGGTCTATAGCCCCGTCAATCCGATCGCGCAGGGCAAGCGTTGGACGTCCATCGGTGGTGATGCCAGCCCCAGGAACAAGTGCCACCTGGGCGGCGGGAACTGAAGCGGGATCAAAAGTGTTGTCCCTGGAGCTCACGATCATTGCAATACGGGAGAGTCCGAGCAGAATGATGGCAACACAGGCGCAGATAAGGATAGTCCTAAAAAATTTCTTCATGGGATTAGTTCGTTAGTAAGTCAGCCAGGCGGACCCCACTGGCAGCCAGGAGCTCCCGCAGAGGAGCATAGGCGCTATCGGGCAAGGGTTCAAGCGCAGCCACTTCGTAGTTCAGCGCAAGGCTGAGCTGCGCTTTGCCGGCATCCGAGCGGGCGTGATCGCGCAGGAAGTCCGAAACGCGTGATTGCAGGTTGAGATCCACCTGGGGGGAGAAGGACAGGTTGAGGTTCGGTATAACCGGTGGAGACATCCAAAGGATTGGGAGTTTTTCAATCGCTTCAGGCAGATCGGTAATAACCTCGGAGGAAGTGCGAGGGTCAGCAGCAATGGCATAAGTAGCAGCGAAGCTGCAGATGCCTTTAATGTAAAGGGCACGGATGCTGGCGCTATAGGAGAAGGTCTGAACTGGTTCGAGGGTTGGGATATTGTTCAGGTTCAAATAACCAAGCGGGACCCAATAACCTGCCAGCGAGTTATCTTCGGTGAGGCAACCACGCAGACCAGAAAGCTGTGCGAGAGCAACTCTCGCTTCCGCAGTGGAGCTGTGAGTGCCGACATTGAAGTAGGGCACAAAATTGCTGTCACTGTGCCCCAGGAATTGCACACCATAACCTGTGACACCCAGGTGGTTGCTGACGAGTAAAGCTGTGGCAAGTCCCTTTTGAGAAGCAAGCAGGTATTCAACAGGCTGAAGCCAGGCAAAATGCACCTGCTGGCGCAGCAATGCAAATTCGAGTTCTTGATACGTGCTGTAAAACCGACCGATGACCGTCATCTGAAGCTGCCCACCAAGCAGGGAAGCGAGATCACTGAAGGCGGTTTGTTGCTCCGCGGAAGGAGACGCATTAACCATTGCGATGACAATAGGATTTTCGAGTGACCCCAGAGCTGCCGGTGTGGGCGTGAAGGTGGGCATGGCGGTGGGGTAATTGGCTGCAGGGGTAGAGGTTGTGAAGTCGTGTGAGAGAGTTGGGATTGGTTTGGCACCCACACCACAAGCTGTGACCGCCAACAATCCCAGCAGAACCAAAACCAGAAATGATTTGCGCATGTCAGGCATTTCTGAATTTTACCTTATTTAACAGGCAGGGTTATTCCATGCAAGCGCAAGTTATGCGTTTCAAAAGTCGATAGTCAAAGAAAAAAGAGGAAGTTCCTATACAATTAGTTTTGGTAAAAAAACAAAAGAAAGGAACTTCCAATGACCATCACAGTCAGACTAAGTATAAGTGTAGAGATAGAAAATGGGCGTGGTGCGGGAATCGGTTTGTTGCATTGCATGATTACTATGGCATTGGGGTGCCCTTAAGGAAAGCTGCTATAAGTTTTATCGATGGTGTACTCGCAAGCGTTGGGGTTATTGTCGGAGGTGGTGTTGTCATCGGAACTATGAATGTAAGGTCACCAATACCGATCTTGATAATGGATACAATCCTAGCAATGAAAAAGGCCATCCCAACGAGATCAAACAATAGCCCGAACACATCTGGTTCCCATTTCTTGATCGTGATTCGGGCAACGCCTCCGGTGTAGGCATTCGGAGGCTTGATCGACTGATATTGCTTGTGATTTTTCCATTCCCCAACCCCGAGAAAAAACAATCCCGTTGGCAAGCATTTGCACTTGCAGATTGGAGATACCCTTAACCTCAAAGGCAAGGAATATCCCGAATAAAGCTGCGCCTACTACAATGAATACTTTGTACCAGGAGTCTAGTGAGAGGTTTTTTAGGAAATCTCCAGGGTTAATTTAGGAGTCCTTATTCTTAGTTTTTTTCTTTCTTTTCTTTCCACCCTCTGGATCGAGTGGATCGTATTGCTGTCCATTCCATAAGGCACCAGGCTTGATAAGCTTATATGAAATAGGATATCTTTTAGGGGGCTCCGAAAGTTCTTTGTCGAATCTCGCGAGAGAACCTTTCAGGTAATCCTCGGAAAGTTCAATGCATGCCCACCTTCGATTTGTTCGTTCAGAAACCTCTCCAGTAACGCAGCTTCCTCCAAATGGATCTACGACAAAGTCTCCTGGATCGGTTAACATTCTGATGAAAAACTCAGGAAGCTCGGAAGGGAATCGAGCGGGATGAGCTTCGAGGTCGTGTTCCTTGCAGTACCGTAGATAATAGCTGTTCGACTCCGTGTTTGGAATGGCGAGCAAATTTGGAGGAATAGAGGCACCATTATTTACTGAAAACTTGTCGCTGATATCATGCCCGGATGGTCGAAGCTTGGCTTTATACCCGTTTTTCAGAAGTTCATTCATGCTGTCTGAGTACGGTTGTAATATCCTACGATTTTCTGCTCTTGGCCAGGGAGTTGGTGATAACCACCAGACACAATTTACAGCGTCTTTCACGCGAATTCTACGGACATTAACCCACTCTGCCGGCGTAGGCAATTTTGACGGATTCCACCAAAAGAATTCTTGAGCCAAATGAAATCCAAATTCTTCGCATAGCATTATGAGCAGTTTGAAGTGGTAAAGGCTCCGGGTTGGTTGGCCGGGAATCCATGAACCACCAATATCTATTACTAGGCTACCGTTATCTTTGAGCACTCGTTTAAATTGTTCTGCAAATGGTTTGAACCAGTCCACGTATTCAGTTGAGTCGACGTTGCCATAGTCTTTTTTTCGAATCAGCCCAAAAGGCGGACTCGTCATAATAAGATCTACGGACTTTTCTTCAAAACAAGTCGGAAGTACTTCTAGTGTGTCTCCTAGGTACATTTGGCCCAGTTTTGTCTCGTGATAAATTCGAAAATCTGCCATGTTTCTCACTTCTATAAGGAATAGTACGAATCCCTTGCATCTAACAAGATTATAGAACAAAAGATCGTTTCTGGGTTACTCGTTTTCAATATCCAGATGTTTCAGTTTCTTGGCGTGGCGCGACTCGCGATTTAGAATCGTAACAATCGCTATTGGATTGGTAATGACTAGGTTTATGTCCTCACGATCAATCATCAGGACGTTCAGGTTGGAATCTTCCATTACTTTGTTTGCGTAGCGTCTTGCTTCTGGTCCAATTTGCCCAGTAGACACAATCACGACCATGTTCGATTTTAGTTCATAAGTTAGCCCAACTTCTTTGGCTACATCCTCTAAGGATACCCTTGAAGTGTTTTTGCATTGAACTTGCCACCTGGTATAGCCCAACCGATCGGATTCGAAAACCAAATCAACCTCAGCGCCTCCGGTCACAGGGCCGCGTAATCGCGTAGCAACATATTTTAGATCAACCATGAACATCAATTTGAATGCCAGTGCCTCTAACGCAAGGCCTCGGACATAACGATCCTCCACGTCGAGTTCTTCGAGTATATCGGAGAATGGCCTCCTCATCAGCCTCCGAAGCTCTTGTCCAATTTGTTGCTCAATTTGATCGAGGAGGGGGGAGATTATGTCTCTGTCTAGTTGATCTGTGATAGATACATAGAAGGGTTTTGCACCGCGTCCTGGCTCTTGGGTACCCCGTGTAAGAGCGATATATCCAGCGTCGCGCAAAGGATATAGAACTTGCTTGGGAAGGTTCTTTTCGTTAAACCGAACGCCATAGGAAGTGGTTGCGAGTGCTTCCAGGGCATTCGATGGAAATGGACCCGGCCCGCCAGTATTGATCAACGCTTTCAGATATGCCCTTTGTTGAATCGTTAACCGAGCCAATGCCTCGAGTTCGGCGGATCTGGCCCCAATTAACTCTTGAAAACGGTCTTCGTCGACTCGCCACCCTCCAGAAAAAACACCTGCCCTTTCGAGCCATAATCGCATCATCGAAGGGTGTTTCCCACCCCTTGGAAAGTGGATCCCTCGTTGCTCTAACCAAGTTCGTAAAGTGACCAGGTCTACATTGTTTCCGGATGCCTGAATATCAAGTACGCATTGAACAAGAGAAACGCCGTTTAGGTTGAGAAGTATGTGGCGGCCCAACTCAGAATAAAGCTGCTGTTCATCATGACGCATATCGAATAGCCGTCTACCAAAATCTGTTAGATTTGCGTCGCGATCGATGATGCCGTAGGCAATCATTCCTAATTTAGTGTTGTTTGCCAGTTTGCGCTTGTTATTGTCGCTTGTGTTGTGGCTCTCGAAATATTCTGCACGTATGGCAGCTTCAAAAGGGTGAAAATCGCCCCCGTGAGTATTCGCCAACTCAAGGACTCGCGGAAGGCTAATTTGAGATGGTGAAAACTCACTGCCGAATGGCAAATCGCTGCGTTCGATTGGCATATCGGTTCCTTTGTAATTGTGATAGTGTTGTTATGTATTTACTGAAATTATACCTGATGAAAACTGTTCTATTAAATCTAAGGCTGTTAAAATCAAGAAAAAGTTCGGAGGTAAACATGGAAATTACTCTTGTGAAAGTCCAGAAGCCTGAGGCAGTCAATTTTGTGCTCGGGCAGTCGCATTTTATCAAAACGGTTGAAGACGTCCACGAGGCCTTGGTGAGCACTGTGCCAGGGATCAAGTTTGGACTGGCATTTTGCGAAGCGTCAGGAGCATGCCTGGTGCGGTGGACCGGCACAGACGAAGAGATGATCCGGCTGGCAAAGGAAAATGCTCTGGCGATTGGTGCCGGCCACAGTTTTATCTTGTTTTTGGGCGAAGGATACTATCCGATCAATATTCTCAAGACCCTGCAGAATGTGCCGGAAATCTGCGGCTTCTACTGCGCAACCGCCAACCCAACCGAGGTAATCGTCATGGAAACCGAATTGGGGCGTGGCATCCTGGGCGTAGTGGATGGCTTTTCGCCAAAGGGCGTCGAGGATGAAGATGGAATTGCCTGGCGAAAAGGCTTCCTGCGGAAGATCGGGTATAAGGCTTAGCTTAAACCTCGCGCAACGGAAGCCCCAACTGCGCGATCATACCTGAAACGGCTTTTCCGCGGTGGCTGAGCTGATTCTTGGTGGCAGGGTCGAGCTCAGCCATGGTGTGGTTGGTGCCATCCACGAGAAAAATGGGGTCGTAACCAAAGCCGTTTTCACCGCGAAACTCAGGGATGATCTGACCCGTACAGACCCCATGACTGGTGAAAATCGTACCCTGTCGGGTGAGCAACACGACTTCGCAATGAAACGCGGCACGCCAGGGACGGGGAGAGCTTTTCAGGCGTTCGAGCAGGTACAGGCAGCGGTCACGGCTGGTGGCGTTCGGGTCTGGCAGGAACCGGTGCGAGTGGATGCCGGGTGCACCTTCGAGGGCATTGACCTCGAGACCAGAATCATCCGCCAGAACCATGTTTTGCCCCTCCTGCCAGTACGCCTGAGCTTTTAGGCGGGCATTTTCAAAATAGGTATTCCCATTCTCATTCACATCATTGACCAAACCTAGTTCTGCCGGCGTTTGGAGGATGACATCGTATGGGAGAAAAATCGATCGGAATTCTTCAACTTTGTGGGGGTTATTAGTGGCAAGCAGCAGAGTGAGGGTCATAGTTTGTGAGTAGGGTTTTAAAGGAAATTCATTCCCGGGATGATATAATCAGAGCAAGATTTGTGAATTGTAACTTACTATGGAAAAAATACATTATCCCCTACGCACTAACATTGGATACTTCTTCAACAAACCCATCGGCTTTTTCCGCGATTTTGAGGTGGTAAATCCCGCGGTATTCATCGAACCTGACCTGCAGTTATACAACCTGAGCGGACGTTACACCTTTTCGCGCACACGCGAGGGGCTTCTGTTGCAAGGTGCCTTTGAAGCTGAAATAGATAGTTACTGCAATCGCTGTCTTGATCCTTTCCGGGCAATACTCTCGACCGAATTCGAGGAGCTTTATGTCTTTGAAAACCGGACTCAAGAGGAGTTCGACGAAGAAGTAGTTCCGGAAGATGGTTACATTGACCTTGGGAAGCCGATCCGGGACTACCTTTTGTTGGATCTACCCATCAACTTGATCTGCAAACCGGACTGCAAGGGGATTTGTGTGGAGTGCGGCGTCAACCTCAACCGGGAAACTTGCGAGCACACTGCCAGCCGCATCATCTTTGAATAACTAATCGCACGTTTTTTTATTACGATGGATGATAAAATTCTCCATCGATTTTCATTGAGGAGTTTTACCATGACTGAGAACATTCTGATCGCCATTGCCTGGCCTTATGCCAACGCGGATATCCACGTGGGGAACATCACTGGATCACATTTGCCTGGGGATATCGTGGCCAGATACCATCGTTTGCGGGGACGAAATGTCTTGATGGTCAGCGGCTCTGACTCGCACGGCACAGCCATCACGATCAAGGCAGACCAGTTGGGCAAAGCTCCGGAAGATATCTACAAACACTACCATCCGCGATTCATCGAACTGTTTAAGAAACTTGGTATCAGTTACGATATTTTCACTTCTACCCACACCGCAAATCATTTTGATGTCGCTCAAAAGGTGTTTTTGACCTTACTTGAAAATGGCTATCTGAAAACAATTGTTTCCAGGCAGTGGTTCAGCCCAACCCTCGGCCGGTTTTTGCCGGACCGCTACGTGGAGGGCACCTGTTACATCTGTGGTAATCCAGACGCGCGCAGCGATCAGTGCGAAAGGTGCGGTAATGAGCTGGAAGCAGAGAAACTGATCGATCCACGCTCAAAGGTGGATGGGTCAACTCCGGAACTCAGAGAAACAGAGCACTTTTTCCTGGATCTCTCTTCACTGGAACCGCAAATTGAGGACTTCCTTAAAGCACGCGAAAGTTACTGGCGACCGAACGTGCTCAGGCAGTCCCTGGGAACGATCCAATCGGTGGGGCTCAAACCAACTTCCATCACGAGGGACCTCGATTGGGGTATTCCGGTACCGTTGGAGGATTGGAAGGGCAAGAGCCTTTACGTTTGGTTTGAAGCCGTGATAGGCTACCTTTCATCCGCAATCGAATGGTCCAAATTGACAGGGAATAACGATGCCTGGCGGGACTGGTGGATCGATCCAAGCGCGAAATCGTTTTATTTTATCGGAAAAGATAACATCACCTTCCATGCTGTGACCTGGCCGGCTGAATTGCTCGGGATGGGCGATGGCTTTGACCGCAGAATGGGGGCAGAAAATCCTCAGCCGTTGGTCCTGCCATACAATGTGCCAGCAAACGAGTTCATGAACCTGGAGGGCAGGAAGATCAGTGGCAGCCATAACTGGGCGATTTGGGGTCTGGATGCCCTCGAGAGGTACGACGCGGACGCGATCCGCTACTATCTGACGAGTGCCATGCCAGAGCAGCGCGACTCAGATTGGGACTGGGAGGAGTTCTTCCAGCGCAACAACAATGAACTGGTTGCCACCTGGGGCAACCTGGTAAACCGGGTGCTGTCGTTTACCTATAAGAATTTTGACGGCAAGATCCCCAACCCTGGCGAATTGCGGGAGAGCGATGAAGCACTGTTGCGGGTGATCAGGGCGGGATTCGACAGCGTGGCAGCAAAACTGGAACAGGTGGAGTTGAAGGCAGCTTTGGCAGAAGTGATGGCGCTGGCTGGCGAGGTCAACAAGTATCTGGATGTGCATGCGCCTTGGTTTGAGATCAAGGCTGATCGGGAACAGGCTGCAAAATCGCTCTACACCGCGATCCAGGCGATCGAGTGGATTAAAGTGATGAGTGCTCCATTCCTGCCTAACACCAGCGAGACCTTGCACCTGTTACTGGCACATGAGCAGCCATTGTTTGGAAAACAATTCTCACGCTTCGAGCAGGATGCGCTCGGAGAACACGAAATCCTTGGGTTGGATGTAAGCAACGCGGAAGGCCAACCGGGACAGGATGCCTGGAAGCCGGTGGAGTTGGAAGCGGGCAGGAAGTTCAATCAGCCTGCGCCATTGATTAAGAAGCTGGACCACAAGATCGTTGAAGAAGAGCGCGCGAGGTTGGGCAAACCCAGCGATTAATTGATGAAAATGTTGGTCCTCTGATCTCGCAGGTGTCCACATACCCTCCACTTCGTTGCGGGTACAGGCCCGCGTGAGGTTTTTGACCGACGTGTCTCCTGTTTTCTTGTACATGAATGAGGAGACCTTCGGTCAACATAGCGTGCCCGGTCTGGAGACCGGCACGAACGGGATAAACTCAATACCCTACGGGCACGATGTCTGGCCTACAAATCTATGTTGCGTTCAAATTCCATAAAATAAAAAGGCAGTTCAGCAAGGATTTTTTGCATCAGTTGATCGAGGCGGGAACGCCAGAGATCAACTCCGTTGTCAGTTTCGGAACCCTGGCGGGTAACAAGGTCAGACACCCCTCTGAGAGCGAGCCAGGGGATGTGATTTCGGGCAGCGACCCAGGCAAAAGCACCTGTTTCCCAATCAGCAGCATCAGCCTGGTGCGTCGTGGTCAGAAGGTTAAAAGACGCATAATCGAGATCCTGGTCGGCAGAAATGATGCGGGCTTTGCGAGTCCCCACAGGCAGGGGATCAGTGATCCACGAAATGTCGTTTTTAGTGCGGTAGTGGTTCAGGGCAGCAACGGGGTCGTCCATGCGTTCAACGATGTCATATATCAGGGTCTCTGTCACCAGCAATATTTCACCAACCTTGCTTGAGCCTGCAAATCCGCCACAAGTGCCGACGTTGATGATCAGCTCAGGTTGATAGTGATCGATGACGTATTGGGTTGAGGCTGCAGTGGCGATTTTGCCCCATCCGGAATGGAAAAAGAGACAGGACTGACCTGCAAGCTCGGTCTGGAAGTGCGCGCCTAGTAGGCTCTGTTGGAGCGTTGGCGGCTGCAGGATGGAAACGACAACATCCCATTCACTAGTAGCACTGACGAGGACAGGGATGAGTTTCACGGGCATGGTCAGGCCGCAGGTAATTTCTTGCCGACTGAAGCCATGTAGGCGGTAAAGCGTTCTTTTCCGTCAAGTTCGAAGACAGTATTAGCCAGTTCATCATCGAAGGCGGCAATGGCGCAGACGCCGTAGCCAATCGATTCAGCCGCCAGGTAGAGATTCTGGCAAACATGACCTGCGTCGAGGTAGATGTAGCGGTAGGCACGCATACCATAACGCCAGGATGTGCGATACACCTCCGCAATCCAAAAGAAGGTCACAGCCGAATTCAAGGCTTGTTTCTGGTTATAAGTAGTTGAATGAGCGGCTTGCAAAGCCTCTGTGCCGGATTTCCAGACCTCAAGCGCATGCTGCGCAGGCAAGTAGTGATAGATGCCAGGTTCAAGCCCTTCCACCCGCTGGACGGCAAGGTAAGTCTCGAATGGGTGGCGCGAACCAGCTGAGGGTACATACCGGCGGGTAAGCGTTTGCGTTTGAGATCCTTCGCGCAGACCCTGAGTCATGCGGAGCAAATAGCCCAGTTCAGCGGGGGAGAGGATTGCTTCGGTGTCGTAACGGCGGTGGCTGCGGCGGTTGAGTGCCAGCTGCTGAAAGTCGTTCTGGGGAGGTGAAAAAAGTGTTGGATCAGGCAGCTGGACCTGAACAAGATCCGGGTTTGGTTGAGGGAGATATTGCGGAAAAGGTTCCCCAAGTTGCTCCGGTGTATGAATCACATTGGCGCTGCTGCTGGCTTGCTGGAAGGCATCTCCGGCAGGTTCATACCTTGGCATAGTGCCTCCTAAAACCGGATCATGGAAAGGATCATGGCGAGCACGATGATGATCGCCAGCGTCGCCATCAAAATATTACTTCTGCGGCCTGAATTGTTCGATTTTTTTGCCATACTTACTCCAATTGTGCTTTGATTGCCTGGGCCATTTCTTTGGAAACGCCCTTGATTTGCGAGATTTCCTCCACTGAAGCGGCAAGGATGCCCTCAATGGAGCCGAAGCGATTAATGAGTTCTTTTCTTCGCGCAGGACCCACCCCAGGGATTGCATCCAGGCGTGACGCAAGACCGATTTTACCACGCTGATTGCGATGGGCGGTAATAGCAAAGCGGTGCGCTTCATCGCGGATGCGCTGAATAAGATAGAACCCCTGCGAATGATCATCCAGGCGGACGGAGTCCGATTTCCCCGGCAAGAAGAGCTCTTCTTCCTGTTTTGCCAGACCGACCACGGTGAACTGATCCTGGAGATCGAATTCCTCGATGGTTTCAATTGCCTGGCGGAGCTGCCCTTTTCCGCCATCCACAATCAGCAGGTCAGGGAGCAGAGAAAATGCAAGGTCGGGTTTGTAGCCGGGTTTCTCTTTTTCCTGTTGTTCGGTAACGTAGCGCGTAAAGCGCCGTTTGAGCACCTCGCGCATGGAGGCAAAGTCGTCTGGCTTGGAGACGGACCTGATGTTAAAGCGGCGATAGTTCTTTTTAGCCGGAACGCCCTGCTCAAAAACCACCATGCTGCCAACGCTGGCAGTGCCCTGGGTGTTGGAGATATCGTAGCATTCAATCCGGTTTGGAACTTCTTGCATGCCCAAAACTGATTGAATCTCGGCTAAGGCTTGATGCTGGCGGTCTTTGTCTGCCTTCCAACGAATTTCGAGCGATTTAAGCGTCTCGCGGGCGTTTTCCGCAGCCATCTCGATCAATTCCTTATCTTGACCGCGCTTGGGGATAGTGAGCTGGACTTTCTCACCGCCGCGACGCGTGTTGAGCCATTCTTTGATAATGCGGGCTTCTTCAATTTCCTGGGGCAGCATCACTTTGTTGGGAACGTAAGCCGCTTGAGAGTAGTACTGCTTGACGAACTCCTCGAGGATTTCCGAATTTTCTTCTGCTTCGGTCCCTTCGAGAATGAAATATTCCCGCCCAATCAATTTACCGGAGCGAATGAAGAAGACCTGCACACAGGCTTCGCCTTTGGAGCGCGCCATAGCAATCACATCGGAATCGTTGCGCTCATCGGAGATGATCTTCTGGCGTTCCACCACCCGCTCAATTGCTTCGATCTGATCCCGATAGATAGCCGCCTTTTCGTAGTTAAGGTTTTCCGAAGCTTGCGCCATGGCTTCTTTGAGGCGGGTCATGATCGGATCTGTGCGACCTTCAAGGAATCTGCATAGGTCGTCAATCATCTGGCGGTATTCCTCCTGGTTGACTGCTCCAATACAGGGGGCAGAACAGAGCTTGATGTCATAGTAGAGACAAGCGCGTTCGTCTTTGCCAGTGATTTCACGGGCGCAGGTGAGGTAAGGGAAGATCTTTCGCAGGATGTCGAGCGTCTGGTGCACAGCCCAGACGGATGTGTATGGTCCAAAATAGCGCGAGCCGTCATCAATCATGTTGCGCGTGACCGAAAGCTTCGGGAAGGGATCAGCCCAATGAACCTTGATGTAGGGATAACGTTTATCATCCTTCAGGCGGACATTATAGAAGGGGCGATGAAGCTTTATGAGATTCATCTCCAGGATCAGTGCTTCGAGTTCAGAAGCGACCACGATCCATTCTATGTCCCTGATCTTGCGAACCATTTGGCGTGTTTTGTAAGTATGATCTGAGGACTGCTGAAAGTAAGAGCGGACGCGGTTTTTGAGGTTGATAGCTTTGCCAACGTATATGATGGTGCCATCGGCATCTTTCATCAGGTAACAGCCGGGTTTGTCTGGCAATGTTGCCAGAATGCTCGTAATTTTTTCAGAGTTTGACATAGGCACATTTTAGCAGATAAAGATAAACAAAGAGTAGGAGATTATGTAGTAGGTTGGTATAATCCTCACAAGAGGAAATATGCCCATCAGAATCCTGCCTGATACGATCGCTTCCCAAATTGCCGCTGGCGAGGTGGTGGATAGACCCGCATCGGTCGTGAAAGAGTTGCTGGAGAACGCGATCGATGCTGGAGCGCAGCAAATCGATATCGAAGTAATGCAGGCAGGCAGACGCTTGATTCAGGTGACGGACGACGGTAGCGGCATCCCAGCCGATGAGTTGGTGTTGGCGGTATGCCGGCACGCCACCAGCAAGTTGAGCACTGCGGAAGACCTGTTCAATATTCGCACATTAGGTTTCAGAGGAGAAGCTCTGGCCTCAATCGGGTCTGTTTCCCGTCTGACTTTGATCACCAATACCAGGCAAAACCCTTTTGGCGCGAAATTGACCGTGGAAGGTGGTGCGCCTGCTGAAACTCAATCCATCGCGGCGGCTGGAGGAACGCGGGTGAGCGTGGAGGATTTGTTCTACAACCTGCCGGCAAGGCTCAAATTCCTGAAATCTGATACAACAGAAAATCGTCATATTACCGGCCTGGTAACGCGCTATGCGCTTGCTTATCCCCACATTCGCTGGTCCATAACCCAGGATGAAAAACCCATTTTTCGGACCACCGGAAGCGGTGAGCGTTTTGAAATCCTGCAAGCTTTGTTTGGTCCGACGGAAGCTGGCAAATTGATGCCTCTCGACTTTGAGGAGCGCCATCTTAAGGTGGAAGGGTACTTCAGCAGTCTATCGCTGACTCGCTCCAACCGAAAAGACATCACAGTTTTTGTAAATGGTCGCTGGGTGCAGGACCCGGTGCTGACTTCGGCGGTGATTCGGGCTTACAACACCATGCTGATGGTGGGACGCTATCCGGTAGCGGTATTGTTCATCACCATTCCTCCGGAACTGGTGGACGTGAATGTGCATCCTGCCAAGGCGGAAGTGCGCTTCAGAGACCAGGATGCGGTTTTTAGCGGCGTGCAGAGGGCGATCCGCCGGGGATTACTGGCTTTCACCCCCATTCCTGATCTGAACACAACGAGATTATGGGGCAGGAGCCTGCCTGAAACGGCAGGGCCAAGTTGGCAGCAAAGCGGCTTCATTGGTGCTGATGATACGAATGAAGCAGCCCGCGAGGGAGAGCTTGGAACAGGATCTGAGTTTGAAACCGCACAACCGCAGCCAACGTTGCCGGGCAGCCACTTGCCGCTACTGCGTTTGGTGGGACAGGTGGCATCCACTTACCTGATCGCCGAAGGTCCAGACGGACTTTACCTGATCGACCAGCACGCTGCGCATGAGCGGGTGCTGTTTGACCAGCTGATGGCACAATTCAATGCCAATGCCATTCCCTCTCAGGCACTGTTGGACCCCGTGGTGGTGGAACTGACACCGGAAAAGGCGGGCATTCTGGAGCAGCAGCTTGAGGCTTTGCTTAACCTGGGCTTTGAGATCGAGCCCTTTGGACCCAACGCATTTGTAATCCGCTCAGTCCCGATTGTCGTGGAAAGAACCGACCCGCGTCTTGCGATTGAGGCGGTTGTTAATGCGTTTGAGGAAGATGAAACCCCGTTAATGGCGGAGGTGGAAGCCCGGGTTGCGGCACGGGTCTGTAAGCGCATGGCGGTGAAAGCCGGACAGATATTGTCGGAGGAGGAACAGCGCAACCTGCTGCTCAACCTGGAATCCAGCCAGTCGCCGCGTACCTGCCCGCACGGCAGACCGACGATGATCCACCTGAGCGTGAACCTGCTGGAAAGGCAATTTGGCCGCACCGGGGCAATATAGGAATGGGTTGAAACGGGATACAGACTTGTTTTTGCTGCATTCTTAGAACCATGATCTTGCCGGTGTCCTCATACTTATTCACTTAGCTGCGGGCACAGGCCGTGCGAAGTATTTGACGGTAGAGTCTCCTGTTGTAGGGGTAACCCCCCGTGGTTACCCGTTGTTGGCACGGCGTGCCGTGCCCCTACTTGATACCCTTCCTTTGAGCAATTGCTCTTCAAATAATAAGCATTGAGCATTCATAAATGGCGGATGGACCAAGGCTTATCAGTACGGTGTGGTTTTCTTGTTCTCGCCGGTCTCCTGATACCCTCCGCTTCGTTGCGGGCACAGGCCGCGCGAGGTTCTTGACCGCAAGGTCTCCTGGTATAGGAATATCTCCCTGTTGTTACCCTATTTGGGTTCGACAAGCCCATCAATTTCTGGAGCATAAACATCCCCACCATTGCGCAGGTAATTCAAGACAAAAGCCCTTCGAAAATCGTGAGCTTAAACTTTTTTACATTAGCTTTAATGCCTTTCCAATGAAGAATTAGCACCTTAATTGATTAGGATTTTCACAGTTAGCAATACCAGTCTACTAGTTTGGTAGAAAATAGTCCTTTTATCATATAATCAACGAATATCTTTAGGAATAATATTAATCTGGGAGAAATATTTTCATGGATAAGAAACCCTCATTGAAGGTAAAGTTAATTTATAAAATAGACTGCTTATTTTCTAAAGGTATGAGTGCAATGGTTTTTTTCTTAGGCATTGCATCATTCTCAATAATTATTATTGCTTCAATAATAGCTGTATTATTCCATGTTGCTCCGCAAAATTCAGATTCACTTTCTTTCTTCGAAGCGTTTTGGGCAAGCCTGATGAGAACATTGGACGCCGGGTCTATGGCTGGCGATGATGGGTGGACTTTTAGAATCTTAATGTTATTTGTCACCTTAGGTGGGATTTTCATAATAAGCTCATTGATAGGAGTAATAAGCAATGGATTAAATAGCAGACTCGAAAATTTACAGAGAGGACGCTCATTTGTTGTTGAGGAAAATCATACTGTAATTCTTGGTTGGAATGAGAAGGTCTTCACTATTGTAAAAGAATTATGTATTGCTAACCAAAATAAGCAAGATGCGTGTATTGTTATTATGGGGGAACTAGATACGATTAGCATGGTAGAGTCAATAAACGAAAAGCTCCCCTCTAAATGTACCACTAGAATAGTTTGTAGAAATGGCTCACCCATTGACCAAATATCATTAAATCTCCTTAATTTAAACAGTGCTAAATCTATTATTGTTATATCGCCTCTGAATGATGACCCGGACGCTGAAGTAATAAAGACTTGCCTTGCAATTATTCGTAACCCAAATCGACAAACTAAAGATTTTCATATCGTAGCTGAGTTACGTGAAGCAAAGAACTTATCTGTAGCGAAAATTGTAGGGGGTAATGAGGTTGAATGGGTTTTATCAGAAAATATTATATCTAAGATGATTGCCCAAACGTGTTTTCAACCAGGCTTATCAACAATTTACACAGATCTTATGGATTTTAGTGGTGATGAAGTGTACTTTTATAATCATCCCAGTTTGGTTGGAAAAACTTTTGGGGAAACTCTCAACCTATTTCAGAAAAATGCCGTACTCGGAATATTGAAAAACGAGGGATCCCCACTTCTTAATCCGCCAATGGAAACCGTAATTAAAGGCGATGACAAAATCATTCTTCTTGCTGAAGATGATAACCAAATATCCTTGAGTAATTATGAACAGGATCTTATCAATTTTGAAAGCATCAGGAATTTCGATAGTGTCTCTGATAAACCAGGAAACATATTAATCATCGGATGGAATTTACGGGCAAATCAGTTATTGCTTGAGATGGACCATTACATTCCTAAAGATTCGCAAATTCAAATACTTATTACTAACTCTCTTGTTGTTAATAGTGACAGCATGAAAAATCTTAAGTTGATAAATGCCGATGTAAAAATTCTAAGGGGCATTACGACAGACAGGAACCTATTAAATAGTTTAGATCTCTCAAATTTTGACCACATAGTCTTACTAAGCTTTAGCGACCGATTATCCCAACAAACTGCTGATTCCAAGACGCTAATAACATTGCTGCATTTAAGGGATATTGCGAGTAAAGTTAATGGCTGTCATTACTCGATATTGACTGAGATGTTGGATGTTCGAAATTTAGAACTTGCAGAAGTAACTAAAGTTGACGATTTTATTGTGAGCGATAGACTCGTTAGTCTATTGATTACTCAAATTTCAGAGAGAAAAGCTCTTGGCGGTGTTTTTGAAGATATTTTTAATCCAGAAGGGTCAGAAATTTATTTGAAATCAGCTCACAATTACGTTGAACTTAACCAAGAAGTAAATTTTTGCACAATTGTGGAATCGGCAAGAAGAAGAAATGAGGTGGCTATTGGTTTTAGAACAGGTAAAGACGCAACAAACAAAAAGGCGAATTACGGAATTGTTCTAAACCCTCATAAATTGGAAATGAAATCATTTTCAGATGACGATGAAATAATTGTTCTTTCTGAATCTTTCAATGGGTGAAAGAAAAATACTTTAGCGTTAAACTCCGTCAGTGAGTAGAAATATCAGAATAAACAATTTCTATAGTAACAAGTTATCACAAAGTTCATGTGCTTCATCGGATTTACTTAAAATACTACTAGGGTATGCAAGCCCATTCCTAAGGTGGGTGGTTTTATTCTCGCTGTTCTCACGATCTTGCGAAGTATTTGACGGCAGAGTCTCCTGTTGTACGGGTAAACCTCGTGGTTACCCGTTGTTGGCACAGCGTTCCGTGCCCCTACAAAAAAACATTCCAGTTAGTCTCATTGGCTTCCGAAAAAATGGAGACTTCTTAAGGTAAGAGACTCCAAAATTGAAAGAAAAGCATGCTATAATAGGCATCCGCGGGGCGTGGCTCAGCCCGGATAGAGCGCACGGTTCGGGACCGTGAGGTCGGCAGTTCAAATCTGCTCGCCCCGACTAACCTCCTCAGGGAGGTTTTTCTTTAAACAGGGGGGTTCTTTGTTACAATACTGCCAGGATAAATCGAGGTGAAGCAATGCCGTCAGATACTCAGGTAATCTATTCAATGATGCGGGTGGGGAAGATCTACCCACCAAACAAGCAGGTACTGCGGGATATTTCACTGGGATTTTATTATGGTGCGAAAATCGGCGTTTTGGGGCTGAACGGCTCTGGCAAATCAACATTGCTCCGTATCATAGCAGGGATCGACCAGGATTACGTGGGCGAGATTGCCATGTCGAAGGGCTACTCCGTAGGGCTGCTCGAACAGGAACCAAAGCTGGATGATTCCAAAACGGTTATTGAAATTATCCAGGAAGGTGTTCAGCCAATCGTGAACTTGTTGGCGGAGTTTGACCAGGTAAACGAAGGGTTTTCTGATCCCGACGCGGATTTTGATAAATTGATCGAGAAGCAAGCTCGCCTGCAGGAGCAGCTTGACCGGTTGGACGCCTGGAATCTGGACAGCAACCTGAAGCTGGCAATGGGTGCGCTAAATTGCCCTCCACCTGAGACGCCAATCGCGGTGCTTTCGGGAGGAGAACGGCGGCGCGTGGCGCTGACACGGCTACTCCTGACCGAACCGGACATCTTGCTTTTGGATGAGCCAACCAACCACCTGGACGCAGAATCGGTCGCCTGGCTGGAGCATCACCTGCAAAACTACAAGGGTACCGTCATCGCAGTAACGCATGACCGCTATTTTCTGGATAACGTCGCCGGTTGGATCCTGGAGCTGGACCGAGGCTACGGTATCCCCTGGAAGGGGAACTACTCTTCCTGGTTGGAACAGAAGCAGGAGCGACTGCGCATAGAAGAAAAGACGGAGAGCAAACGCCAGCGTACCTTGCAGCATGAATTGGACTGGATCCACATGTCGCCAAAAGCCCGTCAATCAAAGGGTCAGGCACGCGTAACGGCTTATGAAAAGCTGCTTTCTCAGGAACACGAAAAAATCCGCAAGGACCTGGAGATCTACATTCCCTTTGGTCCACGCCTCGGGGATATCGTGATCGAGCTCAACGGAGTTTCGAAAGGGTTCGGTGAGCGAAAAATGATTGAGAATCTCGACCTTTCCATCCCTCCGGGTTCGATCGTGGGGGTCATTGGTCCCAATGGCGCTGGTAAATCAACGTTGATCAAGATGATTGCTGGGCTGGTGGAACCGGATAAAGGAACTGTCAGGCTGGGCGAAACAGTGAAGTTGGGCTATGCAGACCAGTCGCGCACGCTGGACCCAAAGGCAACAGTTTTTGAGGCAATTACAGGCGGTGCGGACAACCTGCAGCTTGGGGAAGTAACTGTTAACGGCAGGGCGTACTGCGCTTCATTCAACTTCACCGGTTCAGATCAGCAGAAAACAGTCGATACGCTATCTGGTGGGGAAAGAAATCGGGTTTTTCTGGCGAAAACTTTGACAATCGGGGCGAATGTGCTCCTTTTGGATGAACCGACCAACGACCTGGACGTGAACACGCTGCGGTCGCTGGAGCAGGCGTTGGAGGAGTTCGCTGGATGTGCCGTGGTGGTGAGCCACGACAGGTGGTTCTTGGATAGGATTGCGACCCACATCCTACCGCTTGGGCATGACGAGAAGCCGCGCCTGTACATCGGGAACTGGTCGGATTATGAAGAAGGTCAGCTCAGCAGAGGAAAGAATGTGGGGGTAAACCGAAAGGATGCGCGGCGAGAACTAAAGCGCGAATAGATTTAGAAACAACCTGGCAACAAGTTGTTGGGTTATGAGGAAAAAAGAATCAGGCTGAGAGTGCTCAGCCTGATTTGAAATTATTCCGATACGATTTACTCGAGAACGCGAACGTCCTGAGCTTGGGGGCCTTTGGCTCCATCTACAACACTAAACTCGACAGCCTGATCTTCCTTCAGACTCTTGAAACCGTCGCCGATGATGGCGCTATAGTGAACGAAGACATCCTTCTCACCACTCTTGCGGGCAATAAACCCATAACCTTTTTCGCCATTGAACCATTTAACGGTTCCGACTTCTCTTTGTGACATGACTTGATATTCCTCTCTGAAATAACTCGTTAAAATTTTTGTCTTTGGGGTTTACTATCGAGAAAGTGTTGACTTTTCCTACTGCAAACGTCCATGTACGCCGAATATATTACACCTGTTTCTTTTGCGTGTCAATGTTTTTCGATGATTTTTTGGGAGGAGGTCAGCAAGTATTTCCTGTGCCTCGAGCGCATTAAAAATATTTCCTACTCGAGTTTGTTTTTCTTGCCGCCCTCAAACAGCTCAACCAATCCATGCAAGATCAGGATATAGGCAAGCCCTTCATCCAAATTGCCAATAATCGGGAGGTTATCCGGAAAAAGCTCGAAGATACCGAGGGTAGGATTGAGCACATATACCAAACCGACGAGTGCCAAAACAAAGACAAGCCAGCGCGGCCACCCTTTGGATGAAAGCGGTTCGGTCAGACCACGAGCAAAGGCTGAGCGCAGGTTGTCTGGATTGCGGGGTGCATCGCCAATATCAATAATTTTGGGATCTTTCATTGGGTTTCCTTTAGCTGAAAAATTGGGGGAGAAAATGGCTTGAACTGGTCAGAATCTGTTCGAGAACGCGTTCTGCCTGGTCAAGATCGGTGATGGTTGGGTCGAGCAAGAGGCTCTGCAGAGCCAGCTTGCGATCGCCCTTAACGATGGAATCGATGCATAACTGGCTTGTAACAGTTTCCCGCTGCAGCAAAGCTGTGATTCCTTTTGGAAGAGAGCCGATAGGTTGGCCATGGATTCCGCTGTGGTTGATGACTGCAGGCACTTCAACGATGGCATCATCAGGCAAACCTTCGATCAGACCAGCGTTGGGAATATTGACCGCCTCCCAGGCGAGGTTGGCATCTGTGAGGATCGCTTCGATGATTTCAATCGCACCTTCCGAATGCACGCTGGTGTAATCCTGCGAAGGCGCACCTGCGAGGATATCCTGCTTGAGTTGCTGCCAAATAAGGTCGCGGTGCTTGGCAAAGTATGCCCAGTCGTAGAGTGAGATATCAAACTTTTCCCACGGTTTTTCAACGGGATCGGACATCCAGGGCAGGTACTCGCATAGATGTTCATCCCCCGGGATCGGGAAAAGACCAAAGGCGTCAAAAATGCGGCGGGTAAGCGGTTCAAAACTTTGAAGCAATTCCTGCCAGGCCTGGCGGAAACGCGGATAGAGGTCTTCGTTGGTCTTACGGTCGGTTAGTTCGAGTAACCAGGTGAAGTGATTGAGGCCGGCAGCTTTGATGGCAAAATGCTCTAAACCCTGGGCAGCCATGTGCGCCATGGGCTTATCGTTGCAAGGGTCAGCATGCGTACTTAGAAAGTCGTTGGCTCCTGAAAGCTGATACTGCGAGGCGAGGGCTTTGGCGACCATCGCGTAACCTGCAGCCAGCTGATGGCAGAGCCCCACTACTTTGATTTTCGAATACTTATGGATCAGGTAGCAGATGCGATGCATGGGGTTGGTGAAATTGATGAACCAGGCATCGGGGCACTGTTCTTCCATGTCGTGAGCGATGCCCAGGATGGTGTTAACGTTGCGTGCCGCATGCGCGAAGCCGCCGGGTCCACCGTTTTCAGCGTAAGGTTGGCGGATCCCAAGCGGCAGCGTACGTTCGAAATCCTCACGCCAGAGCTGCTCGCGAGGCTGCACCTCGACCGCTGAGATGACAAAATCCGCCCCTTTCAGGGCGGTTTTGTGGGAGATGTGACTGGTAATCGTTTTTTGGTAGTTCCAGGCGGAATTGAGCCAATTTGCGAAATCGGTGATGATGGCAAGCGATTCGGGGTTGGTATCCACCAGGGCAAGCTCAGCATTTTCGAGCACCTCACTGCGCAAGAGGGTGATGAGAGTGCTCTGCCCAAAGGAAGAACTGCCTGCGCCCAGGCACACGATTTTGGTCATGGTTGCGGTACCAAGCCGAGTTGCCGCAAAATGCTGGCTGCGGCTTTACGTCCGGCGCCCATCGCCTTGATGACCGTCGCACCGCCTGTGACGATATCTCCCCCCGCGTAGACGCCCGGGATGGAGGTCTGCAAGGTTTCAGGGTCAACTTGGATGTGCCCCCACTTGTCCACCTTTAACCCGGGGGTTGTACGGTGGATAATGGGGTTGGATCCATTTCCAATGGCTACAATGGCAATTTCAAGCTCTAGCTCGTATTCCGATCCCTCAAGGGGAACAGGGCGGCGCCGGCCGGACGCGTCGGGCTCACCGAGCTCCATTTTTTGCAGGCGAACGCCGGTGAGCCGGCCTTCTTCATTCCCATGGAACTCCAGCGGGGCGCTCAGGTAGGCAAAATCGACGCCTTCAGCGATGGCATGCTCGATTTCTTCTTTGCGGCCGGGCATTTCGGCTTGGGTGCGGCGATAGATGATGTAAACTTTGGCTGCTCCGAGACGCAGGGCGACGCGGGCTGAGTCGAGGGCAGTGTTGCCGCCCCCGAAAACGCCCACGGTTTTATTGAGCATGTTGAGGATAGGCGTATCAACGTACGGATATTCGTAAGCCTTCATGAGGTTGACACGCGTCAGAAATTCGTTGGCAGAATAGACGCCAACCAGCGATTCTCCTTCGATACCCAGGAAGTTGGGCAAGCCTGCGCCGGTTCCAATGAACACCGCGTCAAATTTCTCATCGTGCAACAACTCGTCAATGGTGAAAGTAGCGCCGATCAGAGTGTTTGGCACGAACTTGACGCCCGCTTGTGAAAGGGAGTCGACTTCCTGAGCGACTATAGATTTGGGAAGGCGGAATTCCGGAATGCCATAGCGCAAAACACCACCAAAATCGTGGAAGGCTTCAAAAACCGTCACCTGCACACCAGCCCGAGCAAGATCACCAGCACAGCTCAGGCTGGCTGGTCCGGAACCGATCATGGCGGCCTTGAAAGTGGTCCGGTTTGGAGATGGCTGAGTTTGAGGCTCAGTGGCGGCAAGCGCATCTGAGACATAGCGTTCGAGCGCGCCGATGGCGATTGATTTGCCTTTACGGTTAAGGATGCATGCACCCTCGCATTGCTCCGCTTGCGGGCAAACGCGACCACAGACGCGCGGCAGCGCGTTATCAGTCTTGATCAGTCGACCGGCGCCAACAGGATCGCCGGCTTTGATAAGCTGGATGAATTGAGGAATTTTGACGGAAACCGGGCACCCGTCCACGCAGAGGGGTTTCCGGCACTGGAGGCATCTCTCAGCTTCCAGGAGGGCTTGCTCGGGAGTGAAACCCAGCGCGACTTCCTGAAAGTTGCGGATGCGTTCATGCGCAGGCAGTTCGGGCATTACCTGGCGCGCTTTGCCAGATTGAGGTGCCTGCTCTTCGAGCAACTCAATTTCAATTTCAGCAACCTGGTTGTCTAGGCGACAGTCTTCAGGGTCGTCGTAGGTGCGATTGCGGTGAATGACCATGTCGAAATCCACCAGGTGGCCATCGAATTCCGGACCGTCGACACAGGTAAATTTGATCTTGTCACCCACCTGCACCCGGCAGCCGCCGCACATGCCAGTGCCATCGACCATGATCGTGTTGAGACTGACGGTGGTTGGGATCCCATAAGGGCGGGTTAGGTCTGCGACAGCTCGCATCATGAAAAGCGGTCCAATTGCAAGAATGTAATCGAATCGTTCTCCAGCCTCAAGCAGCATGCGCAGCTGGTCGGTGACAAACCCATGCAGCCCATAAGAACCATCGTCGGTTGTGAGCAGAAAGCGGTCACTGACCTGTTCAAGTTCCGATTTGAGGATGATGAGGTCCTTGCTGCGGGCACCAACAATCGATGTGATATGGTTGCCAGCCAGTTTGAGCGCTTTGGCGACCGGATAAGCAACCGCTGCGCCGACACCACCGCCAATCACAGCAACTTTGCCGTAATTCTTGACCTCGGAAGGATTGCCAAGGGGACCCAAGACATCATGGATGATCTCTCCCGGCTGGAGAGCCTCGAGCATCATGGTACTTTTGCCGACCGTCTGAACAATCAGGGTGATGGTACCTTCGCCAGAATCGTGATCAACAATCGTCATAGGCACACGTTCGCCGTCATCACCGAGGCGCAATATCACGAATTGGCCAGCTTTGGCTTTACGGGCAATGTATGGGGAATAAACGACATACTGATTGATCTTCTCTGCAAGAAGTTTTTTTTGAAGAATCGTATTCAATTCATGCATAAAGGTCGCCTGGGATGATTTGATATTGGATTGGCATCTGGCTGGAAATCAATCGATTACTTTCAGACACCAGTAAAGAGCTTCGGTCTTTTCGGGGTTAAATTTTAGAACAACACAGTAGCGCCCTGGCATTAGTTCTTGCGCAGGCTCCAATACACTCATATTGTTTTCCGCTGGAGTAGCTGAGTAAGGGATGGCTTCGCCCTTCTCGTTTATCAACTGCAGCTTATCGAGAGTAACGAAGAGAGCGTTAATCACGACAGAAGGTTTTTTATTGGCCAGCTGTGGGATGCCTTCTTCTGTTTCCGGGAGGGTGTAAAAGAGCTCCATCTCGGCGTATTGACCTCCGTTAAGGGCAAAAACGCCTTCAGAAGGTGGTTGCGTCACAAGGACCGGGGTCGGACGGGAGAGGAAAGGTATCTCAACGTTTAAGAGTGTGGTGCCAATCAGGATCCCGATGATGATGAAAACGGTCAGAGTCAAGCCGTAAAGCAGAATGTCCAGCCAGGGCCGGCGTGCAGCAGGCGTAGCAACTGGCTGCGGTGCGGCAACCGGTTGGGGGCTGACGGCAACAGGCTGTGGCTGAGGCGCAGGGCGATCTGCCTGGGCAGAGGCAGCGACGTTTGCTGCAGCCTGTGAAGGGGTCTTAAAAACGCCGATGGGCTTGGTGTAGTCCGAAAGCTTCTCCCCAGGTTTGGGCGGGATGTATTTTTTACGTTCAATGAAAGCCAGCCCACGCTGGGCCGGGCGGTTGGCAGGATCTATCTCGAGGGCCTTTTTGAGGAAAATAGTCTGCTTTTCTTCATCTTCAATAATGGCAGCGAGCCAAACCCAAACATTAGCGTTTTCAGGCTCCTCAACAATCGCATCCTTGAGATGCACCAGGGCCTGTTCCATCATGCCTGATTTTGCCGCGTCGATACCTTGTTGAAGTGATGAAGTCATGTCGGGTTCTCCAGTCAGACTTAAAGATTGCACATTTTATACCAGATTAAGTTTACCACAGGGAGCTTTTTACTGGAAGATTATAATAGCCCCTCAGAAATGGAGAATACATGCTAATTGGATTAATGACCGATACTCACAACAATCGACCCGGTGTGCGTTATGCCCTCGATATTTTCAGAGCACTGGGCATCCGGGTCATCTTGCATGCGGGCGATTTGATCTCGGCCGAGCTTTTGGAAGAATTCAAAGATTTTTCTTTGTTTTTGTCTTTTGGGAATGGCGATGATTCATTTTACATTTCTACGAAGGCTGAGAGGTTATCGGATAGGTTTGAATGTGAGCAAATGCTTGATTTGAACCTGGCTGACAAGCGCATCTTTATGATCCACGGCGATCAAAGGACAGAGTTGGAGAAAAGGATCACGAGCGGCGGCTATGATTACGTCATCCATGGGCACTCGCATCGCTTTCGGAATGAGAAGGTCGGATCCAGCCGTGTGATCAATCCGGGTGCATTGGGGGGGAAGTTTGTGGGGGAGAGGTCTTTTGCGACGCTGGATCTTATAAAGGATGAGTTGCAGCGGTATTTTTTGCAATAAGAATATGCCGTCAGGCCGTTTTTGGTTCATTCCAACGGGAAGGTGTTTTATGTGAATTTTAGAGTGGAAAATTCGAACCCTTGCGAAAAGGCGGGGGTGCATGTATAATGCATGTTCTCGGGGCGTGGCGCAGTCCGGCTAGCGTGCTTGCATGGGGTGCAAGAGGTCGAAGGTTCAAATCCTTTCGCCCCGACAGAGAAGACCCTGGGAGGAATCCTTGGGTCTTTTGATTCCAGGATAGACAATAAGAACTAAGGCGTACGGATGGGCTCGCGTGCCCGCGAAACAGGGTATTAGTCCATCCGTATTCGAGTATGTTCCAAAATGAAAGACTGTTTCCATCAATGGATGCCAACGTAGGGGTGACGCATGCGTCACCCCGACCAAGGGATTGTTTCCCCAATAAATAAAATCGAATGGTTGTTGAATCTGTGCGGTGGGAGTAAACCCCCACCGTACGGAGTAAACCCCCACCGTACGAAGTAAACCTAACCGAACGAAATAAATCACCACCGTACGGATGGGCTCGCGTGNNGCAGGGTATTAGTCCATCCGCATTCGAGTATGTTCCAAATGAAAGACTGTTTCCATCAATGGATGCTAAAGCTAACGTAGGGGCGACGCATGCGTCGCCCCTACCCTCGGATTATTTCTCCAATAAATAGATCGAATGGTTGTGGGATCTGCGCGGTGGGAGTAAACCCCCACCGTACGAAGTAAACCTGACCGAACGAAATAAATCACCACCGTACGGATGGGCTTTAGTCCATCCGCATTCGAGTATGTTCCAAAATGAAAGACTGTTTCCATCAATGGATGCTAACGTACAAGGGCGACGCATGCGTCACCCCTACCCTCGGATTATTTCCCCAATAAATAGATCGAATGGTTGTNNCCCCCACCGTACGAAGTAAACCTAACCGAACGAAGTAAACCCTCACTGTACAGCATAATCAAATAATTGGTAGGAGTACCGGGTGAGAATTTTCCTCTGTGCTCCACCAATTGGGACGAAGTCTTCACCGCTAAAGTTGCGGATCCACTGCGCCACTGAGTCCTGGGTGACCTGGCTGATGATCTCCTGGACGGTTGGATTGAATGAACAGGTTGGGGTTTGGCTGGTGCCAGAGGCGGTGGGAACGGAAAAAAGCAGGACGAACGTGATGACGAGCAGTACTAATCTTGTCTTTTTCACACGCATCGTTTGCGAAGAGTTGCTGAATTTGAGCCGGCTCTAAACCATTCCGTAAGCGTAAAAGGTTGGAATAAAAACAGTAGCCTCTCCGTTGAGCCAGGATTTCAGTGCGCGGTCCTTCATAGCTAGAATTTCATCTACTGGAACCATGCCGCCGAGATCAAATGCAATAATGTCCCATTCATGATCAAAAACATCTTTTTCCGGATAGCGCCACTGCCCTGCAAGTAAGCCAAGGCGGACATCCCTCAATCCGATTGTGCGGAAAATGTGACCTAGTTTTCGACCCATACTGAGATCAACACCCCGAAAGGCTAATGAGCGATTTTGGATTTTTCCAATATCCTGGAACACCTCTGGATAATCAATTCGCGAAAGGTAATCGGGCTCGGCAAAAGCGATTACATAGCCTCCCGGTTTGGTAACCCGCGCCATTTCAGAAACCACCTGGGCGGGGTCGTGGACCCAGAGTAACACATAATGTGTCACCGTCAGGTCGAATTGGTGCTCCTTGAAAGGCATGTGGTGTGCGTCAGCATTGAAAATGACAGGTTTTGAAGGGTGGAGATGAGCAAACTGACAGTTTTCGAGGTCAAGATCCAGACCTGTAACCTGCAGACCGCGACCAATGTATTCATCCAGCAAAGCACCCGTGCCAACCCCGACATCCAACAGGGACTGCCCAGGCCGGGCGTCGACTTTTCCAAAAATGAAGTTGCGTAAGTCGCGGGTCCAGGAAGACTGGAGTTTGAAACGATCATGCCAATCGGAGATTTTCAAGCCGCACCTCCAGCCATTACCCGGGACCAAAGAGTGGACCAATCTTCTCGAAGCAAGTTGCCATAATTGTTTTGATTGCCGGCGTGATTTGTCAGGCTGCCATCCGGTTGGATAACAAAATGCTGAGCGGGCTGTGAATCCGGGTCCCAGACGCTAAAGAGGGGTTCTGGGGCGTGGGGATGATAGGTGAGGGGCATGTCATCGACAAAAGCGACACCGCTTTCAGCGAGTTCGCGCTGCAATTTACCGGCGTGTGCGTGAGAATACTCATCTTCCGGGATAAAGTTAAAGGCATTGACACCAAGATCCAGTAGTTGATGGATGAGATCATGGTAATCACGGTCGGTATGGACAGGCATGCGAAGGCAAGTGAAAAGATCCTGATCAAGGATATTCGACAAACCCTGCAAATCTTCCGAGCTTGAGGGGTCCAGGCAGAAAGTAAGGTGGTCCAGGCCAGCTTCAATGAGGGGCAAAAGGTATGCAGGATCCTTGAGTTTGGGATCCGATGAGACCAACCCGCTGACGAGTCCGAGCTGCTCTGTGAAAGCCATGAGTTCAGTGAGATCAGCACGAAGAGTAGGTTCCCCACCAAAAAAGATTACATGGGGGATGCCGGCGTTGTAAAGCCGGGTAAGGAGTGTTTTCCAGTCTTCCGTTGTCAGTTCGTTAGCTATCAGAGAAGCGTCATCTTTCTCATTGAAGCCACGGTAGGTGAGGCAGCAATCGATGCGCAAGGGAGCACTAAGGTTTTTCTCGAACACATGCGACTCAAATCCGATGGTTGCAGAAGGTGAGAGATCTTTCTTGCGGCTGAGGAAGAGGATCTGGTCGATAAAGAACTGGACATCACGCATCAAAACTTCACGGGTAACATCATAGCGCTCGGATAAGGCATCCACGATCTGGATGTTGTCCTTGCCCTGGATCAGATAATAGGCAAATTCAGTGGCAGAGCGGTTGAGATGCAGCGCTATAGAAGCATTAACTACCAGGATCCCTTCGCCGTCCGGTTCAACACGCAGATGGAGGCGGAACTGATCCGGCGAGTCTGGAGCGGTATGGTAAGAGTACAAACCAGGGGTCAAAGGCTCAACATCCGTTTCCTTTTCGCGTAGTTTAGTTTGTTTTGCAGCCATGTTTAGCTCCTTCTCAACACAAGATCACGATAGATCGGCTGCGGGTTTTGATGATCACGAGCCAGAGGGCAACCACCACCGCATTCCGTGAAAAAGTCACAGGTCTTGCATGCTTGCGGAACGTCCTTGCGTTGGCGCAAAGAAAGCGCAAGCGGATGTTCCCAGATGGCAGACCATGGAACTTTTAAAAAATCCCCGAGGGCTTCGTAGTAGGACTGGCAGGGAATGACCTGACCATCCGGTTCGATGCACATATTGTAATAAGCAGCGGTACAGCCCTTGATTCCAAGGTCGAGCTGAAGAGGGTCAAAGTGACAGTACTGGGTGGGGGTGTACCAGATCAGACGCTGACCGCTTTTTTGCGTGAAGTCGGTCGCGATTTCAAGCAGCTTTGGCAGGTCCTGCTCTTTCAAGCCGGTGGTCACCGTACTGCCTTTGCCCGCATAGATCAGGGCATTCAATCCCACTGTTGGCACGCCGAGATCCCGCAGGAATTCCAGGAGTTCAAGCAGATATGCTTCGTTATTTTCGAGGAGTGTGGTATTGGTCATGAGGTAGAGTTTGCTATTTACAGCATTTCTCACGCCCTCTACTGTTTGTTGCCAGGCACCCTGGCTGCGGACCATTTGATCGTGAACTTCGGGACGGTTCGACTCAAGGGTGATCTGGACATGATCAAGCCCAGCTTCGACAAGCCCGGCAATGTAAGCTGGGTCGGAAAGTTTTCGCCCGTTGGTGTTGAGACCTGCCACAAGCCCTGTTTGCTGGGCATAAGCAACCAATTCCGGCAAATCCCGGCGTAGGGTGGGTTCTCCGCCGGTAAAAACAACGTGGGGGATTTTCAGGCTCCAAATCCTGTCAAGGATAGACTTCCAACTCTGGGTGGATAGCTCCGGGTAGTTGCGAATGCGGGCGTTGTAGCAATGGGCACAATCGTTGTTGCAGCGGTATGTGAGCGCAAGGTCCATGCGATAAGGCGCGCTTAATTCCTGGCTAAAAGGCATGTCCATATCAAGTCCGAGGTCACAAACCGGGCATAAGCCAGAGTTTTGATCGATCAAAGCTTCCACGCGTGCACGTGTGGCGAGGTAGTCCTCTTTTAACTGCCCGGAGGGGGCATTGAAGCGGGTTTGAAGCGCTTGCAGGGCGGTTTTCTCGTCGACTTTTTCAAGGATGAGGAAAGCCATGTAGAGGGCAGTCGGGTTGAGGTGGACAACACGTGAGGCATTGACCACCATCAGACCGCTCAGGTCAGGATCGACACGTAAATGGACGCGCGACTTGGAGTCGGCATCTGCAATGTCGTATTGGTACATTCCTTCACTGAGCTGTCGCATCATAAGTTGATCCAGGTATAAAAATGATTACCTGCCACCGCCAGCACAGGCACAGGCGCAGCCAGCACAGGCGCAGGCACAAGCGCAGGCAGAGCCTCCGCCACTCCCGCGGAAACCGCCGCTCCCGCTACGGGGGGTTGTTGTGACTGGAATCGGGTTGGTGCGGTTGGTAACCGAGGAAGTGAAATCAGTTATATTGCCGATCACACCCGCAGCCATTGCTGAAGCGCCATGTACCATCGAAGCTGCGAATTCAGAGCCTGGCAGATTGGGCAGGTTGATAGAAGGACGGCTGCCGCCAGATCCGGCACCGACTGTGGTTGGGGCTGCCAAACCACCGCCGCCACCGCTGCTCATCACAGGATGATAGCTGGGGTCGTAGCGTGGCCACCAGCGTGGCACAAACACGGGGATGCCAGTAAAGGTGCGTTCGGTGCGGTCGTTGAATTCCTTGTCGAGCATGGTCCACTCGAGGGTGTGGTCGTATTGAGCGCTCTTGATCTCAGGAGTTTCGGCAGTCTCAACGGCTTCCCAGGCTCGCCGAATAATGTCCTGGTAGTAGTCCTTGGTTTCCTGAAGGCTGAAGCCTTTCATTTTGTCTGAAACCGATTTGACCAGGTCGATCATCAGCGATTTAATCTCTGTGCGGCGCTTGGATGTGTCCTCAGATTTGAAAGCTTCCAGGAAAGCTCGCTCGTAAGGGTAGAGACCTTCCGGCAGGGGATCCACAATTTCGATCTTCAGGGGGTCACGAGAGGTCACAGTGACCAATTCCTTTTTTATCAGCCCAAAGAGGATCATGGTAAGTATCTTGTCGAGTGGTTCCTCCAGTAGAATACCAGCTTCAACTGCGGTGAGACCACGCTTGATACCTTTGCCTTCGATTGAGATTTTTGGAGGAAGGTATTGCATTTTGCGTTTTGTGGTCTGCTTATTGCCTCGTCGAATAATGAGAATAAAGAAGCCGATAAATAGCAGTGGGAAGAAAGCGCATTGAATATTTTTCCACAACGTGGAAAAAAAACCAGCGACTGGAGATGTGGTGGACCCGTTAGATCCGGTGTCAGATGGGATTGTTTCCTTGGTGGTCAGAACACCTGCAGGTATTGCGGAAGCAGGGAAAGCAGCACCAAATAAGTACTCGCTGTGGACATCGGCGTTGGTCGTATACCAGGAATAGTTGACACGACCATCTGTGGTCAAGGTGGCTTCAGGCTCGCTTGGCCCTGGCCAACCTGAGGGTTCATACCAGACACCCTGTTCCGCGCCAACGCCAGGGGGCAGAATGATCGTCATGCGGTATTCGGTATTTTGAGAGCTATCATACTGCGATCCGAAATAGTTCGGAACGAAGAAGAAGTTAGCATAATCTGTCCGGTCTGCACCATCATAAGGGCTCAAAACGCCTTTGATACCATATACCCAAGCCGTGACGATGCCAGATTGACCAGGCTGGATGGCGTACTCACCAAGGGCAAGCTCAGCCCCCTGGACATAAGCTGAGTCATTTACCTGGGGCATTTTCACGCCGTTTACTTCAGCCTTGATGTCGGAAAGCTTGTATTGAGTGGTGGGTAAGCCGAGATCGACAAAATCAATCGCATGCCCGGAAGGATCATTTTGAAACGCCATATAGTAATACAGGGTCAATGTGCCATCCGCTTCAAGGTAAGCTTCAACCTCGTAAGCAGTGAGGGAAAAGCGATAATCCTGAGCCTGGGCTGATCCGAGCGGGATCAGCAGCAGAAGGATGCTTAACAGTAAGAAAACATGCTTGAACTTATTCATTTGTTTACCATTTTGGTTGTTCAGCAATCTGATAAGTTGTACCACAACTGTGGCACTGCACCGTGATCGCCCCATTGACAAGTTTCATATCGTCGGGGGCGAGAGGAGCGCCGCAGGATTGGCACTTGATGGTATCCATCTGTACATTGCCCGGGAGATCGACATTGAGGGTTACATTCTGAACGGTCTGTTTGGACGCAGCTGCCAGGCGCACGCCTGCAAATATCAGAACAAATCCCAAAATGAGCAATATGATCCCATAGACGATCCATGAAGGGGCATCTTCACTACCTGACCCAAGAAGCAGCAAAAATCCAAAAATGATGAAGATTGCTGCGAGAATGTACGAAATAACGCTGCCAGCTTTCATAGAAACTCCTTAGACATGTGTTTTGTGTTCAGCATAATACTATGCGTCGCACAAAACCCAATATAATATGCTTTACTTATGATGATAACATCAAAAACATCATCTGATTTTCTATTATAGTAAATTTTTGGGAAGGGTCCGATGGAAAAATCATCAATTCCAGAAGTTGTTGTAGCAAGACTGCCTGTCTATATCCAGAAACTCAACCAACTGGTGCGGGAAGGCAGAGAAATTGTGTCATCACAGGAGATGGCTGAACACCTGGGTGTCAGCTCTGCTCAAATCCGGAAGGATCTGTCCTTTTTTGGAGGCTTTGGGAAGCAGGGTACGGGCTATAACGTGATCAACCTGCTCGAGTCACTGCGCAGCATCCTGAACTTAAATCAAATCTGGGAAGTTGTTCTAGTAGGGGTGGGCCACCTTGGCCAAGCTCTGTTGAGTTACCAAGGATTTTCCCGGAATGGATTTGAGATCGTAATGGCGTTTGATAATGATCCGAAGATCGTTGGAAAGACATTTGCCGGTATAAAAGTGATAGATGTCAACGAGATGCAAAACCACATTTGCCCGCGGGGTGTCCCGATTGCCATCCTGACTGTTCCAGCAGCAAATGCCCAGGAAATGGCAGATCAGTTGATCCGATGCGGGGTGAAGGCAATTTTAAACTATGCACCTGTTACATTAAAGGTGCCGGAAGGTATCAGGCTCGCCAACATAGACCCTGTTTTGAGCCTACAGACAATCACTTTTTACTTGTAGCAGGTAAGTTTAACGACCCTGGTTGCGAAGAATAACTTCGAGGATTGAAAAACCTTTGGCGGCACCTTCAACGGTGCAGGTGACCGGGTTTTCAACCACATAGGCGGGAATGCCCAAGGCAACAGTTAGGTACTTATCGAGGCCCTTTAAGAGGGAGGTGCCTCCACAAAGCGCTACACCGCGATCGATAATGTCAGAGATCAATTCAGGCGGCGTTTTCTCGAGAACGCGACGGATGGCTGCAACGATATCTTCCAGGGGAGGCTGCAAAGCTTCGACGATCTCATTGGTGGTAAGGCTCGCAGGCTTGGGCAGACCGGTTACTTGGTCCTGTCCCTGGATTTCCATTGTTTTTTCTTCCTGGGTGGGGCTGGCAGCGCCAATATTGAGCTTGAGTTGTTCCGCAGTAGGCTGCCCAATGATCAAACCATATTTTTTGCGAACGTAGTTGATGATCGCTTCATCTAATTTTAACCCGGCGGTGTGGTTGGTTTCCGCACTGACGATGCCGGTCATGGAGATAACTGCTGCCTGCGTGGTGCCGGCGCCGAGGCATATGATCATATTGCCAGTGGGAGTGTTGATGGGAAGGTCCACTCCAAGAGCAGCTGCCAAAGGTTGAGGGATGATGTTGACTTCCCGACCGCCAGCGCCCAGACCGGCTTCCACCACCGCCCGTTTCTCAACGCTGGTGACCCCGTAGGGGGCAGATATAAGCAGGCGGGGCTTGAAGAAGAGAGTCGGACCAGTGACTTTTTTGATCAGTTCGCGAAGGTAAATCTCGGTGAGCTCGTATTCAGCAATGACCCCATGGCGAAGCGGGCGAATGACCTCGATCGTTTCCGGTACACGCCCCATCATGCCGAGGGCGGTGGTGCCTAATTCGACCAGTTTCATTTCGTTGACAACAATCGCCACAACAGTCGGTTCCTGCTGAAGGATCTGATTACCTTCCGCGATCTGCGTATTGAAGGTGCCGAGGTCTATGCCTAATTCCCGAGAAAGTGCCATGTTTTTTCCAATTGTTTATTGATTTTCAATCTTTGATTTTACCATCTCTAAAGGTGATAAAAACAAGCCTAAAAGTGGTCAAAATACTGTAATGCCACGCGAAGTTTTGTCTCAACATCGTCAGGGGTGTTTTTAGGGATGGTCTGCAGGGCAGTCTGAGCTTCAACAACACTGTATCCAAGCGAAATGAGGGCATCGACCACGGCATCATCCACATCGGTGATGCTGCGAATAGCCAGACCATCGCTGTCAGGGAGTTTTCCCTGCATCTGGATGATGATCTTTTGAGCGGTTTTCTTGCCGATACCAGGAACACGGCTAAAGTAATCGGGTTTTTCACTCAGAATGGCGGAGCGGATATTGTCAATGGAAAGGCTTGAAAGGATTGACAGCGACAGTTTTGGACCGATCCCGCCAACGGCCAGAAATTGGAGGAACAATTGCTTTTCTTCAAGGCTGGTAAACCCGTAAAGCGCAATATTATCTTCCCGAACGAGCATGTAGGTGTAAAGGTAGAGTAGATCACCTGCTTCTGTCTCGGATAATAGCGGCTTGGGAACAAAAACCTCAAAGCCAAGACCGTTGATGTCCATAATGACAGTTTCCTTGGTAAGCTGAATGACTTTTCCGGATATTGACGCGATCATGGTAGCCTCCGTTCGAGGTGGCGGTTTTGATAGATTTGGTAAAGCATGACACCTGCAGCTACGGAAATGTTGAGTGAATCGCAGGCGCCTTCCATGGGTATTCGCAGCATTTGGGAACACAAGGAGACGTATTGGTCCGAGAGTCCCTGGCGCTCACTGCCCAGAAGCAAAAGGACAGTGGGTGGGTAGGCTATTTCGAAGGCAGAGGTAGCGGCTTTATCGGAAGTTCCGATCACCACCAGATCAGTGCTGCGCTCCAAAAAAACTGCAAAATCGCTGAAACCAGCCCGAAAATGCGGTACGGTAAATATCGAGCCCATGGAAGCTTTTACAGCAGCTGGATCGTAAGGATCGGTGGAGTCATCCAGCAGGATCAAGCCGCTGGCACCGACTGCATCGCACGTGCGCAGGATAGTGCCCAGATTGCCCGGGTTCTGAATCGATTCAAGGGCAACCCAAAATGAACCGGATTGAGCGGATGATGTGCGGATATCTGACCAATTTTGGGCGATGAGTGCTGCGATCCCCTGGGGTTTTTCTTTGCGAGCAAGCGTGGCAAATACGGAGGGGCTAAGTTCAAGGATGGGAATATCGCGTTCCCTTGCTAGCTCTGTTAGAGAACGACCATACTCACTGATGAGCAGTTCAGGTGCGATCAGGAGTTCATGGATGTGTGCATCGGAATCAAATGCCTGACCGACAACTTTGAGCCCTTCTGCAAGGAAATTACCACTGGCGCGGCGATCTTTGGCTTGATCCAACTTGCGGAGGGTTTTGATGTGCTCATTGGCAGCACTGGTAATCATTGGGTTACTCCATCAGGCTGCGCAAATTGATGTGGTTGGAGTGGCAGAGGGCGACGGCGAGAGCGTCGGCAGCGTCATCAGGCTGTGGGATCTCACTCAGCCCGAGCAGTAATTGCACCATGCTTTGCACCTGTTTTTTATCCGCCCTCCCATTCCCAGAAACAGATTGTTTGACCTCGTTAGGTGTGTACTCAGAGATGGGAAGACCATGCTGGGCAAGGCAATAAGTCGCCACGCCGCGGGCCTCACTGACTGACATGGCGGTGGTGATGTTGCGCTGGAAAAAAAGTTTTTCCATGGCAGATTCGGTCGGTTGGTAGGTCTCGATCAAAGCGGATAACCGGTCGTAGAGGAAAATCAAACGGCTGGAGGTTGAGCTCACAGCCGTTGAATCTATGACTTCATAGTGAACCAATTCGGGTTCATTGCGCTGATCGAGACGAATAAGACCGATACCCGTGCGAGTCAGACCTGGATCGATTCCCAAAATCAGCATTAATGCCTAATCTTCCTCCAACTTTTCAAGGTCCTCATCAGTATACTTAAGGTTGGTGTAAACGTTCTGAACATCATCACTTTCCTCGAGAGCAGTAATGATTCTCAGGACGGCAAGGGTCTGATCGGGATCGAGTTCAACTTCCTGTTTGGGAATCATGCGCAGACCGGCATCTTCAATTTTCAGACCAGCATTGGCCAGGCTGTCATGAAGGTCTTTAAAGATTTCAGCAGCACCGACAATCTCGATATAACCGTCCTCTTCCGTGACATCATCTGCGCCGGCTTCAAGCGCAGCTTCAAAAGCTTTGTCGAAGTTCTTACCATCGGATTTTACGGTAAAGATTGCTTTGCGGTCAAACTGCCAGCTGACCGAACCATTGCTTGCAAGATCGCCACCGGCTCTGGAAAGGATGTGGCGCAGATCGGCGACCGTACGATTGCGATTTTCGGTGACACATTCAATGATGGCGGATGCCCCTTTACCAAGGTAACCCTCATAAGTGATCTCAAGCAATTCGGCACTGTCTTTATCTTCACCCGTGCCTCGTTTGATGGCCCGTTCGATACTGTCTTTGGGCATGTTACTGGCTCTTGCCCGTTCAATGGCAAGTTCCAATGAAACGTTCATGGAAGGATCGCCGCCGCCATTACGTGCGGCAAGGGCGATTTCGCGGGCGTAGCGGGTGAATATAGCGCCTTTTTTGGCGTCTGCAGCACCCTTTTTGCGTTTGATCGTGGACCAATGGGAATGTCCTGACATAAAAATTCTCCTTAAATATGAATGAAAAGCTAAGCAATTTAGTATATCATGAAGTAGAGGCTAGCGGGAGTACGGGACGCATTGCCTCGACATGCAATTATGTTGCAGGGGAATAGTGAGAATTAAGGGTTGATACCCGCGTCAACCGTTATGAGTAATGGGCAAATTGTAGTGTTGATGCCTGCATCAAGACCATGATGGTTTACATGTTGTTTAGGGTGATTGTTTACACTTTCATCAAGCAAGCAGGCTATCTCGGATCACAAGATTAATTTTGGTGACCATCCTCGAAAACGTTGTGTCTGCTGTATAGCGGGTAACAACGGGGGGTTACCCCTACATCTTGTGTTTGAGGGAAAGGTGGCTTTCGTAGGGGCAGACCCCTGTGTCTGCCCTTAACCTGTAAAT
>DBRR01000022.1:0-3615 GCA_002306055.1 Anaerolineaceae bacterium UBA1363
TTAATCACAATGATTGACCACTAGACTGTTTAATGAAATTGCATAGAATTCCTGATTTTCCTTGGGAGGTATTATTAATCGACAATAATTCAACTGATGATACTGTAATTAAGGCTAAAAGAGCCTGGCATGGAGAAGCAGCGTTGCGTATAGTTCAAGAAGAGCGTCAGGGTACAGGATACGCAAAGTTTAGGGGTATGCAAGAAGCGAGGTATGCTTACATAGGAATTGTTGACCAGGACAATTGGGTAGATGAAGATTGGATGCAGAAGGCAGTAGATTACCTAAATCATGCGCCTGATGCCGCTGCCATCTTTGGAATGGGCATACCTATTTTTGAGACCTCTAAACCGGTTTGGTTTGACCGTTACCAACAGAATTATGCCGTGGGCCCCCAATATCCAACAAATGGTCCAGTTCTGGATCCAGATAGTTTCTTTTACGCTGCCGGTAGTATTTTGCGAAAGGAAGCTTTTGATAATCTGACTGCTTTAGGATTTGAACCTCTGCTTCGAAGTCGAGCAGGAACTCAATTGTTGTCAGGAGAAGATACAGAACTGCAGATATTACTTCGGTTAATCGGTTGGGATCTTCACTATCAAGACGACCTCATTTTTAGACACTATATGCCTAAAGAACGTTTGAGTAGAAATTACTTCAAACGATTACGAAAGGGTTTGGGAATTACATCTGTATATCTTAGTTTGTATCGTAAATACCAAAAACACTTAAAGGATCAATCTGAACCCCTTTTTCAAAGTTGGCATTCGTTACTTTTCAAATCTTTTCTCAAAATAATAAGTGATCCACCTGCTATTGTAGCCAGCTTATTGCCTCAATATACGGCTAACTTCAGAGTAGTTAAGTTCTGGTCACAATATGGAGAGTTTATAGAACGTCTCCATCTTGGTTCCGATCTCGAAAAAACAAGAGATCATCTTTACCAGTGGCTGGATTCCATATCTGGGAGGTCTGAAAGACATCCTTTTGAAAGTGTATAATACTTCTAATATGAAAATCGGAGTACTTTCTTACCGCTTTGACTTTTACACTTGTCGACGGAACATTCTTTACAAGCTTCCCGAAGCGGAGTATGTTCCTGTCCATGACCTGTATAGTTTTCTAAGAAGAGGGGCGTTGTTTGTCAATAACCGTTTGGAGAAACCGCTTTTTCGTACCTTTGATCTGAACAACCAATTCGAGGATTTTGACCTTAACAAAGTCGATTTGCTTCATTTTTCTAACGGAGTCAGCTACGGAAAAACCCCATGGGTTTCTCATTTTGAAACAATTTTGCCGCGTTTTAGCGCGGTGCTGAACCAGGCAAAAGAAACCCATTGGCAGAAATTGGAGCCAGACCGACTGATACTAAAAGGGCTGGACGCCTTACGCGGCTCAGCCTGCAAACAAATCATTGCCTGGTCGGAAAATGCTGCTAACTTTCAAAGGAAGTTCCTAAGCGAAATTTCAAGTGAATACAGTGAACCAATCCTGGCAAAACTATGCGTACTCCATCCCGCCCAAGAACTGCTGGTGGAGCGCATCACTCCCAGGGAATATGATCATGAGCATCCGATTCGCTTTGTCCTGGTGGGTGCAGCCTTTTTCCGCAAGGGGGGCCGTGAACTCTTCAAGGCTTTTCAAAGACTTGCGGGCGAGGAGGGCATGCCCATCCGACTGGTGGTGGTCAGTTCGCTGCGCGTCGAGCCTTATGCCGCTCATGAAACTGAAGCGGATATAAACTGGGCGCGGCAGATCATTGCCGAGAAACCTCACTGGCTGGAATACTACAAGGAACTCCCAAATAACGAGGTGCTTGAATTACTTAAAAACGCTGATGTGGGATTGCTTCCGACCTGGGCGGATACTTATGGGCTATCCGTGTTGGAGGCGCAGGCTTCTGGCTGCCCGGTCATCACTACCAACGTGCGCGCCCTGCCGGAGATCAACAATAATCACGTTGGTTGGTTGATCAAAGTGCCTAAAGATGAGCTTGGTGAAGCGATTTATGCAACAGACGAAGATCGCCAAAAACTCAGCCAGAGCATTCAGTCCGGACTGGAAAGCGCCATAAGGTCAATCGTTGCTGACCCTTCTGTTATCGCCCTCAAAGGGCAGGCAGCCCTAGACCAGATCCGGGCTGAGCATGACCCACAAGCTTACGCAGAGAGTTTACGCCAGATTTACCGCGCTGCCTTGGAATAAAAGCGTCGATCTTACGTGTTTCACGGGTGTAAAGCTTAAAAAATCCAAAAAATTTGAGAGTCTCTCGATGAGAGGGTATAATCAAGCAAATTAAAAGTCCTATAAGGAGCCATCATGATCGTCACAACGAAGAAACTATTTGAACATGCCTATGGTAAGTACGCCATTGGCGCCTATAACATCAACAATCTCGAACAAATTGTTGGCTTGTTCCGCGGCAACCTCGACTCGCAGGCGCCTTTTATCATTCAGATCAGCAAGGGTGCTCGCAGCTATACTGATAAGAGATTTCTTGAAGCTTTGATTCGCACCGCTGATGAAGTCTATCCTGAAGCCATTTTTGCGGTTCACCTGGACCACGGCGATGAAGCCACCTGTTATGACTGCATTGAGTCCGGTTTTTACAGCTCGGTCATGATCGATGCCAGCAGCTATCCGTTTGATGAAAATATAGCCATCACAAGGCGTGTGGTTGAAGCGGCTCATGCCAAGGGCATCGTTGTCGAAGCGGAATTGGGCATGCTCGGCGGCGTTGAAGAGCATGTCTCCGTTAGTGAATCCGAAGCTAAACTGACTAATCCGGAACAGGCTCGCGAATTCGTGGAACGTAGCGGTTGTGATTCCCTGGCAGTCGCCATCGGCACCAGCCACGGCGCGTTCAAGTTCTCTGGCTCGCAGTCACTGCATTTTGATGTGTTGGCGCAGATCCAGCAACGTCTGCCCGGCTTCCCGCTGGTAATGCACGGCTCCAGTTCTGTACCGCAGGAAGAAGTGCAGCGCATCAACGCCGCTGGTGGAAATCTTGCCGGCGCAAAAGGCGTGGATCCTTCCCAGTTCAGGCGTGCAGCCGAACTTGGTGTAACCAAGATCAATATCGATACGGACGGCCGCTTGGTTTGGACACGCGTCCATCGCGAGTTCTTCCTGCAACATCCTGAAAAGTTTGACCTGCGTGACCCCGGCAAGATATTTATGGCGGAGTATGCGAAATTCATCGCAGCCAAGAATGATTACCTCGGCAGCAAGGGTCAGTTGCCGAGTGTCCGTGAGTTCCTGCGAGCCTAATACTTGATTTAGAAAGAGCTTTGCCTTTCAGCAAGGCTCTTTTTTTATCACCTAAAGAATAATTCCTTTGCAGATGGCGGAGGGACTGAAGCCCTCCGTACGGCTGGGGCTTGCTCCAGCCGCGCACTTAATTTCCCGAAGCAAATGGCGGAGGGACTAAAGCCCCTCCGTACGCCTGGGGCTTGCTCCAGCCGCAATCATTCTCTCCCGAAACAGATGGCGGAGGGACAAAGGCCCCTCCGTACGGCTGGGGCTTACTCCAGCCGCAAGCATACTCTCCCGAAAGAGTTGGCGGAGGGACCAAGGCCCCTCCGTACAGCCGGGGTGTTTAGACAAGTATGATTG
>DBRR01000022.1:3678-91088 GCA_002306055.1 Anaerolineaceae bacterium UBA1363
TAATCCTATGATCCGAGATAGCCTTCTTGCTTGATGAAAGTGTAAACAATCACCCTAAACAACATGTAAACCATCATTGTCTTGACATGGGGCTTGCTCCAACCGCAAGCAAAACCTTTCTGCACTAATCTGCTCTTTCCTCTCACCCCTAAGGTATAATTTTCTAACGCTATCAAGGAGCCTTACCATGACAGAAAAAAATCCGACTAAAACCGATTTCATTCATGAAATTATCGACGAACACAACCGCACTGGCCGGTTTGGTGGGCGGGTGCACACCCGCTTCCCACCCGAACCCAACGGCTATCTGCATATTGGTCACGCAAAAGCCATATGCATCGACTTTGGCATCGCTGAAGACTACGGCGGCCTGACTAACCTCCGCTACGACGATACCAACCCGGTTAAAGAAGACGTGGAATACGTCGATGCCATCAAAGAAGACATTCATTGGTTGGGGTTTGATTGGGGCGACCGCGAATACTACGCCTCAGATTATTTTGAGCCCTTGTACGAGATGGCGATGCAACTCATCGAGAAAGGTTTGGCTTACGTGGATGAGCTCAGCCCGGATGAGATGCGCGAATATCGCGGGACCCTCACCAAACCCGGCAAGAACAGCCCCTGGCGCGACCGACCCATCGAGGAAAACCTCGATTTGTTCAGGCGCATGCGGGCAGGAGAGTTCCCGGATGGCAGTAAAACCTTGCGCGCCAAGATCGACATGGCTTCGCCTAACATCAACATGCGCGACCCGGTTATGTATCGCATTCTGCACGCGACACACCACCGCACCGGCGATACCTGGTGCATCTACCCGATGTATGATTTTGCGCACGGGCAGTCAGACTCGCTGGAGAGAATCACCCACTCCATGTGCTCGCTGGAATATGAGAATCATCGCCCGTTATATGATTGGTTCCTGGATCAGCTTGGCATTTTCCACCCGCAGCAGATCGAGTTTGCCCGCCTGAACCTGACCCATACGGTCATGAGCAAGCGCAAATTGCGCCAATTGGTGGAGGAAGGTTTGGTTGATGGCTGGACGGATCCCCGTATGCCAACGCTTGCTGCTATGCGCCGTCGAGGCTACCCAGCCAAAGCAATCCGTGAGTTCATCGATACCATCGGCGTGGCGAAGTCGGACAGCTTCGTCGAGGTGGAACTGCTGGAGCACATTGTCCGTGATCAGCTAAACCAAGCTGCCAAACGGCGTATGGCTGTGCTGCAGCCGCTCAAAGTCGTGCTAACGAACTACCCTGAAGGACAGGTTGAGTTTTTTGAGGTTCCGGACTTCCCGCAGAATCCTGAGTCTGGTGGATCCCGCCAGGTACCTTTTGGGCGCGAGCTTTGGATCGAACGCGAAGACTTCGCCGAGGTGCCACCGCCAAGGTATCATCGCCTCTCTCCGGGTAAAGAAATCCGCCTGATGAACGCCTACTTTGTCACCTGTACGGATGTGGTGAAGGATGAAGAAGGCAATGTGGTTGAAATCCACTGCACCTATGATCCTGAAACCCAAGGCGGCAGCGCCCCGGATGGGCGCAAGGTGAAGGGCACCATCCATTGGGTCTCAATAGCGCATGCCATTGAGGCGGAAGTGCGGATCTACGATCAGATGTTCCTTGATGAACACCCCGAAGATTTGCCTGAGGGCGAAACGTTCCTGGATCATTTCAATCATGATTCATTGCAGGTTTTGCGGGGCTATCTTGAGCCTGACCTGGCGAACGCAAAAATCGGCGAGCCGTACCAGTTTGTGCGCGATGGGTACTTCACCCTGGATAGCGTCCACAGCCAGCCAGGTAAGCTCGTCTTTAATCGCACGATTGGCTTGGTGGACACCTGGGCGAAGCTGCAAAAGTAAAAAGAAGAATAAAAGCACACACTTCTGTGGGTGCCCTTATGGTAAAATCTAATTCCTGAAGGGCCTGTAGCTCAATGGCGGAGCAGGCGGCTCATAACCGCTTGGTTGAAGGTTCGAATCCTTCCGGGCCCATATTTTGACCCTCAGATCCCTCCACTATGACATATTTACCCCGATATTTTCAGGTGTTTTGCCTTAAATGGAAAGTGTTTCATCAACATAACGAAATCCCCTATTACGCATCCCTCTTTCAGTATTCGTGTATCAACCCCTTCTACATATCTGAAGAATTGATCGAAAATGTCCCTTTTGGGTTATTTCATATGAAGATAGAGAGTGTCAATTGTTATAAAACCTTCCATAAAACATCTTTCTGTATTTTTGCACCCCCGTATTGCAGTACGGGGGCTTCCCGGTTTCCCGGGTCTTGTTTTACATCTCTTTTTCATGCCCCAGCCGCCTCGCCCGTCAAGGTGTTCGCTCACGCTCAACCTGTGACTGGCTCGTTGTGCGCCTGGGACAGGTGGCGAGTATGAAACCTAACGGTTTCACGCTTGCGTATCTCTTGATACGGATGTAAAATATGAAAAAGAATAGCTTTATATCTACATGATACGAATACAGTATCTGTATATACCAATAACGTATCTTGTCAAGAGGTAAAATGAAACTCGTTGATCAAGTTCTTGAGAATTTGTCTCAAGGTGATAAGCCCAATAAATTTGCTTTAGGCATGGGCGGTCTTGTCAGGAATGCTCGGGAGGAAATGAGTCTAACCCAAAGAGAATTAGCGGCATTGATTTATCGAAGACAGGCAGCGTTATCAGCGATTGAAAATGGATTAATGCAACCTGATGCGGAGACATTATTATTATTGTCCATCGCCTGCAGAAACCAATCGGATATTTTTATCCCCAACCGTTTAAACCTGACATCAGCTTAGAGGACCTTTCTGAGGATGAGAAAAGCTTAATCATTCAAACTAGGCAATTATCTAATGATGATTTAAAAAGAATCATTGCCCAGGCAAAAGCTTTAGTTGAATTAATTTAGAATCATAAAGATATGGAATTAAAATAAAAATTTTCAGAGAAGATCTAAACAAAGTCTAGAATGAATTTTTTGGACCACAAGATTTATGTCCTTATTATTTTGGAAGACTTTCGATATCTATACTTGTGCAAATCATATTGTTCAAAGTTTGAGGGTAAACATGTGGCCTAGAAATCAATCTACAGGACCAGGCGGAGGATTATCTACAGGACCAGGTGGAGGAATGTCAACAGGACCTGGTGGAGGAATGTCTACTGGGCCTACTCCCTATATGAGTAATATTCCTCCTTGGCATGTTTTTATTTCTGAACTTGAGAAAAGAGGATTATATAATTATGCAACCATGATTGAGACTCATTTGCCAAAACATCAAATATATAACAATCTTTGAAAAAGACGAATGAATCAATTTTGTTTTAGTAGTATTCGCCAGGTTTCGATAACCAATCTTATAGAAATCAATGAAAGCTGGATTTATGATCCTAATTCATGAGCTTGATCTTTTGAAAAATTATCGTAAATTGCACATTGATTTAAGTGTTAATATGATGAAGGTCAATAATGGTGACATTTTTCCATTAGATTTGCTTGTATGGTCGACGTCAAATCGATCCATGTGTTTATTAAAAGTGGCCTTATGGTTTTAACGTGAAATCGACAGATACGGAAAGCGATATTCATTTCAATGCAGGGGAAGAGAATGATTATGATGATAATGCCAATGATGAAGCCAAGCATCAGAGTTGAAAGATTTATATATTTTCTTAAGTTCAAGGGCAAATGGTGACTTAAAAGGGATAAATTATTTGATTTTGTTACGAGCAAATCTTGAGGGTCGTTCAGCTAGGGTTCGATAAGCAATCTTCTCAAAACCAATAGAATATAAAACTAATAGAAAAGATAAGTTGGACCCCAAGATAGAGAGGGCAGAGGAGTAGAAGATGATTACTATACCTGTAGTAGTTAGAAACTGGAGTATAAAAACACCAGAAGTCTATAGATATTTAGATCAAATTTATATAGATGATTTTTTTAATACAGGTAAGATCAGGCTGGGCACCTTCGCACAGTTTAAGAAATATCCAGATGAACAGCGAGGAGATAACACAGAAGGTAAAAATGTTTTGTTTGGATTTGGAGATGGTAAAACAATAGTTGCGCTTACTCAACACGGCGTCAATTCGTTTATTCTTTGTACGAGTACAGAAGAAAATAAAGAATTGATGAATAAATTTAATGCAAACGGGTATTTTAAGATTAAGGATTCAACAGGATTTGGAGCGGCAATTTCAAATAGAATACCAGGGTTCATAGACGGTGTTGAAGGTTTCTGCAAGTACTCAGAGCAACGAAATATTCAACGACAATTACCAGATTTCAATTTTGACGATTTAAAAGCGGGTCCAGAGAGTAACCAGATTGGCATAGACAAATTATTTGCTCTCACAGCGCAGATTGGCAGAGAGGATGTTTTTTTTAACAAACATATAAGTTTTATACATCAGAATGAATATAGATTTGTTTGGAATGTCTCACATCCAACAGATGAAGCAGTAATTATTGAATGTCCGGAAGCTGTAAATTTTTGCGAAAAAGTCACATAACTGTTTTTATATATCCGAATGGGAATTGAAAAAATATCCGTTTGGTTTTGATAACCTGATTTGTCACAAGAAAGTTTGGAAGATTTGTTTTAGAAATAAATAGTTATACTAAAATTGGAATACTGTCTTTTATTGGTACAAAACTGATAATTTATTAAGGAGTAATGCTTGGCAACATCTTCAAAAAGAACATATGCTTTTATTGACAGTCAGAACCTGAATTTGGGTGTAAAAAATGACATAATCGATAAACATGGAGTTAAAATCTATTCAGGATGGAAATTAGATTTTAAAAAGTTTTTCTTCTATTTAAAAACTAAATACAACATTACTGAGGCCTTTATTTTTATTGGAAAAGTACCAGGGAATGAACCCTTATATAATTACCTAGCTTCAATTGGATACAAACTTGAATATAAACCAACTTTTATCCACATTAATAGTAATGGCGACCCTGAAACAAAAGGTAATGTTGACGCTGAATTAGTTCTACACACAATGATCGAATTAAGTAATTTCGATCAAGCAATAATCGTTGCCGGAGATGGGGATTACTTCTGCCTAATTGAGTACTTAGAAAAAATTGGTAAACTCTTACACGTAATCATTCCCAACAAATTTCGATACTCGAAGCTACTAAAGCCTTTTCAGAAGTATATGATTTTCGTTACAGACCTTAAGGCTAACCTAAAATCTCCTTAAAAAAAGACTGGCAATTGCGTTCGGTCGAAACCTTAGGCTAGTCCAGTCATCGTGATGACTAGATAATAGCACATTGGATAACAAATGTCAAATATTTTAAGCTAATTGCTTTAAGCTAATTGCTATTGAAAGTATAACGTTTCGACCTTGAACATTTTATCATTAGGTTAAGAGATTTATTGATTACCATCGCATTTTGTATCCCTATTGGAATTACGCAATAATCCGCTTGGTTGAAGGTTTACTGGGGAGGAAACCCAGCACAGGCGAATCCTTCCGGGCCTATTTTTCTATTAACGAGTTTAATTGCATTAACCGATCAGCCGAAAATCCATCCCGGAACCAGTATTCGTTATCCACCTAAAACATCTTGCTTTAATATTCCAAAGGCCTTGTTCAAGATAATGCTGTGTAAGGATGCGGTTGAAAAATTAATCTCTTATTGATATATTCATTGCAAGCCTTAAAACGATGGCTTTTTTAATAAATAAGTGGAGTGAAAATCATGATCAAACAAGCAATCTTCGCTGGTGGGTGTTTTTGGGGTATGGAAGCCAAATTTAAACACGTGCACGGTGTGGTAAGCACAATCGTAGGCTATACTGGCGGTCATACCGAAAATCCAAGCTACCGGGATGTCTGCAGAGATCTGACTGGACATGCTGAAGCGATTCAAATTGAATACGACAACGAGAAAATTTCCTACAAAGATCTGCTGGAAGCCTTCTTCAGTTTTCATGATCCCACTTTGTGTGAGTCCAACAGCCGAAGTTTTGCCTCTCAATACCGCTCTGCGATTTTCGTTGCCAACGAGGAAGAGCGGGAGACCGCTGAGCAAGTAATTGCCTTCCTGAACAATTCGGGTGAGTACGAATGCAAAATCGTAACCGAGATCTGCGACGCTGGCGTGTTTTACCCAGCAGAGGATTATCACCAGGATTACTATGAGAAGCACCAGGTAAAGCTGATGGACGAATGCGGTTGCTAAGACTTACTCCCGAGGGGAAATTAACAGTTATAATTTTAGTATGACAAACGAAAATGAAATTTCAAACGACCTGAAAGAAAAACGGGTCGCAATATTAATTGATGGCGATAACGCCCAATCTGCTTTAATGGAGCAAATCGTGATTGAGGCTGGCCGTTTTGGGAATGCGACTATTCGACGCATCTATGGGGATTGGACCTCCTCCAGTATGAAATCCTGGAAAGATACGCTCAACTCTTTTGCCTTTCAACCCTTCCAGCAGTTTACCTACTCAGTTGGCAAGAACTCGACTGACTCGGCTATGATCATTGATGCCATGGATATCCTACACAACAACCTGGTGGACGGGTTTTGCCTGGTCTCGAGTGATAGTGACTACACCCGCCTCGCCACCCGCATCCGTGAAAGCGGCAAGTTGGTGGTCGGCATTGGCAAACAGATGACCCCTCGCGCATTCGTCTCAGCCTGCGACGTGTTCATCTACACCGAAAACTTGGTCGAACGCGAACGCGAAAAGAAGAAACTTGCCGCCCGACAGCAGACGTCTGCCAAACTTTCTGAAGCGGAAGCCAAATTGATCGATAACATCAACCAGGCGATTGAAATGGTTGGAACAGATGACGACGGATGGTGCAAGCTTTCCGAAGTGGGCACAGCCCTTCGGCGTATTGACCCGGGCTTCGATCCGCGCACCTATGGCGCAAAACAGCTCGCCACTTTAGTGCGCGCCAGAAAAGCTTACTTCGATATCAAAAAGCCGACTGGCAAATCCATCATCCTGATTCGGTCCAAAGAAGAAGATTAACAGAAAGCCACTGTAAGGTGGCTTTTTCTTTAGGTTTCAAATTTTTATGTGGGGGCAATGATGTAAATCCATCAAAATATGGCAACCCAGGGCTATAATTCCATTACCAACAGAAAGGAAATAGCATGCTCCAGGAAAAAGAACTCACGCAACCTGTCGACCTTTGTCTGCCAAATGGGAGGCTAAACCCGCTGGCTGTTGGTTGGTCGCGTCAACCATTACAGAACTGTCGGCTCTATGGGCACCCCCTGCGCAAAAAACGCTGGAATTACTGGTGCATCACCAGCCCCACCCACCTGTTCTCGGTCACTTTGAGCAATGTGGATTATGCCGGCTTGCCCTTTGTTTACTTCCTTGATTTTGAGACCGGTGAATTCATCGAAAAGACCATCATCACTCCCCTTGGCAAAGGTATTGTGCTTGGTGATAAGGTGTCAGATGATGCAAGCTACGCAGGAAAAGGCTGTCAGATCAGTATGCGTAGTGGTATAGGTGGAGTGCGGATGCTGGTGGAGATCGCTGATTTCGGAGGAAAGAAGCTTCAAGCGGAGTTCCAAATCACGGAGCCGGAAAATCATGAAAGCCTGAACGTGGTGGTGCCCTGGAGCGAGAAGTTATTCCAGTTCACTGCCAAGAATAACACTTTACCGACTGAAGGCAAGGTCGTCTTGGATGGAAATCAGATCGTATTTGATCTACAAAACAGTTTCGCTACATTAGATTTTGGGCGCGGCGTTTGGCCTTATAAAGGCTTTTGGAATTGGGCAAGCTTTTCAACCCGCTTGTCAGATGGGCGTACCCTCGGGGTCAACTTCGGTGCGGGTTGGACGGACAACACTGGTTCCACTGAGAACGCACTGTGTATGGATGGACGTTTGATCAAGCTCAGTGAAGATGTCATTTTCACTTATTCGACCCAGGATTTCAAAGCCCCCTGGAAGATCCAGACCGCGGAAACCAAGCGCGTGGATTTGACCTTTACTCCGTTTTTTGAACGTATCGCCAAAACCGATATGGCGATCATCCGCTCAGAAGTTCATCAAATGATCGGGTATTTTGATGGAGTTATCATTGGAGAGGGCGGTGAGGAGGTCCAGGTCAGCCAGGCTGTCGGATGGGCGGAAGACCACCACGCGCGTTGGTAATTACCAACGCTCTCGATGAATTAAAAAAACCGCCATTCGGCGGTTTTTTTATCAGGCGGAGAGGCAGGGATTCGAACCCTGGGTCGGATTTTACTCCGACAACCACTTAGCAGGCGGCCCCGATCGTCCACTCCGGCACCTCCCCGATTTTAGGTTGTAAAGCCTGGCGGAGGAAGTGGGATTCGAACCCACGATAGGTTTCCCTATACCTGTTTTCAAGACAGGCGCCTTGAGCCGCTCGGCCATCCCTCCATAGACGAAACATTCTAACATGAAAAAGGTCCGAATTCAAGCCGGATTTGCCTGTGAGGGGCCTTTAAAGCACACCGCCCCTGAAAGGGGTTCAGGGGACGGCGGCTGACAAGCGGCGGGAGGGCTTTTTGTCAATATCGATACGGTGTGTATTCGGTCTCCACTTATGTTATAAAGGGTTTCTAAAGAAAAGTCAAGTCGAAATATACAGGGTATGGACCCGACGGGACTCGAACCCGTATCTTCAGTTTAGGAGACCGAATACTTCCCACAAGCGGGCCCATACTGTAATTCATTCTACTACACCGCACACCCAACAACAACAAAAAACCACCCACCCAACCTTAAATTATTCCAAATCAATTTCCAGCTGACCAATGTCTGCGCCCTTTTTCGATTCTGCCTTTTTGAATGGGTTCACTGTGTCTGCAGGTAGTTTCAGTTCCTTGCCTTCAAACCATTCCCGTATTGACAATAGTTGAATCCTTGGAAATGTGGTCGCCTGGGTGTACTGATATTCTCCGGACAAAGCTGCCTCACGTTTCATCTCAGCTGTGGCATCTTTGAGTGTGATTAGGATCCCCATAGGGGCATCCTCTCTCTCCAGGTCGCCTTTTAGCCTAGCGACATCCCCCCTGTTAGTGCCTCCGCCTTTTACCTGGACAATGATCTTACGTAATTTTGGGTTCGAATAATCCACTTTCTCCCTGAATAGGATGATCCCATCGATTCCTCTGTCTGCGCCTTTTTTCGACACGCCGCTTGGTGGGTTTGCGCCTACGAGGGTTATTGCCCAGTCCTGGAAGGCAAATTTATCTTTTTCAGCCAGTGCTGCGGCTGATTCGTAATCCATCGGGATACCGTCAATATTGATCTTGATCCCAGGAAAGTGGTTCCGCATCCGTTCCATGATTACGTTCACGGATTGCATGCTTATGTCAATTCCGATCCAGTTCCGGTTCAATCGTTCGGCAACGGCTACGGAGGTTCCACATCCACAAAATGGGTCCAGAACCCAGTCGCCTTCTTTTGAGGATGCCTTTATTATCCTCTCCAATAGTGCTTCTGGTTTCTGGGTAGGGTATCCAAGTCTTTCGGTAGAATTCCCCTGCAGCATCGGAATCCGCCACCAACTTTCGGGGATTTTCCCAAGTGGGTTCAGACGGTCCTTTCCCTTCTTTCCCATAGAACTTTTCTCGCCTGGATTACGATTACTCCTGGCGATCGTTTCTTCATCATAGGGTACTCTGATTGCATCTCGATAGAATGGTGTGCGGTTGGTCTTCGTATAAAAAAGGATCACGTCATGTGTTCTTGGGAATTGCCGTAGAGGTGACGAGGGACGTGTATAGCACCAAATCAATTCGTTTCGAAAATTCTGCTTCCCGAAAATCACATCCATGATCATCTTGAGGTAATGACTCGCAGTAGGATCACAATGCAGATAGATGGATCCGGTCTCCTTCAACACTCTCCGCAGGGGGATCAACCTGGCTGTCATGTTCACCAGGTACGCCATCATTGGAGTGTCTCTCATAATCTCAAACAGGCTCTGCATCATGATTGCGATCTGTGGGTCGTTGCTTTCCTTCAGGCCGTTGAATAACCTGATTGTGGGGTAGGACCATTCCCACGTGTCTTCAAAAGCCCTGATTTGAGCCGAAGCATCTACCTGGCCTTCCTTGAAGAGAACGTTATAATTCCGGTTTGAGTTGAACGGTGGGTCCAGGTAAATCAGGTCGAAAAAGTTGTCGGGGAATTTCTCCTCTATGACCTGTAGATTATCCCCAAAATAGAGTGTACGGTTCTCGAGTGACATATGCTTACCTCTTGGCTTGTTTGTTTCTGCGGTACCCACATTATACCTGCCTGTCCAATATCTATACAAAAACCAACCAACAATTCTTGTTGATCGTTGGTTGGTTGGAAATCGGCATTTTTAAAGCTAAATTACCAATGGTAACTACTCGGCAAGTTGTTTTCTAACCAATCATTTACTTCTTTAGCCCCACGTCCAATATATGGTTTTGTGATTGTGACAATGTAAAGTTGATCGTTGCTATCCAAATTGATATTGAGGTAATCATAGAGTTGTTGTGGGGTCTTTTCAGTTCCAATAGCATAAGAAGACTCTGATAACCTTGCCCACGCGGCATTTTCTTTAATCTTTGCTAACAAATCCGTATAATTTTGCCCCTTTACATGCAAATCATACGTAACAAGATAAACTTTCATGTTACCCTCCCGTAATATGATCCCGATTTCCAAGAATAGTATAAAGGATTAATTAATGGAAATCAATTAATCAGTTGGATTTGACGCCCTTGTGTGACGTCCCTGAGCATGAGAACTTCAAGCCAGGAAAGAATTCCTAATCAATTTTTGGACTGGTCACTCGGCTCGGACTGTTGAAGCGGTACGAAAGCCGTCCAAAGTGCAGGATATCTCCGTGGTGGATTTCAACGCCCTTGGTATCGACTGCCTTAAAATTGACATAGGTGCCTGCAATGGTATGAAAGTCAGTCAGCCGTGTGCGACCATCCGGAAAGGCGTGAATTTCGGCGTGCAGTGGCTCCAGCGCTTCATCGCTGAGAACCAAATTTGCCAATTGCGGATCCTTGCCTATGAGAGTCACTTCCTTAAGAAGCAAAAGCGGCTTCTCAGCACAGGGGGTATTATCGCGGTCGAGTTTGATAAGGCTGCCAAAAGTCTTCATTGGCACAAAACTCTCCGGTTCTAAACGGGCAGGTGGCGCTGTGGGCTCGGCGGAATCCGTTATGGCAGTTCGCTTCTTCAGCCTGGTTGGTATGATAATAATCGCCAGTAATCCGAGAGCTGCCAAGCCAAGACCCAGCCAGAGCCATGGATTACTTACCAGGGGTTTTGGCTGGTTTGCAGCCAGATCTGACCATGTCAATTCGATGTACTTCATCTCACTGCGTGCTTCAAAACCGAGAGCGTCTTTGAGCGTCAGCTGCAAACTGAGTTTGCTCTGGTCGCGATAGTCGCTGAGGTCGAGCAAAAAATCACCAAAGGGCGCTGCTTCCCGCTGCTGGACCAGGCTGCCGTTGGCGTACAGGCTCGTGCTGAGCACTTCGCGGGGAAACCCATCCGGGAATTCAATCAATGCCTGGATGGGCAGTTCTGTTGGCTCGATCAGATCATCGCTTCGAATGGTTACCGTTAATTGTTCTGGCAAATTGCTGAAGCTCAGACTCGTCGGCAGAACTTCCAGAGCGACATCCCTCACAGCGGAGGTCAACACTGCTCCTCCGGGGGGTGAGAGGCGCAGGCTGATCTGCTGAGTGCTGCCAGAGCGAATTTCGGACTGCCAGGAGACAGTATAGCGATACCCCTTGCCTTTAAGATAATCGCGTGGGTTGGGGGGGATCTCGCTGCCGCTCAGGATGGTCAGGCTTCCGCCCCAGGTTTCACAGACTACCTGCAGATCGGTTTGATAAGCTGTGCCAATTACCACTGCAGCGGCAGTCATCCAGATATGCACTGGTATGCCGGCTTCGCCTGCTTGATTGATCAGGGCAGTCAGTGCAGGAATCTCAGTCGGCTCGATGTAAGGGGTCATGTAGACCAGGACAGTTTCCTTGGTTGCGGGGCTGCCGGTGAGCATCCTGACCGCGTCTTCAAGGCTTTGCAGAGAGCTGTTCATCTGCCGCTGGTTCTCCTTGTACCCTTCCAGGGTTTTCTTCCACTCGGTGTAGTTTTCGAGTTGATCGTAATGAATATCCGGGTTGATGAAGAGGCTGTAGATGTCCCCAGTGACCGGCGTGAGGTCAGAGCCAAGCTCACGCATGGCAGCCAGCATGCGGTCATAGTTGCTGTAACCACTGGGATAGGTGAGCACCAGGGTGCGTTCGGGGTTGATCACCAGCGCAAAATGCACCCCAACATACTCACTGGTGAGTGAATCCACAGCAATTTGCTTGTCGTTTTCAATGACACTCACCTGACTGGCAGCCAGAGAAGTGTCTTGTTCCAGTCCACCAAGGATCTTGAAATTCAGTGTCAATTTTGGAAATTCACGCGTGTCGAGATCCTCGATCACCACTTTCTGGGTGGATTCCTGCCCTCTGGCAGGCATGATTGGTTGAACCGTCAGGCCAATAACCAGGCAAAGGATCAAGAAAATGGTCCTGAAAGAAAGTCTGTTCATTCTAAAAGTAGTTTTCTGAATTTGCACGGTTGATGTCACAGTCAATGTAAAAAAGCGCCAGAGGCGTTAATTACTGCATGAATTTTACCCGAGTCTATCAAAACAGTTATGAAGAATTGGTTTAGATCAGGCCAAAATGTTCGAAAGCCTTAAAAATGCCGTCGTCTGTCACATCACTTGTCACGTAGTCGGCTACGGCTTTGAGCTCATCCGGTGCGTTGCCCATGGCGATGCCAGTCTGACAGTACTGCAGGATTTCGACATCATTGAACGAATCCCCAAACGCAAAAGTATCTTCACGTTTGAGACCGAGTGTGTTGAGCAGAGCGGCGACGGCTGTGGCTTTGGACAGGTTTTTCTGGGTGAAATCGCCAAAGCCCCGACCTTTTCCGAAGATATTCCATATGCCAAGGCGGAAATAGTCGCCAAATTCTTGTTCTAACTCAGTTTTGCTAATTGTTGACGTCATGACAAAACTGACCTTGTTAACATCGAGATGGTAATGCTGATGGCCAAAAGTCAGTCCAGGAAATGCCCTCAATAAATTCTCTGCCGCTACTTCCTGGGAGACTCCAAAAAAGCAGGCAGTTTCACTCAAGAAATAGCGATTACCATAGAGCCCGCTGTTGCTTTCTTCGTAAAGCCCAAGCTTTCGGTCTTCAAAGTAAGTATAGACGCGGCTGATTTGCGCTTCGGGGATGGGGCTTTCGAAAACAATCTTTCCACCAAATTCAGCATAGGCTCCTTCGCCTGCAATCATGCCATCAAATCCCAACTCCAACAACCAGGGATAGATGGCGGGCTTGCTGCGTCCCGTTGAGATCAGAAGTTTGTGCCCGCGTGCCTGCGCGAGGTGGATCGCTTCCCTGGCGGAATCGGGAAGTTTTTGCGTATAGTCGATTAGAGTGCCATCAATGTCGAGGAAAATGATCTTTTCTGAGTTCATGTTTTACCGTTCAGCGGTCGATGATAACACAGACAAGGTAACAAGGTAAATGCGATCAGTAAACAGCTTGTTAATTGTGACCTTTTACTCTTTCTCGCGCGAGAGCAGATAGTAGGGCAGTGCCACTCCCCAGATGCCCCCCAGCAGGTTACCGAGGGTGCTGAGAAGAATATTGTAGAAATACCCGGCCAGGCTGAGCCCTTCCTTGAAAGGTCCAAGCATGGCAGAGGTAAGCAGGGTCATGTTCGCGACGCTATGCTCGAAGCCCGCGGTGATGAAAATGAACAGGCACCAAAAGATCATGATCAGTTTGGCGGTTTCGGACTTGAGCCGGAAGGTGCACCAAACTGCCAGGCAGACCAGGATGTTGCACAGCACCGCGCGTGTGATCAGCGCGATTATTGGCAGGTTCATCTTTGCTTGAGCAGCATTTGCCATAAACTCACCCACAGCACCATCCGCAAGACCTGTGGCGGAGAAAAGAACCGAAAGCAGGATTGCACCCAGCCAATTGCCGAGCATGCACACCAAGAGTACTTTCAACCCTTCAGCAAGCGAAACCCGACCAGAGAGGATACCGCTGCCGATAACGAAGTGATTGCCTGTGAAGAGTTCCGCGCCGGCAAAAACAACCAGGCTCAGGCCTCCCGCGAAGGTTAGCCCGGATACCAGCCGGCTAAGGCCGGAACTCGCAGTGAGAGCAGCTGCAGTATTGCTGAGGATGACGCCAAAACCGATGAAAACGCCTGCAAGAATTGATGCCAACAGGTAAGCCCAGGGCCTGGTTTTCAGTAGATCAGTCTTGCTGCGTGCTGTAGTGGCAACAGCCTCAAATTCTTGTGAATACATAAGACACCTCGCTCGAATAGTTTCTCAATTTTACTCCGGGCGAGGTGAAAACCGACTAATTAAGCTGAATTTCGAGGTGTGTCGTGCTTGAACAGTACGTCTGCAAAAGCAGCGTCATTCTCCATGACGTGTTTGGCGTAAGGACAGGTGGGGAGGATCTTGACCCCTTCAGCGCGGGCAGTATCTGCCAGCATATTAACGAGATTGCGAGCGATGTTGGAACCGCGATACTCCGGGTCCGCCGAAGTGTGATCGGCATTCCAGTAATCCTTTTCCACTACGTAATGGATTTCCCCGACTGCCTGACCTTCTTCCGTGGCAGCAATGATACGTGTTGCCTCGGGCTCATACGTATAATGAATCTCAGTCATATATCCTCCAATTTTTCTTTAGTGTAACCCTCTCGGAAGCGAAACAAATTGCAAGCTTGTACAGGGACCTGCACCGTTGTACGAACACTTGCAGCGTATCGTTTACAGTTGTAAACTATAAATGATGGAATGAAAGGTACGCAGTATGTCCGAGGTCTTAAATATTAGCGAAGCGGAATGGGAAGTGATGCGGGTGGTATGGGCGAATGGTGAATCCACCAGCCAGCAAATTGCCCTGGTCCTGAATGGAAAGCGCGGCTGGAGCCAGTCAACAATCAAGACCCTGATTGGACGGCTGACCAGTAAGGGCTACCTGCAAGCACGAAAAGATGCCCGTCGTTTTGTCTACACCACGCATCTGGAAGAGCCCGAGAGCTTGAAGCTTGAAGTTGAGGGCTTGCTTGGCCGGATATGCAGCCGAAAAAAACCGAATCTACTGGCTTACCTTATCGAGAATATCCCGATGACCGCTGAAGATCGCGCGATGCTGATGGATGTTCTGCAAAACAAGCAGGTAGTCGCGGAAGTTCCTTGCGATTGCTACCCCGGGCAGTGCACATGCCATTTGCACGCAAGCGGCACTATCCTTTCAAATCATTCCTACGAGGAGAATACTCATGAAAACTAAGACCTTAGCCATTGAAGGGATGACTTGCGCAGCTTGTTCCGCTGCCGTGGAACGGGCAGTGCGTAAATTGCCCGGCGTGACGGAAGCGAACGTCAATTTGACTGCGGAAAACCTGCATTTGAGTTACGACGAATCGCAGGTTTCGCTGGACAGCGTTGTCCAGGCTGTGGACGATGCCGGCTACAAGGCTCTCATTCCATCTCAACATGCCCAACTGGAAGTCCATGGGATGACCTGTGCGTCCTGCTCAGCCACGGTGGAAAGGGTGGTAAGCAAGCTGCGCGGCGTGCAGAGTGCCAACGTCAACCTGGCTGCCGAAACGCTCACGTTCGATTACGACCCAGCAGAGATTAGTCTGCAGCAGGTGGTCAGCGCGGTGGCGGAGGCTGGCTATCAAGCGATTCTGCCGGTTGATAACACCATCGAGGAAGAACTTGACCGCAAAAAGGCGCATAAGGCGAAACGCCTGCAAAATTTGCAGCGGCGCTTTACTGTTAGTGCTATTTTGACCGTCCCGCTGTTATTACTATCAATGGGGCCTATGCTGGGGCTAAAGTTGCCCGCACTTTTTGACCCATCTATCAATCCGCTAAATAATGCGATAGCGCAGCTATTGCTGACCACCCCCGTGGTAATCATGGGCTGGTCCTATTACGTCAACGGTTTCCGCAACCTGGTGAAGTTGCACCCCAATATGGACTCATTGATTGCCATCGGTACTGGTTCTGCCTACCTTTACAGCTTGTACGCGCTTTGGCAAATCACCCAGGGTCAATTCCATTTTGCACATTCGCTTTACTTCGAGTCGGCAGCGGTTGTGTTGACGCTCATCACATTGGGTAAGTTCATGGAAGCCCGTGCCACTGGTAAGACCTCTGAAGCATTCCAAAAGCTGATGGCGCTTTCCCCCAAGAGAGCGCGCGTCATCCGCAACGGGCAAGAGGTCGAGATCGATGCCAGCCAGGTATTGGTGGGAGATGAGGTGGTGGTGCGCCCGGGCGAAAGCTTCCCGGTGGATGGGGTACTGGTGAAAGGGTCAACGACCGTGGATGAATCCATGCTGACCGGTGAAAGCCTACCGGTTGAGAAAACCATTGGCGACAATGTCACAGGGGCTTCGCTGAATATCAACGGGGCAGTGCACTTCAGGGCGACCAGGGTCGGTAAAGACACAGCTTTGGCGCAGATTATTCGCCTAGTTGAGAATGCTCAGGGGTCAAAGGCGCCGATAGCGAAGTTGGCGGACAAGATCTCGGGGATTTTTGTCCCGATTGTGATTGTGCTGGGAGTACTGGCAGCCCTGGGATGGGTGCTGATCGGTAACGAAAGCGTGGAATTCGGTTTGACGATTTTCGTGGCAGTGATGGTCATCGCCTGTCCGTGCGCGCTCGGGCTTGCCACGCCCACAGCTCTGACAGTGGGCATGGGCAAAGGGGCAGAACATGGCGTGTTAATCAAAAACGGTGATGCCCTTGAAAATGCTCAACAGGTGGACACGGTCCTGCTGGATAAAACTGGCACCATCACCGAGGGCAAACCGGCTGTGACAGATGTGTTGCCGCTGGCGGGTCAGACTGAGCATGACTTGCTCGCGCTGGCTGGCGCAGCCGAAAAAGGCTCTGAACATCCTCTGGGCAAAGCAATTTTACGGGCAGCCGAAGCGCAAGGCTTGAGCCTGCCGGAAGTCAGCGGCTTCAGGGCTTTGCCTGGCATGGGCGTTGTCGTCGATTACGAAGGCAAATCGCTGCGCATCGGCAATCAAAAAATGATCGAAGAATTCCTTTCTCTGGATGAGAGAGCTCTGAAGCTCGGTCAGGACCTGGCAAATGACGGCAAAACGCCGATGTTTGCGGTGCTTGATAACAAACTCGTGGGCATCATTGCCGTAGCAGATACGGTCAAACCCGACAGCCAGGATGCGATCAAACAGTTGCATAAAATGGGCGTGCAGGTTGCGATGGTCACGGGGGATAACCGCCGCACAGCGGAGGCGATCGGACGCATGATGGGCCTGGATCAAGTTTTCAGCGAGGTGCTGCCCGATCAGAAGGCTGGGATTGTCAACCAATTGAAATCGGAAGGGCGATTTGTGGCGATGGTTGGCGACGGCATCAACGACGCACCTGCCCTGGCGACTGCGGATGTTGGTATCGCGATTGGCACCGGAACGGATGTTGCCATCGCTTCAGCCGATATCGTGCTGATGCGCTCGACGCTCATGGATGTGCCGGTAGCGATCGATCTGAGCAAGAAGACCCTGCGCAACATCAAACAAAACCTATTCTGGGCGTTCGCATACAACGTGATCGGAATCCCGATTGCGATGGGCGTGCTGCACCTGTTTGGCGGGCCACTGCTAAACCCGATGATCGCCGGTGCTGCGATGAGCCTGAGCTCTGTTTCCGTGGTGACAAATGCCCTGAGACTGAGGGGCTACCGCTTCAACGCTGTGTAAATCGCGCTTCGGGGAGCGTTTCTGTTTACGGTGGCTGTGTTGAGGGTTTTGTTCTACCGAAAAAAACTGGCAATTTTGGAACTGCCAGCTCTCATGTCACATTTATGGCACTAAACTTTGCGGCGTAAGCCGATGTTCCTGACGGACATGAACGCAAAGCATACGCCAAGCAGAGCGATGATGACATTAACAGAAAGCATCGCTTTCATGCCGCTCAGTTCCAGTATCCATCCTCCACTCAAGCTGCCCAATACCGTTCCTGCAGCCATCATACTGGTCATGTAAGCCTGACCGGTCGTCTGATCCTTTTTTGCGATAGCTTCGGATGTATAAAAAACGGAGGCGGAAGCAAAAAGCGCAAAGCTGATCATTTGCGTGACCTGGATCAAATAGATCATGAAAACACTGCTTGATAGCGCGTACATCAGAGCTTTCAGCGCAAAACCGATGGCTGCTGTCAGCATCAACGTTCTGGGTCGAAAACGTTTTAGCAGTTTCGTAAAACCGAACAACACCGGCACTTCTACAACCGCCTGGATTGCCAGCGCAATTCCAAGCTGACTGCTGTTTCCGCCCAGGGATTGGATGATCTGCAATAAATACGTATTCAAAATATTATGCGTTGTCAGCATCAGCAAACATGCCAGCAGCATCAAGGTGAAAGCCGGGTAACGAAGGAGAAAACCTTTTTCCAAGCCCTTTACTCTCGGTGCTTTCTCGACAGGCTCTTTCGTGGAAGGCATGAGAAAAACGACAAGAATGAAGAGCAGCGCTATCAATATTCCGGAGATTGGTACCATTTCGACCCCGAATTTTTCAGCCAGCACGCCAATCACAAGTGCCAAAAGCGCATACAGACCAGACCCAATCCCTCTGGCTACGCCAAAATTGATATATTCTCCCGCGTAGCTGTAATAAAAATTAGCGCTGTTGATGAATGGCATCATGGTATTCCCCAGCAAGATCAACAAACCCATAAACACAGCGCCAGCCCAGGCTCCCGGTACGAAGGGCATGACAATGCAGATCACCAAGTAGGGTATGGCCAGCATCAGGATCATATTGCGCCAGGTAAGGCGGCTGCTCCGGTCAGTGATTCCTCCCAGCAGAGGCTGAAGCAAGGCTGCAAGGATGCCAAAAAATGCCGTCACAGTGCCAATTTCCGCATTTCCCAGGCCACGACCCTGAAGATACAAAGAGATGAAGCCGGAGGATACACAAAATAGCATCCAGAACAGACCCTGCAATGCCATATACCGATTATTGATGGTGATTTTCACGATATCTCAGCCTGGATGTGCGAGTTCATTTGCATTGTTCCAAATTTTCCAACGTTAATATTTTAAGATCATAAAAGAGCGTTTTCATCCCACTTGCTCCCTCAAAGAGGCTCGCAACCAGTATTGTATGGACAATTTAGGCTGTGGTATTTGTATTGTAAGAATTGGGATATCCGATTTTCTGTTTTCAGATTGTCACCTTGAGTTTATTGCTCAGGCTCTACTTTTTTCGATAATAGAACTCGCTCAATCAAGTGATTAGCTAATACTAAAAGTTGTAGTGCGTGCTGCTCAGTGTCTTCCCATTCGGACTCATGCGCTCTTGGATTTCTGATACCAGTCATACACCCAGATAGTATAGACATATAACCTAATTGCTCATCTTTCTCAGAAGTGCTTAATCCCTCGTTTAGCTTTAAAATTGGTTTATTACCTGAAAATGCTTTTTGCATCAGGCTTGCCCCGGATAGGCCAGTCGCAGATAAGTCAGCTTTATTCTTAACTACATTTTCTAATAACTTAAATGCTTCCTCCACTGAACGAGCATAATGTCCATCTTTGAACAGTTTTTCTGTTCTATTCCTTAACGTATTATCTGTCACTAATGCATCGTAGAGGATAACTGTTTGCGGATTATGCGGTTCTGATGCTCCTAAAGCAACCAGCTCTGTGTGCATCCTCTTTGCGACTGATAACCCATAGGAGGGTAAATTCATTTACCATCCTCTCCATAAAAATGTTTTGCCATGCTAGCAAATATAGTTTCAATTTGCTCTGGTGTTGAGTCTGGGGATATATGTATCTGTAAGTCTATGTGTAGATTTGGTCGAACTGCTCGTGAGTTTATATTTAAGGGCGGCAAATCTTTATTCTCTAGCCTTTCAGTAACTTGAGCAGAAGCGGCTACATTTGATGATTGCTTTCTTGCTCCTTTTGTGGCAGCAACACTCTTTTTTTGTGAAATCTCTTTTTCTTTTATTTCACCACTTTTTAACAATATAAAAAGTGCTACCATTTTATTAGCAGCGACTTGCCCTACACCGTTACGCATAAACCAATTTTTCGCACTATTTCTATCTACTGTTGAATTGGGAAATAACTCCAATAACTCAGTTGGATACACATTTCTTATGATTACAGAACACGCTTCTCCATATTTGTCATCTAGCCGCCAGTCATTTGCCAATGCAGTCGGTTTATTTTCATCATCGAGCAACCCCATTCGTTTCATGGGATAGATCACGTTGCTATTTGCTGAAGCATCACTGCCTAACGAGAGCAATGTCGTTATATAAGAAGGTGTCACAGTAGTGGGCATACTCGCCTTAAACTTATTCCTTATCGCCCACCAGTTTTTTTCTGGAATCATGGGGTAGCTATTATTGTTTTGTTCTGCCATCGTCAGTTACTCCTTTTACTTCTGTGATCATTTATGCTTGTTTTGGATAATTCTGAATCAGCCAACCCAACGCTTACTTAGCAAAAAAGTCAGAAATTTAGCAAGTTTCATTCATTTATACAGAGAAACCATGTAATCAAGTAACACAATTGTACACGATTCACTTATTCTTGCTCTACTATTTCTTTACATGGTGTTAGAGATTTTATCTCCAACGAATTAATCAAGGTATGCATAATTGAAGTTAGTACCATCTACTCCCACTCGACCGTTGCAGGGGGTTTGGAGCTGATGTCGTAAACCACGCGGTTCACGCCCGGAACTTCGTTCACAATGCGGTTGGAGACCCTCGCGAGCAAATCGTATGGCAGGCGCGCCCAATCGGCAGTCATGAAATCGATGGAAGTGATCGCGCGCAGGGCGATGGCCTCGGAATAGGTGCGCTGGTCGCCCATCACACCCACCGACCTCACCGGCAGCAGGACCGCGAAAGCCTGAGAGCTGCCGCTTATCTTTCCATCCTTGTCGATGTGCATATGCATCAAGTCTGCTTTTTCCAGCTCTTCGTTGAAGATGGCGTCAGCATGGCGGACGATCTCGATCCGTTCGGGGGTCACCTCCCCGAGCACCCTGACTGCCAGACCGGGTCCGGGGAACGGCTGGCGCCAGACCAGCTCGGGCGGCAGCCCAAGCGCTTTTCCGACTGCCCGGACTTCATCCTTGAAAAGGCTGCGCAGCGGCTCAATCAGCTTGAACTTCAGGTCTTTCGGCAACCCGCCAACGTTATGATGCGATTTGATGCGGTGAGCTTCTGAGACTCCGATTCCTTTAGATTCGATTACGTCCGGGTAGATCGTACCCTGGGCGAGGAATTCGTGTTCTTCCAGGCCTGCCACGGCAGCTTCAAACTCGCGAATAAAACTCTCGCCGATGATTTTGCGCTTTTCTTCAGGGTCTGTAACACCTGCGAGTTTGGCGAAATAGCGCTCTGAGGCATCCACCATGATCAGATGATCACCGAGAATCGGGCGGAAAACCTGCTCGATTTGCTCTGGTTCACCCTGACGCATCAGACCGGTGTTGATGAACACTGCTGTCACGTGATCGCCGATGGCTTTTTGTACCAGGGAGGTGGTGACGGCTGAATCCACGCCCCCGCTCAGCGCTGACAGGACACGTCCATTTCCAACCTGCAATTGGATGGCTTTAACACTTTCTTCGATGATGGAGCCCGGGGTCCAGCCTGGCTGGCAATTGCAGATCCTGAGGACGAAATTGCGTAAGATCTCCTCGCCGTGCTGGGTGTGGTGAACCTCGGGGTGGAATTGCAGCCCGAAACGCTTGCTGGGCTCATCCATCATCGCGGCAAAGGGGCTGTTGGGGGAGGTCGCCAGGCAGGAGAACCCAGGGGGCAACTCCGTGACGTGGTCTCCGTGCGACATCCATACGATTTGCTTACCCTGGGGCAGCAGCGGGTTAGCCGCAGGCACGTCCAGCTCGGTCAATCCGTACTCATGTTCGGTGCTTTGAAGCACTTTACCGCCGAGTTTGTAGGTGAGGGCTTGCATGCCGTAGCAAATGCCCAGGATAGGTAAGCCGCTATCAAGGACGTAATCCTGGATGTACGGGGCTCCTTCAGCATAAATGGATTGGGGTCCGCCCGAGAGGATGATGCCCTTGGTGTGACCGTCGAGTGCTTCCTCTTTATTTGCGTGCCATGGCAGCAGCTCGCAGTAAACCTGCATATCGCGAATTCGGCGACCGATCAATTGGGTGTATTGGGATCCAAAGTCCAGAATGACGATTCGATCGCTCATGTCGGATCCTTAGGCTGCGAATTCGTCGGTAAAAATGATTTGCCCGTCATCCATGGAGCTGATCGAGACCAGCGAGTGCACCGGAACACCCAGGTAAGCCAACTTATTCCGTCCACCTTCAAAGGTTTTTTCGATCAAAGTGCCGATGCCGACCACTTTCGAGCCAGCTGTCTGCGCGAGACGGACCAGTCCGATGATGGTCGCGCCGGATGCCAGGAAATCGTCAATGATCAAAATTTCCTCATCGCGAAGCAGATATTCAGGTGAGACGATCAATTCGGTGTTGTGCCCTTTGGTGTGGGAGGGTGCTACGGTGATGTAGACTTCGCTTGGCATGGTGACTGGTTTGGTCTTGCGCGCATAGACCACTGGCAATTTGAGATATTTCCCCGCCATGAGCGCAGGGGCAATGCCGGATATCTCCGCAGTGAGGATCTTGACGGCAGTTGTGCCAGCGAAAAGGCGGGCAAACTCCGCACCACAGGCATCCATCAGGATGGGATCCACCTGGTGATTAATGAAACGATCGACTTTGAGGATACCTTTTCCGAGATTCTTGCCCTCGGCCAGGATGCGCTGCTTCAAAAGATCCATAAACTCGCTCCATTCCCATTTCTGGATTAACATCAATCAAGCACAAAGAAAAGAACCTTTTGTGTTTGTTGCTGGCAATTATAACAGCCGGCTCTTGCTTTGAAGGGCAAAAACCGGCTGTCAGGGTCAATTAAAAGGATGATTACTGGCGCAAAATCTCGCCAGAAAACAGGGTTACAGCTTTCCCAGCCAGATAGACACGGTCTTTTCCCAATCGGCACCAAACGGTGCCGCCGCGGGATGATGCCTGGTAGGCAACTAACTTATCTTTGTTGAGTTTGGGCGCCCAATAGGGTGTCAGGATGCAATGACCTAGTCCGGTCACCGGATCTTCAGGAATGCCGGTGCGAGGGGAGAAGAAGCGTGAAACGAAATCGAACTTACCATCAGTAGCCTGGGCTGTGATGATCAGATCGGTTTCTTCAAGGCTGGCAATTTTCTTGAAGTCAGGTTCAAATGCTTCAACTGCAGTTTGATCTGCGATCTCAGCAAGCAAGATTGCTTTATCTTCTGAGTGGGCAACTGCCAGGGGAGCCTGCCCGAGGATTTCCTCGAGCAGTGGAGTGGACTCAGCAGGAACAGGCTGGATTAGGGGCATATCGAGCTCAATCGTACCGTGGTCGAAAGTAGCGGTAATCACGCCGCTCTTGGTATGAAAGAAGATGGTTTCATCTGGATCGTAAAAGCCTAATTCAAACAAAATGTGTGCCGAGGCAAGCGTGGCATGTCCGCAGAGGTCGACCTCTGTGCTGGGGGTGAACCAGCGCAGATTGTAGTCATTGCCCTTGGGACTGAGAAAAGCTGTTTCGGAGAGTCGCATCTCCGTAGCAATGGCTTGCATCCAGGCATCATCGCGGGGTTGTTCCAACAAACAGACGCCGGCTGGATTGCCTTTGAAGGGTTTAACGGTGAACGAGTCAACGTGAAAGATAGGTGTCTTCATGCCAATCTCCAATTACTTTGTTTAATTTTACCCGTTTTGTTTGCGCTTGCAAGATAAGATTCTTTCGTATTCTTTCGTACGGATGGGCTTTAGTCCATCCGCTTTGCTGGATTGTCGGACTCCTTACGGTGGGAGTAAACCCCCACCGTACGAAGTATACCTGACCGTACGAAGCAAATAACATTTCGTATGGATGATGCAAGATAAGAGTCTGACCAGTCTCTGAGTTTTGATTACAAATTGAATCCCAAAAGGAACTTTTGTGACAGGCTCTGATATTTGTAATCCATGAGGTCGCTCGCAAAGACAGGAAGGTCCAAACGATTATCTCGGACAAGCAAAAGATGGCGCTTTGCTTGCCCATATATCTAGCGAATGGAGTTCAAATTTGCTCAATGCGTCATTAGAAATGCTCGGCGGAGGGAGTAAACCCCCTCCGTACAAAGTATGCTTTCTTAAACTCAACCTACATTTCCATCAGAAAATTGCCACATTGTGTCGCGCCTAATGCTTGGGGGAGGGAGTAAACCCCTTTCGTACAAAACCTCCTTTTCGTCTTTGGAAGAAGAAATTCGGTGCTGAAAAAAACCTAATACGAAAAAATGTCACAGCCCATTTTGCATAACCTCTTACTTTAGCCAAGAGTGGCACAACCGCTCCTTACGGGTATAATCCAACTCATGAAACCAAAGAACTTACTGCTCCTGCTGGCCGGGATAACCATGTTGATGGCTGCTCCGCCAGTTGCAACGCAAGCTGCTGAACCCGCAGTACCTCCAGTGCCTTATTATGACCTGCCGCTCTGCCAGCCCGGGTACTATCCAACGGATCCGGGCGACTGCCTTCCTTTGGGAGCTTCGCAAACCATCGCCCAACTGCATCAATCAGGATTTCCTTATCCTATTCGCCCATTGGCAGCCGCAAAGCCGGACGCGTCTCTTTCAGATTTGCCGGTGCGCGTAGCCAGGATTACAGGTGCGGAAACGCCTGTATATGCCAGTTTGGATGATGCTCTCAGCGGGGGAACAGTCTTGCGAACCATCCCGGATGGAGGCAGCCGTTATGTGACGATGATCGATTCAGCCGTTTCAGGTGGAAGGACTTTTGTGCGAACGATGGATGGCGGTTGGGTTGAGGCAACACCAGTATATTCCTGGCCAAAGTGGCAGGGGCTTGAGTTTTATGCCACCCCGCAAAACGACTTTGGCTGGACGATCAACCCGACGCCGAGTTATACCCAGCCGAGTTTTGCTGCTCCTGAGACTGGCAAACAATATGATAAGTACGTGGAGTTTCAGATCTACCAGGTGGTGGAGGCCGAAGGGTATGAATGGTATGAGATAGGACCAGGGGAGTGGATTCCTTCGCTAAAGTCGCGACGCCTGGTGGTGGATACCACTCCGCCTAAGGGAGTGGATAACAACCGCTGGATCAGCATCGATCTTTATAATCAAACTCTGGCTGCCTATGAAGATGGGCGGCTCGTGTTTGCTGCTGTGGTGGGGACAGGCTCAGGCGAACTTTACTCCGACCCCGGGCTCTATTACATCTATGAAAAGCGTGAACTGGAACAGATGCAGGGTTCCTACACGAGCGACCGGTCCGACTTCTATTCACTGGAAGGCGTTCCCTGGGCGATGTATTACAACCATGCCCAGGCAATTCACGGGATTTATTGGCCAGCATCACTCGGATTTACTCAGTCGCACGGCTGTGTGAATATGTTCCCTGGCGACGCGCATTGGCTCTTCAACTGGGCAAAATTGGGCGATTGGGTTTACGTGCACGATCCATCCGGGCAAACTCCCATGCCCACGCCTACGCCGATGGGCACGCCCGCGCAGGAGATCATCTACCCAACCCCAACAGCGCAAAACTAACAAAAACAGGTCCCAGGTGGGACCTGTTTTTTATGGAATCTTTTCACCTTGTTTGTATACATGAGGGTGAATTCAGTGTACGTTAGCAAATTTTCCAGCGTAATTTGTTACCTTGCAGGACGTTCATGACTTCGCTTGCGATATCAATAGCAACGCGCGTCTGAGCTTCTTTGGTCTGACCACCAATATGAGGCACGGCAATCACTTTCGGGTGTCTGACGAGAGTCCAATCCACCGGAGGTTCCTTCTCGTAGACATCCAGGGCTGCTCCAGCCACTTTTCCGCTTTCCAGTGCACGCAGGAGTGCAGCTTCTTCAATGATGCCGCCGCGGGCAACGTTCACGAGGAGTACGCCGTCTTTCATCTTTGTGAAGGTTTCATCGCTGACCATGTGTTTCGTTTCGGGTGTCAAAGGTACGTGAAAGGTGATAATGTCAGCCTGGGTGTAAATGTCATCCAGCTGCTCTGGCTCGGCACCAGTAGCACGTATCTCGTCCGGGTTGCGGAGGGGATCATGGCAGATGACTTTCATACCCAGTGCCTGGGCGTATCTACCGATTGTGCTGCCAATATTACCGTAGCCAACAATACCGAGGGTCTTCCCATGTAGTTCGGTGCCCATATAATCTTTTTTAGTCCACTTTCCTTGCTTCATGGCAGCGTCGGTGTGAGGAATATCGCGCACCAGCGCCAGCATCATGCCAAATCCTAGTTCGGCAACAGCAATGGTTGTGGCAGTGGGAGCGTTAACCACTGTGACACCGTGTGCTTTGGCAGCTTCGAGATCGATGTTATCCACACCCACGCCGGCGCGACCAACCACTTTTAGATTCCTGGCAGCGTCAAATACTTCTTTGGTCACTTTGGTTCGTCCACGAACGATCAATCCGTCATATTCCCCGACGATTTGCAGTAATTCGGCGGCTTCGATGTCCTTCTTATCCACCGCTTCGCCAGCAGCGCTGATGATATCAATGCCTTCCTTCTCCAAGCCGTCTGTGATCAAAACTTTGAAACCCATATTCTCTCCTTTTTTATGTGTTTATTGTTCTTAGGACGCGGACGTCCCCTTTCCTTAGAGTATACCCAATCGAATCAAGATATTCCAGAAAAGCAGCGGCATATTTGCGGCTGGTTTGAAAATGATCCCTGAATTGCGCCAGCGATACACTTCCATTGGCTTGGATGGCATCCCGCACCCAGACTTTCATTTCTTCGACCGTGCCTGGCGTAAAGATCACCGCATCTGAAACGCGAACCAGCTTGTCGGTGGCGATCAAGCCTTCCAATAGGTCGAGACCGAGCTCAGCTTCGGCTTCACTAACATCTGGTGGTGAGTAGGGCGATTCTGTAAATCTTGCCAGCAACCTGGCAGCCTGGGCTTCCTGTTGGGGAGCGAGAAGGATGGTATGACTGGCTGCCCAAACCAGTGTGCCTCGCTCCACAAGCTCTCCTTGCTGGCTTAACATTCCCAACACCAGGTCAAATTGTTCCTGGGTCAGCTTCAAACCAGACTTGAGCTGCTCACGGCTGATGCCTGCCTTAAGGGGGTTATTGTGATGGAACTCAGTAAGCGTACTCAGGATGTACTTACTCAGTGACTGCCAGTTCTGAGCGGAAATCAAGTGCGTTTTAGAGGGGGTGGGCTGCCTGGTGAGGAAAATAACCTCACCAGCGTCTTCAAGTTCGCTCAATTGTTTTTCGAGTTCAGCTGAGGATAGGGAGGTTTGGGTTGTGAGTGCGGCAAGGTTAGCTACGTTCAGCTGGTCGAGTGCCTGCATCACCAGATCTGCACGTTTGCCCACGCGCAACTGCTCCAGGCGGGCGAGGGTTACTTCATCGAAGCGGCGGTACCGGCGAGTTGGTTGGGTGTCGAGGATGACACCTCCGCCAATGGTGGCGGCGGGAGAGGGCAGGCGCAGTACGTAATGATCACCCCGGACTGCCACCAGCGGCTGCTCCAGTTCCAGTTGCACAAAACCTTCCTCGCCGGGTGCCAGGGCTTCTACGCCCAACAGGCGCACCCGCGCCAGAGTTTCGCTCGCCCCAGCGTAGACCTTCAAGCTCATATTGTGCTTTACCTCCGTGATGGCATCGCGGAGCAGCCGAATCGAGGCATCTAATCGCGTGGTAGGGATGTAGGTGCCAGGCAGGGCAATTACATCCCCGCGTTGGATGTCTTCTTTTGAAAGGTTGTTGAGATTGATGGCTGTCCGGTAGCCCGGGGTTACCTTTTGCAGTTTGCGATTGTGGTTCTGCAAGCCGCGGATGCGGCCTGTTTTCCCGCTGGGCAAACAGACAACCTCGTCTCCCAGCACGAAACTGCCGTCCAGCAATGTGCCGGTTACGACGGTACCAAAGCCAGAAAGGGTGAAAACACGATCCACAGGCAAGCGAGGTCGGTTGAGATCGCGTTTTGGAGGAATTTCCGCTAATAATTCTGCGAGTTTGAGCTTAAGCTGCTCCAAGCCCTCGCCCGTTTTAGCTGAGACGCGCAAAACCGGGGCGTTTTCCAGGCTGGTACCTTCCACCAGTTCCTGGGCTTCAAGCTCCACTAATTCCAGCAATTCACGGTCCGCCACCAGGTCGCACTTGGTCAGGACGATCAAACCGCGTAAGATCTCCAGTAAGTCCAAAATGGCGAGATGTTCGCGGGTCTGGGCACTGACGCCTTCGTTGGCTGCAATGACCAGGAGAACCGCGTCGATGCCACCGATGCCTGAGAGCATGTTGCCGACGAAATCACGATGCCCCGGCACATCGATAATACCGATCGTCTCGCCTCCTGGCAGCGTCATAGACGCGAAGCCAAGATCGATGGTCATCTCTCGTTCGATTTCTTCTTTCAAACGGTCCGGGTTGGTGCCGGTCAAAGCAGAGATCAGGGTTGACTTCCCGTGATCAACATGCCCGGCTGTACCGACGATATGCATGATCAGCCAGTCTTCTTATCGAGTGAAGGTGCAATTTCCTGGAGGGAATTCTGATACGCCATCAGAATGGATTGCACATGCCGCAGGGTGCTTCTGCTGAGGATCTCGAGCTGGTCGCGCAAAGAGGAAGACAAGTCAGCGAGTTCTTGTAATTGGGCTGTCAGGTCTTTGAACTGTTGCGCGTTCTCACGGCTCTGTTCTTCCTGAGAAAGCATGTAATTGGTCCAGCGTTTGACGTCGTCGGACTTGAAACTGGTCCATTCCTGGCGGAAACGTTCATCGTTGAGTCTCTGGAATTCGCTGATTTCATTGATGCGGCGTTCAAAGCGCTGCGTTACTTCGTCCGCATTGCTGATTGCTTTACTGACAGCCTGGCGGGAGGCTTCCAGAGCTTCCATCTGTTGATTCAAGTTGAGATTTACCTTGTCAATTTCCTCAAAGCGCTTTTCCCAGGTGGAGAAGATTTTGTCCTTTTCGACAAGGGAATTATTGACTTTTTCGATGAAGACTGATTGGGCTTGTTTGCGATCTTTTTCAAAAGTCTGTAATTCAGCAATGCGGGTGTCAAGTGTGCGGAAGCTGTCACTGAAACTATCGAAACGACTGCGAGTCTCCTCAAGCCGTTTGCGGACTGAAGCCACTTCACCCTGAAGGTCAGTCAGGCGTTTGGCTTCCTGGCGGCGGTTTTCTTCCAGTAAGTTTAAGGAACGCCGGTAATCTTCATCAAAGCGACTGACTTCCTGAATTTTCACTTTTAGTTCTTCAATCAGACGCGCGAGGCGTGCGTCTTCAACTTTGTATGTGCGCATTTCAGTGCGAATTGGTTCGAGTTCTTCGGTGAAGGGGAAAATTTCAGCGACAGATTTTCGGGTAGCCTCAAGCTCGAGTTTGATGCGCTTAATGGCTTCGTTCAGATTAAACTCTGCCCTTTCGTTAACGTCGCGGATTTGTTTGGTAAGGTCAATGTTCAGTCGGTCAATGCGGTTATCGTATTTATCGAAGCTTGCGATCTGGTTCGTATTCTTTGTGATCAGAATTTCAAGCTCTTTGATCTGTTTACGCAAGTTGAGGTTCTCGCCTTCCAGCACAGTCAGGCGGTTCTGCAGAGAGGCTAAATTAGTTTTATCATTACGCCGTTCATTGTCGAGCCACTCAACACGTTTCTCAAGTTGTTCATATCCAGAATAGTCGTCCATATTTCACCTCTTAGCGGATGCTAATGTGATTATACAATGTTTAGCTTTCCTGTTATCCTAACTGGATGGCAGGAGGTGGATGAAGGGTTCAAGTATGCCCAAAAACGGATTCAGGAACACCTGTGGGAATATTCCCACGAGCAGGGAAAGCAGCGTGAAAAAGCAAAGAACTAGAATTTGCCAGATGGATTCTTCGCCTTGGGCTGTTAATGTCGGGGAGGGCGCATTGGGGTCTGTGGTGAGGAGTGTATCCATCAGGCGCAGAATGAACAACGCCATTCCAGCCACTGCCAAACCGAGCAGAGGGGTGTAGTGCAAGGTTAGGCCAGCGCCACTGTTCCAGAGCATACGCCGGGCGGGGAAGAGCCCAAGGGCAGGCAGACCGAGCAAACTAAGCAAACTGATGATCAAGGACATGCTGTGGAATGGCAGCCTGGTGAACAGACCGCGTAAGGAGGGGAAACCCCCGTCTATCTCTGGCGCAATCTGCTGGATTGAACTGAGAGTGTACGCGTATTGCAGATAGGCAAGTGCCCGGGGAAGAAAGCTAAGCGCCAGTGCTTCACCTCCGCCCTGGCTGATCAAGCCGATCGCCAGCACGGAATAGCCAGTCTCGATCAGGATCAGATATGCCAGTATCCGGTTGACCTTGGTCTGCATGGATGCCAGTACTCCACCTGCCAGCACAGTCAATACGCCCACCCATTGCATTGCAGGAAAAACCCCGTTCAGGTTCCTTAACCAGGCAAATTGGTCCAAAACCTTTAGTAAGAAAATTGACAGGCCGCTTTGCTGCATCAGGAAAACAAAACTAAATACCCATGGGTGGGTTTTATCAGCAAGCATCGGCAGCCAGGTATGAAGCGGAAATACCGCCAGCCATAATGAGAACCCGATCAGGATCAACACAGCACCCCGCAGGATCAATGTGCTGGCACTGGGAGCTGATTCGATACCTGTCACCATCCAACCGCTCAAGAGAATAAAAGGCAGTGCGATCGTCTGCAAAACCAGGTAGCGCATTACACCGCTACCAGCCTGTTCACCCCGCGGCGTCAGGAGGACAACACTGATCAGAACGATCAGTTCCACGATCAAGGCTGCGTAAAGGAACGGTTCCACTGCCAATGCACTGACCCATAAGGCTGTGATAGTCAGGGAAATTGTTGGAAACCATCGGCTGACTGAAAAACGCATTCCTGCAATGTTCCACAAGAAGCTGAACAGATAGAGCATTGCCACGGTTTTAAGCTCGGTGCCAGTGATGATCAAAGCCCTGTTTAAGATCAGGAAGGTATCGTCAAACAGGAAATTTCTGCCAAATAACCTAAGATCCAGGTTTTGCGGGAAAATCATTGCAACCACAGCCAGCAAAAGGCTTATTGTGCAGACTATCCAAACTGAAAGTTTATGCAGACGGTGGACCAGGATCAGCAGCAGGCTGAACAAAACAGGCAAGAAAATCCAGATTGTTGGTGTGGTCAGCAGGTTCATGCTGACCTGCTTTCCACATCTTTAACAATGAAAAAGCAGCCTATAAGCGCGAGGCTGAGATTTACAGCGGTAAAGAGTGCTTCCAGAACGCGGGAAAATTCCAGGCTGGCATAAAGAAGCTCAAAGCCTGAGAGAAAGGTCAACAAGCCGATCACCAGGTAGAGAGGTTCTGTGATAGTACCCATCTGAAACAAGCCAAACATGATCAATCCCACGCTGGCTGTCAGCAGAAGTTGACTGCTCTGTGGAAAGGCAGATTGCTGAAGAACAGGACTTAGCAGAATACTGATCAGCACCAGCAGAAGGGCAATTGTGCCGCGGAATACTTCCCCAGAGGAAAGTCGCCGGCGGACCAAAAGCGATTCGATCAAACCGGAAGAAACCAGGGTCATATAAAGCATCAGGGTGACCATGAGACCGACAATCAATTTGATGGCAGCCAGGAGTGGGGAACGTACTTCGAGAATGACCAGGAAAACGCAGACGTATTGGAGACCCAAAGCCAGAATATTTAATGCCCACTGGCGTCTGACCAGGTTGATAGCTGCTGCAAGCAGCAATAGAGCAGCTGAAACGATACGCAAAGTTTCGCTCACGGTTGCCCCACCTGTGTGTAGATCAGGATCGCCATCATTAATAAGAAAAAGAGGGACCAGAGCACCCCAGCTTCGCCTTCAAGAACCTGTCTGAAAAAGCCCGCAATATCGCTGAGGCGTGCAAAGATCCATCGGGTGATCGCATAGATCCAATCCAGGCTAAACACGACGCGCAGGACGTTCAGGACCTGATGCCCCAGCCGATAAAAGGGGAATTTCGTCTTGAAACCGTCGCCGGTAAGCTGGAAATTGAACTTTTTGGTGAGAAAAGCACCCGCCAGGACAAGTCCAATGCTGACAAGGCTCCCCCACCAAACTCCGATCGTGAGCACATCCGGCCAACCGACCAGATTGAGCACCAGCATGGTCTGAATAATAAGGATCAGACCAAGTGGGTAAGTGATACGGGCATACTTTTCCAGGCCTGTGACGGCGCTGTCGGCTTCGAGAATATAACGGAGATATCCGCCAACCAGCATGGCATGGCAAATAATCATCACGATTCCTGCCAGGCTCACGCCTTCCCCCAGCAGAGCGCTCCAGCCTGAAGCTGCCAGGGTATAAGGAATTCCTAATAATCCAATTAAGCCCAATAGCGGTATGAAACGTATTCTCCGGATTGGAGGATCGAACAAAAACAGGACACCCCCCGTTAGAAGCAGTGCCAATCCCCAAACGCGGCTGTGTTCTGGCTCCCCATTCAGGGCAGACTGCAAGGCAAACGCGGAAAGTGCCACAATCCAGTAAGGTCTGCCTTCGTTAGCATCAGCACGGGTCAGCCACATGGCTGAGGCGTAAAGGGCAGCCAAAACTGTCAGAATACTAATGACGGACACCAGGCTTTGGTTTAGGACCAGGATCTCAGAGGGTAAATGCGCGATCAAAACCAAGGCGGAAACTACCGGCGAAAAGCGCAGCAACAAATCGATACCGCGATTGGACTCCAGAGCGTTTTGCATCGGGAAGTTGAGCGGCAGCACCCCAAGGCGCAACCCGGCTGCAATCAGGAAGAGCAAGCTGGCGGTTGGAGGGATCTGTGTAAAATCCAATCCGGCTGTGACTTGCCAGCCTATGGCAGTTGCAGCCACAAGGACGAAGGTGCTGATAAGCCTGACCCCATATACATTGGTGACTTTACCTGTTCCCCCTGAGTTCCGCAGCAAGTTGAGCATAAAAGACAATTCCACCAGGTCTGTTATTGCCCAGGCAATGGCCATCGTCAGTGGACCTCTCGACATGACCGAAATCAGGTTCAGACCTGTCAGTGCCAGCGCAGCAGCCCAGTTGGTGGGAGTGGTATTGGTGGAAGCCCGGCTGGAATCGGTCAGAATTACCGCGATGCACAGAGCCAGGATGGCAACAATGTAGTGCCAGTTGATGTAATCAATTCGGAACGCGATCGCTGTGTGGTAGAGCGAATCTGGCAGCCAGCGGATCAATTCGACTTCCATTGGCAAGTAAAGACGCAGAAAAAAGGTTCCAAGCCAGGCCAAAGAAGCCCCGGCAATGGCAATGAACCATGAACGGGCAAAGTTGGGCTTGACTGCCTGGCTGATGGTCAGGGCGATGGCTGGAAGCCAAAGTAAGCCAAGAATGCCTAATAGGATCATGAGATCAATTCATTTCAAGGATCAGAGGATTTCGCCAGCCTGCCGATGGACAAAGCGTCCCCCACCAGCTTTACCGAGCCAGTTTTGATCATCAACGATCAATGTTCCTCGCAAGAACACTTTTACAGGGTAGCCGCGTAGCTTCCATCCTTCATAAAGATTGTAATCTGTGCGGTGATGCGCCCAAGCCAGGCCGTAATCCAGCTCTTTTTCCGGGTCCCACAGGGCGATATCTGCGTCCGAGCCTTCAGCAAGCGTCCCCTTTTTTGGGTAAAGCCCAAAGATCCGGGCAGGGTTGGTAGCGGTGAGTTCCACGAAGCGATTCGGGCTGATGCGCCCGGTGTTCACCGCATGGGTCCAGAAAACTGGCAGACGGTCTGCGATTCCGGGAAGACCGTTAGGAATTAGGGTGAAATCCTTTTCTCCCAATTCCTTGCCTGGGATGGCGACTTCCCGACCTTCGTAAACAATTGGCTGCCTGCCATTATAGAAGAAGGGGCAATGGTCGGTCGCAAGTACCTGAATGGTGCCGTTCTCAAGCGCCTGCCAGAGCCCTTGCTGGTCTGCAGCCTTGCGCATAGGCGGGGAACAGACCCATTTTGCGCCGTCAGGACGCCTGAGATCATCTTCGGTGAAGAAAAGATATTGCGGGCAGGTTTCACCCATGGCAAGGATGCCGTGTTTACGGGCATACGCCAACTGATCCACCTCTCCAGCTACGTTCATATGAACGAGGTAGAGGGGTGAGTCTGCCTGGGCTGCCAGGGCTGCCGCCCGGAGGCTGGCCTCCACCTCGCCCCAGGCGGGGCGGGTGAGGGCATGATGGATGGGAGCAGTGTTTCCAGCAGCAAGAGCTTCTGCCACCAGGATGTCGATCACATCCCCATTTTCAGCATGCACCATCGTGAGGAGGTTATTTTTTCCGCCGATGCGCATTACTTTGAAAATGCTGCCATCATCCAATCGGAGCCGACCGTTGTAGGCGGTGAAGACCTTCATACTAGTGATACCCATTTGGGGGAGGTCCAGCAGCTCTTCCGCAACCTGGTCGTCGAAATGAGTGATATTCATATGAAGACTGTAATCAATGCTGGCTTTGGGGTCTGCCATGGCACGATGCCTGGCAATATTTTCTGCCAGGATGACAGGCTCCTGGGAAACGAAATCGATCATGGTGGTCGTTCCGCCAAAGGCGGCTGCTTTTCCGCCAGTGTAATGATCATCAGCAGAGATGGTGCCTGCCATCGGCAATTCGAGGTGCACATGGGGGTCCACCCCACCAGGAAGAACCAAAAGACCGCTGGCATCCACGATAGTTGCTTCGTCGTCTTCAATATATTCGTCAATCCGGCGGATAAACTCATCCTCCACCAAGATATCTGCTTTGCGGGTTATCTCGGCGGTGATTACTGTTCCATTTTTGATGAGCGTTTTCATAAAAACCTCACTTTGTTCCCGTAGCGATGCCGCTGAGCAGAGCCAGCAACGCTGGATCTAACGGAATCTCTGGCAGGGGAGTGGCTTGGTAAACTTCGCTGCGCGAAGCGCGTTCGCGCAGTGCTGCCCAAAGGACAGATCGCTCCTGGTCGTGCACAGGCAAGTCACCCAGTTCTTTAGCATCCCTGACATGCCGCATGGTCGTATAGAAGAAGGTCACCCGTTTCCAGTTACCCGCAGGTATTGGTTCAGGCAATGCGATCAGGCTGCCCAATTGGAGCTTGAAATATTCTTCGTTAGCCCTGGGGTGATCGGGTTGGTCGCGAAATAATTGTTGGCGCGTGGTTAGCTCGTGCCCCACGATCGGCGCCAGCCATTTGATTTGCCAGCGGTCCTTCGCGCCAAAACTGCCAGTCTGGTAGAGCGCCAGGTAGTCGACAGCAATCACCTTGGGGGCGTTTTTCAGCGGAATACGATACCAGCCCAGGAGGCGGGCAATCTCAAGATCCCTTTGATTTGGGATAATCGCCACCAGCACCAGGCTGGTATCGTCTATTGTCTCAAATGCGCTCAAAGGGCTCCTTTAGAGCTCAACCTTAGCCTTATGGTTGAATTCCTCGATCAAGGCATCGATTTCAGGCTGTTGAGCCTGAACTTCGAGCCAGTAGTCCGGGTCGTACCACTGGGCCATGATTTCCTCGTAGGTGCGCCCCTGCTGTTCGACCCAGGTGTAATACTTGAGGTTGTGGATGCGTTTGCGCTCACGATAGCCAAGTTCCTCCATGTTATCGGTGGTCACTGCTTGCAGGTAGCGGGCTTCGTCGGCGATAGCATTTTCCTTGCGATATTCACCGAATTCTTCATGCATTTCGGTCAGGCGGCTCTGATAAAGTTCCATCGAGTCGGTGAGAACGGTGAGAACGATGTCATTCTCAGTCAGTTCGTTGTACTTAGCAAATTTAATGGCGGAGAGCAGGTTGGCAATGCTGGAGAAGCCAAGCAAATCAAGCTGGTCGACGAAGTCTGAGTCGAAGCCAGAGTCGATTAAATGCTGCTTCCCTTCGGGCTCGTTAAAAAGCCGCGCCAGATTGACGACGGCATTGTCATCAATGGCTGTGATGAAGTCGGTATTCTTTACATTGTGGATCCAGGGAACATGTTTATCGCCGATACCCTCAATGCGGTGTGCACCAAAGCCGTTATTGAGCAGCGTGGGGCACTGCAGGGCTTCGCTGGCGATGATCTTCATACCAGGGAATTTCTGCTTCAGGTAGTCACCAGCGGCAATAGTGCCGGCGGAACCGGTCGCGGATGCAAAACCTGCAACCTGCCCTTTTTCGCCTAACAGCTTATGGGCGACTTGCTCCATGGCGTTTCCGGTGATCCAATAATGCCAAAGGTAATTTCCGAATTCCTCGAACTGATTGAAGATCATCAGGTCCTCACCACTGCGCCGAAGTTCCCAACACTTGTCGAAAATTTCCTTGACGTTCGACTCAGTGCCTGGTGTCGCGATAACTTCATCAGCCACATTGCGCAGCCATTCAAAGCGTTCCTTGCTCATGCCTTCGGGAAGAATGGCTACGGACTTGCAAGCAAGTAAATGCGAATCATACGCGCCGCCACGGCAAAAGTTCCCTGTGGACGGCCAGACGGCTTTCTGCGTGGTTGGGTCAAATTGACCGGTTACGAGGCGTGGAACCAAGCAGCCAAAAGCCGCGCCAACCTTGTGGACACCGCAAGGGAACCACTTGCCCACCAGGGCAACGATTCTTGCCTTGGTGCCGGTGAAACTGGAAGGAAACTCGAGGTAGTTGACGTCCCCAAATAAACCGCCAAATGGCTTGGGTTCATTGTGCCAGGTGATGCGGAACAGATTCAGAGGATGTAGATCCCAAAGACCAATTTCTTTCAAGCGGTCCTGGATATCGGCTGGCACCAGTGAGGGGTCTCGCTGCTGCGCCAGGGTTGGGATGATGATCTTGCGTTCCCGTACACGCTGCAGGGTGCGTTCGAGGCGGTCTTGCATTATGGTCAAATCGATTCTTGTCATGTTTGAGTTCCTGTAGTCTGTTATTTTTTTTCTTTTACCCGATCCAGTCGGGTGGGGTCGAGGGCTTTATCGGGGCCTTCGGCGACAATGTAGAGTGGACGACCTTTCGCTTCGTCGTAGATGCGACCGATGTACTCACCGAGCACGCCCATCCCAATCAGCAGAACGCCTGCCAGGAAGATCACGGTCAGCCAGGTTGCCAGCACGTAAGTGAGGTCGAAGCCGTTAAAAAGCGCAAGGCAAAGGTAAATCACCAGCAGCAAGAGGCTAAGCGCAATCAACACAATGCCACCTGTGGTCAGCATTTGAAGTGGAAAGGTCGAAAAGCCTGTCACGGCGTTCATCGCCAGGCGGATCATCTTCTTGAGGGGGTAATGGCTCTGGCCGGCATGGCGCGCGGCGCGTTTGTATTCCACACCAATCTGTCTGAAACCTACCCAGGCACCCATGCCACGCAGGATGCGGTTTCGCTCACGCATTTGATTGATGATGTCGAGAGCCTGGCGGTCTATCAGGCGGAAATCACCGGTGTTGAGAGGCATTTTTACGTCAGTTATCTTGTAGATCAGTTTATAGAAGAGAGAGGCAGTGGTTAGTTTGAACCAGCTTTCTCCTTCGCGTTCCGTACGCACCGCGTAAACAATCTGGTAGCCTTCGCGCCACTTTTTAATCAACTCGAGGATCACTTCCGGTGGATCCTGCAAGTCGGCGTCGATGATCACCACCGCTTTTCCGCGGCTATAATCCATCCCAGCAGTTACAGCAATCTGGTGCCCAAAATTCCGGGCAAAAATAACCGGGCGCACGCGTTCATCCTGCAAGGCAAATTTTCGAATGATATCCGTGGATCCGTCTGAGCTGCCATCATCCACCAGGATCAGTTCCCATTCTTCACCAGTCTGGTTCATGACTTCGCTGACCCGGGCATAAAGCAGGGGCAGGTTCTCGAGCTCATTGTAAATTGGGGCTATAATGCTAAAGACAGGGTCAGACATGAAGTACCTCTTTAAGTTCTTTAAGCGTTGGTTCAATGATAGGTGCCGGCGCGACCGCTCGTATGGCGGCATTGACATCCTTCAGTCCGCTGCCAGTGCAGAGCACCAGGGCGGGTTCATCTGGCTGATGCAATCCCTGCCGGATGGCAGCTTGTAGACCGGCGTAAGCCGCCGCAGCGGCAGGCTCAACGAAGAGTCCCGCTTTGCCAAGCGTCGGGATGGCTTGCAGGATTTCCTGATCTGAAACGGTCAGGAAGTATCCGCCGCTCTGCCTGACCCGCTTAAGTGCGCGCAATCCATCCCGCGGCAGATCCACGCAGATGCTGTCGGCAACGGTTTTTGCGTCCACCGGATGAATGACGTCTTTTCCAGTTTTAAAGGCATTGTAAATGGCAGCCGAGCCTTCAGCCTGCACGCCTACCAGCCTCGGTAATTTTTCGATCCAGCCCAATGACTGTAAGTCGGCGAAGCCTTTTGCCACACCGCTGAGGATGTTGCCGTCACCCACGGGGATAAAAATCGTCAGTTTTGGCGCTGAGTCTTCGCGTTTTAGCAATACCTGTTCCCAGATTTCCAACCCAGCGGTCTTTTTGCCTTCCACGGTATACGGGTTATAGCCTGTGTTGCGGTTATACCAACCGTATTCGCGTGAGGCTTCGATGCTCAGGTCAAACGCCTGGTCGTAGGTGCCATCCACCAGAACCACTCTTGCGCCAAAAGTGAGCAATTGCGCGACCTTGGCGGGTGGGGCGCTGCGCGGGGCAATGATGACCGCTTGTTTGCCCACACTGGCAGCCATGCACGCCATGGCTGCGCCGGCATTACCGGTCGAAGCTGCAATAATGGTTTTGAAGTTGGCTTCAATCGCGCGGGCCATTACCAGGGCGCTGGCGCGATCCTTGAAGGATGCGCTTGGATTTCGGCTTTCGTCTTTGATCCAGAGTTCCTGCATGCCGAGGCTTTTCCGCAAAGATTCGGGTTGGTAGACTGGGGTGAAACCCACCTGGTGGAGGGGAGTAGTCGTGAAACCGGGATCGGGGGCGGCAAGCAGTGGCGCATAGCGCCAGATGGAGAGTTCGCAACTCTCGAGAATGCTCTTCTGATTGATCTCAGTTGGATTCTCTTCAAAACTGAAGTGGGTATCCAAATTGCCGCCACAGGTCAGACAGTTGTATGTGACCTGGTCGGGCTCAAAACATTGCCCACAATCAGAACATTGAAAGTAGCTAAGCGGCATTATGGTTCCAATTAAGTTGCAAAGAAATAAGGGGTGAGTCCTTTAGTGCTTGTGCCCAACTCACCCGTCTATCCCATGTATTTTCAAGTATTGTTTATTCTATCGTACTCTACCTAAGGCAGGATCCAAGTGCCAGTCTTGCCTTCAAGCGCGTCTTTGATGTGTTCGGGGTCGGTGATCAAGGCTTTTTTACCGCCCTGGTCCAGGTATTTCAGGATTGCTTCGATCTTCGGCATCATGGAACCTTTGGCAAACTGACCTTCAGCAAGGTATTTCCGGGCTTCCGCAACAGTCATCTGATCCAGCCATTTTTGATCTGGCTTATTGAAGTTGATTGCCACTTTTTCCACGGCGGTGCTGATCAGGAAGAGGTCAGCTTTGATCATGCTGGCAAGAATAGCCGAGCCAAAATCTTTATCAATCACAGCTTCCACGCCAACCAGGTCGCCATTTTCCTTCTGGATTACTGGAATACCGCCGCCACCGACACCAATTACCACAAATCCTTGCTCAATCAAACTTCGAATGGCATCTGCCTCCACGATAGTTTGGGGGATGGGGGAGGGAACAACGCGGCGCCAACCGCGTCCGGCATCTTCCACCATTGTCCAGCCTTCTTTCGCCATTTTTTCTTTGGCTGCTGTTTCGTCCATGAAGGAGCCGATGGGTTTGGTTGGGTTTTGGAAGGCAGGATCATTGCGATCAACGATGGTCTGGGTGATCACTGTGACGGCCTTTTTCTTGATCTCACGCAAGCGGAACTCGTTATACAGGGCTTGCTGGAACATATAGCCAATCGCACCCTGGGTGTCAGCGCCGCAATAATCCAGCGGAACTTCATGCAACTCATGGGACGCGATTTCGGAACGGCGCAGAATGAATCCCACTTGTGGACCGTTGCCATGCGTGATCACAACATCCCAGCCTTCATCGATCATATTGGCGATGTGCTTCATCGTTTCCGCTGCAGCTTGATACTGATCGGGAACAGTTTGATGGTTCTTATCTTTGATTAATGCGTTGCCGCCAACTGCAACTACTGCCAAACCTTTACTTTGCATAAAAAGAGTCTCCTTTGGATCTCCTGGTGGGTGAGTTTGTTATTAAATTTGCAACAGGCGTTTGGTTGCCTGGTTGTGTTTCTCAACCTGTTTGCGAACATCGAGCGTGGTCAGGTGACCTTCTCGTACGATGACCTCTCCGCCGACGACCGTCCAGTTTGCCTTGACTGGCTGGCAGAAAAGAATGGCGGCAAGGGGGTCAGTGATTGCGCCGGCATAGTCCAACTGGTGCAGGTCCATGGCGAAGAAATCCGCGCATTTGCCAACCTCGAGTGAACCGATATCCTTGCGTCCGAGTACCGCTGCGCCGCCGCGCGTGGCGATTGAGAGCGCCTGGCGGGCAGTCATGAGTGGTGGAGCGTCTGGCGCAGAGCGAGAGGCGCCTTTGATGCCGCTATTGAGACGAGCGAGCAGCATTGCCTGGCGCACTTCGTTCAGCATATGAGAGCCATCATTGCTGGCAGAGCCATCCACGCCGAGCCCCAGTTTAACACCGCGCGCCAGCATGTTCATCACCGGCGCAATGCCAGATGCCAGGCGCATGTTGGAGGAAGGGCAGTGTGCCACACCGCAGCCGTAACGTGCGTAAAGGTCCATTTCGGCTTCATTTACCCACACTGAGTGGGCAAACCAGACGTCATCCGCGATCCAGTCGACCGTCTGCATGTAAGCCACCGGCTTGTGCCCGAATTTTGCCAGGCAGAAGTCGTCCTCATCCTCGGTTTCTGCGAGGTGGGTGTGGAGATGGACGCCATATTTACGTGCCAAAACAGCCGATTCGCGCATCAGTTCACCCGTAACGCTAAAAGGCGAACATGGTGCCAGCACAATTTGTAGTTTGGAGCCGGGTTTGGGATCATGGTACCGCTGAATCAGACGCTCGCTGTCCTTGAGGATATTCTCTTCTGTATCCACAACGGAATCAGGTGGAAGCCCACCTTGTGACTGACCGAGGCTCATTGAGCCGCGCGACGCATGCAGGCGCAGTCCGATTTCTGCCGCGGCAGCGATCTCGTCGTCCAGTTTGCTGCCATTGGGGAACAGGTAGAGGTGATCTGAAGCAGTCGTGCAGCCGGAGAGTGCCAATTCTGCCAGGGCGGTTTGAGTGCTGGTGAAGATATCCTCCGGGGTCATGCGCGCCCAGATTGGGTAGAGCGTGGTCAGCCAGTTGAAAAGGTTGGCATCCTGTGCAGCAGGCAAAGCGCGCGTCAGGGTCTGATAAAAATGGTGATGGGTGTTAATCAGACCAGGCAGGACGATATGGTGGCTGAGATCCAATACTTCGTCAGCGCTTTGCGGCAGATCAGCCTGGCTGCCAATTTGTTCGATAAAACCATCCCGACAGAAGATCGCGGCATCTTTCAACTCGCGGTCCTGCCCGTCCATAGTGACAATCAGGTCTGCGTTTTTGACGAGTAAGGTCGGCATGGGAACCTCCTGGGATTATGACTGGTCAGCCAATTCGGCTGCGCGGAGCGTGTTTTTAAGCAGCATGGCGATGGTCATCGGTCCGACGCCGCCAGGCACAGGGGTGATAGCGCTGGCAACTTCCGACACTTCATCAAAAGCCACGTCGCCCACGAGGCGGTAGCCTCGTTTGGCGCTGGCATCTTCCTTACGGTTGATGCCTACATCGATCACGATAGCCCCCGGCTTTACCCATTCTTTCTTGACGAATTCAGGCTGACCGATGGCTGCCACCAGGATGTCTGCTTGCCTGACCACAGAAGGCAGGTCGCGCGTGCGGGAATGGCAGATGGTGACAGTGGCGTTGGCTTTGACCAGCAGCAGGGCTACCGGCATACCGACGATATTCGAACGTCCCAGCACTACGGCGTTCGCTCCACTCAGTTGAGCACCAGCGCGTTCCAGAAGCACCATGCAGCCGGCAGGCGTGCAGGGCACAAAGACAGGTTCGCGGCCTTTTTGCGCCAGCCGTCCGATATTGACCGGGTGGAAACCATCCACATCCTTGTTGAGGTCGATCGCGGAGAGCACTTTTTCTTCATCCAGGTGGCGGGGAAGGGGCAATTGCACCAGGATGCCGTTAACTGCAGGGTCGGCATTCAGTTTACGTACCAGAGTTTCGACCTCATCCTGAGTGGAATCTTCAGGTAGATCGTAACCAAAAGAGTTGATTCCTACCTCGGCGCACGCTTTTTGCTTATTACGTACGTAAACCTGCGAGGCTGGATTTTCACCTACCAGCACGGTAGCCAGACCAGGCGCTCGGAGACCTCTTTGCAGACGGTCTTCAATAGCTGCTTTAACTCCGTCACGGATTTCCTGCCCAATCTGTTTCCCATCAATGATATTCGCGCTCATGTTTACCTCCGTGGGTCATTATACCCGAAAGGACGGTATAATTTGCACATGCCCACATCTTATACTCCGTTGATTATCGGTATTGCAGGTGGATCCGGCTCAGGGAAAACGACCCTGGCGAATAGCATCCTCGAAGCAATCGGGGAAGATAAAATCGCCCTTTTACCGCATGATGCCTATTATCGGGACCAGCGCAATAAAAGCTTGGAAGAGCGGCGGTTAGTCAATTATGACCACCCAGATTCACTTGAAACAGATCTGATGATAAAACACATTCAAACTCTCACGCGTGGGGAAGCGATTGACTTGCCGGTATACGATTTCAAACAACAAACACGGGTGGCAGAAACAGTCCCCATCCAGCCAAAACCGATCATCTTGGTGGAGGGAATCCTCATTTTTGTTGAACCTAAGCTGCGCAATCTGTTCTCGATGAAGCTCTTTGTGGACACCGATCAGGACATCTGCTTCATTCGACGTTTGCTAAGGGATGTTACCGAACGTGGTCGCACAGTTGAATCCGTGATCGATCAATACCTGAGAACTGTCCGTCCAAGTTTCATTGAATTCGTGGAGCCAACCAAGCGTTTTGCGGACGTGATTATCCCCGTGGGTGGTCAGAACACGGTAGCTTCAGATATGGTGATCGCGCGCCTGAAAGCGTTGCTGCCAGATTGACCGTGGAAGAAAAACTCAAATTCACGAAACCTCAACTTTTGTTACGTATAGCGCTGCTGGTTTTGTTGCTGGCAGGCACCGTTCTCCTTATTCTCAACCGTGACGAAATTCAACACCTGGCAATCTACGGCTATTCAGGAATCTTCCTTGTATCGCTGCTTTCTAACGCCACGATTCTGCTCCCTCTGCCTGGGGTGATGATCACCTCAGCCATGGCTATGGCCTTTAACCCACTCTGGGTGGCGATGGCTTCCGGTGCTGGGGCGGCATTAGGCGAACTTTCGGGATATCTGGTTGGGTTCAGTGGGCAGCCCATGCTTGAAAAGTCCGAAAGAGTACAAAAACTGACAGGATGGATGCAGCGCAATCAATCCTGGACAATCCTCCTGCTGGCGTTCATCCCCAATCCATTGTTTGATATGGCTGGGTTTATCGCTGGTGCATCCCAAATGCCCGTTTGGAAGTTTTTGTTATTTTGCCTGATTGGAAAAATCGCCAAGATGCTGGTGTTTGCTTATCTTGGTGCAGGTATCTTTAGTGTTTTCGAGTAGTGAACAGTTGAAATCACGCGCAGACTACTTTCCAGCACAAGGCATCCATGCCTGTGTATAATCGTGACATGCATAATTGGATTGAATTAGCGGAAAACCATCTCGGCATCACTTTGTCTGATCAGCAGCAGTACCAATTCCAGCTCCTCCAGGATGAATTGCTCGAGTGGAATGAAAAAATCAACCTGACCGCTATTCGGGATGCCCAGGGAATACAGGAGAAACACTTTTTCGGCTCCTTAACCTGTTTTCTTGGCTTTGAGAAATGGCCCGAAAGCCTGATCGATGTAGGCAGCGGGGCAGGATTCCCGGGTTTGCCAGTTAAGATCGTCATCCCCGAAATGCGATTGACCTTGGTGGAATCCGTCGATAAGAAAGCAAACTTTTCCCGACATATCGTCGACAAACTGGGTTTGACGAACGTCACAGTCCTCTCAAAACGCGTAGAAGAGGTCGCGCGCATGCCCGCACACCGTGAGGCGTACGATATAGCTGTTGCGCGGGCAGTCGCGCCAGCTCCAACCCTGGCGGAGTATCTCCTGCCTTTAGTCAAAGTGGGCGGGAGGAGCCTGATGCAAAAAGGGACGCGCGGGCCGGAAGAGATCAGGGAAGCAGAAAAGATCATTGATCTTTGCGGTGGAGAAATCAGTGATGTTCTGCATTTGGATTTCGAAGGGATAGAAGGCGAAGGGAACCTGGTGATCATCAACAAGGTGCGGCATACCCCCCGGGAGTTCCCGCGCGCGGTTGGCATCCCCGCCAAAAAACCGATCCTGACTTCTGAGGGCAGGAAGTAACAGATTCCATTCATTCGGGTTAATCATAATTAAGCTGATCATCTTATGAAAACAGAATTGACTTTCTTTTGCGAATTAAATGCTGAAGATTTACAGAAGCTCTTTGAAGACCGTTTTGTTTTTGATGACCTGAAGACGCTTAATGCTGGAATCTCGCTGGGCATCCTCGACTTTTCTTCTGAACGCGTAAATGTGGTCCGAAAACTCAACCGCCTCGGCATTCCTGTGACTGCCTGGTTACTGCTCCCAGAGGAGCAGGGTTATTGGTTTAACCTCGGGAATTACACCGAGGCAACTGCGCGTTACCAGGCATTCAAGGTTTGGAGCGAAGAAAACCAGCTCGAGTGGGCGGCGGTTGGTCTGGACATTGAAACGGATATTAATGAACTGAAAGGTTTCACTGATGATCGGGGAGCTGTCATCCAAAAAGCACTCAGACGCCTGAAAGATACCAAAGCCTACCGACTTGCGAAAAATGCCTATGAAGCGTTGGTCGCGCAAATCCATGAGGATGGATATTTGGTTGAGAGCTATCACTTTCCCCTGATCGTGGATGATCGTGCGGCAGGTTCAACTGTTTTGCAGCGCGTGGCAGGCCTCGTGGAAATTCCGGCAGACAGAGAAGTTTTGATGCTGTATTCGAGCTTTTTCAGACCGCATGGACAGTCGGTGTTGTGGAGTTACGCCCAAAACGCTCAGGCGATTGGGATTGGCAATACCGGGGGCGGCATTCAGGCGGGTGCGCTTGAAAAGGTGCCCTATCTAAGTTGGGATGAGTTCGCGACCGATCTGCGCCTGGCACGCCGCAGCGGCAAGCCGATTTATGTCTTCAGCCTTGAGGGTTGTGTTCGGCAGGGGTTTCTGCCGCGCCTGTTTACTTTTGATTGGCAAGCCGAGGTCGAATTGCCCAGGACGGCCCTCGTCTCTGCTGGCAGAGGCGGATTGAAAGGTCTATTGTGGGTAATTGAACGTCCCCTGTTAATCCTGGCCGGATTGGCTGGGGTGATTGGCACCGTGCTGATGATCAAATCCCATGGGAAATCGAAAAAAAACCGCAAGCAGTAGCCGCATCTGGCCGAGCAATGCCGCTAAACCTCCTCTTAATTTTCTTTAGTAATAAATTGGATTAGTTGAAACTGTCCACAAGCCTTGCCCACTCAGCCATGCTGAGCGTTTCTGCACGGCGGGAAGGCTCAATGTCAGCCTCAAGCAGCCTGGCTTCGACCTCATTGGCGGGCAGGCTCAAGCCAGCCGAAAGCGAATTACGCAGCGTTTTGCGCTTCTGCCCAAAACCGGCATGCGCCAACTTGAAAAACAGATCCAGCTGCGATGAGCGAATGAGCGGCTCGGGATGGAGGCGGATGCGCAGCACCGCGGAGTCTACATCCGGCGCGGGGAAGAAACTGCCTGCCGGGATCGTGCTGACTATCTCCGGCTCACCGTAAACGAAAACCGATAGCGAAAGCAAGCTCATCTTGCCATCGCGCGCCACGATGCGTTGCGCAACCTCTTTTTGGATTGTCAGGATCACGCGTGAAGGCTTAACAGCGGCTTCGAGCAAGTGGCGGATGATCGCGGAGGTGATGTAGTAGGGGATATTTGCCACCACTACGTAATGTTCCTGGCTAACGAGAGTTGCAGGATCAAGCTCCAGAATATCACCAGGCACTATCTGAACATTGGTAAAAGGCTTTAAAGCTTCCGCGAGCGGCTCGAGCATGTGGCGGTCAATCTCAACCGTGGTTACGCGCGCGCAAGTCTGTGCCAGCAAGTAGGTCAGGCTGCCCAACCCTGCGCCAATTTCGAGCACTTCTTCGCTGCCAGAGAGTTCCGCGGCATCGATCACTTTCATCAGACCTGCTGGCTCCACCAAAAAATTTTGCCCCAGAGATTTCTTGGGCTGGATGTGGTAGCGCTTCAGTAGGGGTTGGATGTTCAGAAGCTCAAGGCTCATGGCAATATCGCTGCAACGTAGGCAGGCACGGGAGTCAGGAAGTAAATTACGGTCCAGTCGTGCCAGGAGACGTAGTTTTCATCATCATACCCCAGGTCTATCCAATATCTGCCTGGGATACCGTAGCCAGAATCGGCGATGATGCCGTGCCCGTAACCCGGCACGTAAACTGGCTGCATCTCCAGGCCGTTGTACCATGAAGCCGCTACTGCCACAATTCCCTTGGTTAGGGGGAGGCCGGAGCGCGTCTGTGCACCAGACTCTGAAGGATGATAAGAGGTGGCATAAACGCTCACCTTGCGCCAGTATTCAATCGTCTGCCCGTCTACCACTTCGGTTTTGATGACCACCTTGGTTCCTCTGCCCAAAACCGCATCGGCGGGGTCGGAAGCTTTCCAGGGACCTTCCTCCTGGGTGAGGACGATCTTGCCATTCTCGACGCGGTTGCGCTGGCGCGAAACAACCAACCCAACCTGACCCGGAGTGATCACCGAGGTTGTGTCCAACTCGGCTTCGGGATCAAGTTGATAGGTGTAATTGAAGGCGGTCTCATCCTTGACCAAGGTGATACTTTCTGCGCCCTGGATGAGGCTGATCTGCCCGTTTTCTGGCAGAGGTTGGTCATCCGGCGGGATGGAGCGGTCAAGGTTTTGGAGGGCAAGACCCAGTTCTGCCAGGGCTTCACCTACCGTGGGAGCGGCGGACATGCCGCTGAGGGTCTGATTGCCAAGGGTGACTGTAAGGCTTTTTGCCTTGGCCAGAGTGAACGTGTTTTGGTCTTGGAGTAAGGTGTCTGGCGGGGAGGAGAGGCGGTCCTCAGGCTGTAATTGGATGCCAGCTTCGGCGAGCGCTTCAGCCAGAGTGGCTTTTTGCGTGAAAAGTGTTCGGGTTTCACCATCAATTTCCACTACGATTTGCTTTGCGGGGATAAACTGCAGCCTTGCTTCTGTGCCATTCGCTAATGGCTCATAAGGATTGATAATTTGATCATTCAGCAAAAGCAAATCTTTGGGGAAGAGACGGATCCCGGCTTCTTGCAGCAGGTTGGCTGGCAGTAATTCCGGGCTTTGGAGCGACAGGCTCTCACCACTGGTATCAATTTCCACCAGGCGAGTCCGTTGAAGGCTCAGGCGGTTGGGCAAGCTCAGCGAAAAGGTATCGGGATCGATTGAGGTACGGTCGTCTGGCTGGAGTTCGTAGTTGAGCTGGCGGAGGAGCCCACGCAAGCTGAAAGCGGTGGTTCGCACGTGCAAGGTCTGCCCATCCACACTCAATTGATAGGGGTGCCAAAGGTGGGCAAAGAGTAAGCCAAGCCCGCTCAGGACGAGCGTGATGCTCAGTACAATCATCACTTTTCGTTGCTTAGTCATCAGAGCTTAAATGTATCACAGGCTTGAAAAATGTTGATCGCAGTGTCAATCTACTCCGGCGTGAGTCCTTGCTGCAGAATCTTTTGCAAAACATTCAACAGTCGGGCTTCCCATTCATCCTTGCTCAAATCAGCGATATTTACCCAATAGCCATTTTTACCAACCCGGACGCTCGGATCGATCTCGGGCAACTTGCGGTCCTTGATGCCATTGGGCAAAGCAGGGTAAGAAAGCAGGATCTGGTTGTTGTTGATGCTGACAGATTCAATTCCTGCAGCTTCACCGCGCAATTTGACTTTCATCTGGAACAAAAGGTCCAACACTCCCTGGGGGATAGGTCCAAAACGGTCTGCGAACTCGATTTCTGTTTGAGCGATCTCGGTTTCACTACGCAGAGAAGCGATCCGGCGGTAAAGCTTAAGCCGCAATTCCTGATCGGGGATATAGCTGGTGGGAATCTCGCTCGAAAGCGGCAGTTCGACGTTGATGTTGAGGCTGGGTGCTTCTATCGATGTTTCGACTGGCAAGCCTGAATCGCTGCGCATAGCCCTGACAGCCTGACCGAGCAACTTGGTATAAAGGTGGAAACCGACTGCGGCGATATAACCCGATTGGCGCGTGCCCAGAAGATCGCCTGCGCCGCGCATTTCCAGGTCGCGCATGGCGATAGCGTAGCCCGCGCCAAGTTGGGGATTGTCTGCCAGGACTTCCAGGCGTTCCTCGCCTTCGGGGGTGGGAGCCCGCCTCTTATCACGGAAGAGATAAGCAAACGCTCGCTGAGCGCCGCGACCAACGCGCCCCCGCAGTTGATACAACTGTGCGAGACCAAAAGTATCTGCCCGGTCCACGATCAGTGTATTGGCGTTCGGGATATCAAGCCCGGATTCAATGATCGAAGTGCATAGGAGTACGTCAAATTGCCCGGCGGTAAATTGCTGCATCACCTCAGCGAGCTGCTCTTCGGGCAGCCGGCCGTGCGCGATGCCAATACGCGCTTCGGGGACGAGGGTGGAAAGGTGATTGTAGACCGCTGGAATGGATTGGATGCGGTTGTGGACAAAAAACACCTGTCCACCGCGATCCAATTCGCGCACAATGGCTTCCCGCACCAATTTATCATCGTATGGACCTACGTGTGTAATGATCGGCAGACGTTCCTCGGGAGGGGAGTTGATGTTGGAGATATCCCGAACGCCGCTGAGTGCCATGTAGAGCGTGCGCGGAATCGGGGTGGCTGTGAGGGTGAGCACATCCACCTCGGAGCGCAACTTTTTGAGATGCTCCTTGTGGGTCACTCCAAAGCGCTGCTCCTCATCAATGATGACCAAGCCAAGATCTTTAAACTTAACATCTGCCGAGAGAAGGCGGTGCGTGCCAATCAGGATATCCACCTGTTTTTCAGCTGTCAGGCGGATGATCTCATCCTGCGCTTTGTTTGAACGGAAGCGTGAAAGCATCTCGACGGTTACCGGGAAGACGGAGAGACGCTGGCGGAAAGTTTCATAATGTTGCTGCGCCAGAACGGTGGTGGGCACCAAAACCGCCACTTGCTTGCCACTCATTACTGCCTTGAAAGCAGCGCGCAAGGCAACCTCAGTCTTGCCGTAGCCCACATCCCCACAAAGCAGCCTGTCCATCGGGCGTTTGGATTCCATATCGGCTTTGACTTGTTGGATGGCAAGCAGTTGATCCGGGGTTTCGATGTAAGGAAAGGAAGCTTCCAATTCTTTTTGCCAATCGTTGTCCGGTTCAAAAGCATAACCTTCAGCAGTCTGGCGCTTGGCATAGAGCTCCAGCAAGTCTTGCGCAACTTCCACGACTGCATGGCGGACACGGCTCTTGGTCAGGTCCCATTCAGCGCCTCCCAGTCGGCTCAACGATGGAGGACCGCTATCGGGTCCGATATAGCGGGTTATCCGGTCTGCCTGGTGAATCGGGACGTAGAGGACATCGTTGTCCTTATAAGCAATGGAGAGATATTCGCGCTGGACGCCTTCGATGTTGGGGGTATGCAACCCGATGAATTGCCCGATGCCGTGGTCCACATGGACGACCCAGTCGCCTGGCTTCAAATCCGCATAGATTGTCTCCGGTGCTTCAGTGCTTAGCATGGGTCGCCGGCGAGGCTGTGGGCGGCTCCAACCAAAAATCTCACTGTCGGAAAGGAGGTGTTGCTGGATATCGCCTTGCTTCAGGACCCAACCGCCGGAAATGGACCCCTCAATGAAATGCCGCTGGGTTTCTTCAGATTTGACATCAGGGTGAGTTTCAGTCCAGAGCTGTTTTAGCCGGGCAGCCTGGCGCGAAACAACGATCCAGGGTAAGTTTTCATTGCTGAGAGTCTCAATATGGTACTGAAATTCCTTGAGCCGACCGGCAAAGCGAGGACCAGGCCCGAAACTGGCTGAAAGTGAGGATCCCCCCTCAGCGTTGGTGTGACCCAGTTCGAGCATTTGGTGCTGGCTGAGGCTGTCGGCTAATTCAGACCAGGTCAGGTAAGGAATCGGAGCGTTTTGCGCGAGCGATTGATTGGCAATCTGATTTGCCCTGCGTTCAGTGGACTCCTCTTCGATGTCGTTGGCAGCTGCTTCGATGAATTCCTGCCCGTCCAGAAGAACCAGGGCTTCTTTGGGCAGGAAGTCGACCAGGCTGGAGGGAAATCGGTAAAGATCAGGGATTTGCAGTTCAGTCGGCTGGTAAGGCAGCTCTCCTTCAACTGGTGGGTTGAGAATGAGGGCTTCTGATGCAGGGAAAAGCACAACCTGATCGATTTTTTCAGTGGTGCGCTGCGTGGTGGGGTCGAACAGGCGCAGGGTGTCAATTTCCTGACCGAAAAATTCGATCCGAACAGGCCAGGGGCTGGAATGGGACCAGGCATCGAGAATGCCGCCACGACGGGAGAATTGACCCGGTCGGACGACGATGTTGCTGTATTCATAGCCCAACCTCACCAGGGTGGCACTGGTTTCGACCAGGTCGCGCTGCTCTGCCAGGCGAATTCGCAGGGTATTTTTCAGGAAGTCCCGACGGGGAATAGTACGTGTCATGGCTGCCCGTATCGGGGCAATCACGACAGAGTGAGCCTGGGGGGCAACACTGCCCGGCAACCAGTAGTGGCTGAACTCCGCCAGTACCCGCAGACGGTCATGGCGTGTGCCTTCCGACCAAGGCAAATTTTCGTAAAAGGAAGGGTTCGGTTCAGCAAAGTAGAGGTTAATGCCTTCTGGCAGCCAAAAACCGAGTTCGTCGAAGAGCGATAATGCTCGATCCGCCCGATTTGTGAGTAGAAGGATCGGCTTGTCGAGGTCGTGGTGCAAGGCAGCCAGCACCGCCAGACGAACCGCACGCGGCAGTCCCAGACCGCGCAGGCTGCCGCCGGTGTAGTCGCCTTCCTGCAGCCTGATCAGCAGATCCTGATAGGCAGGCAGACTGGCTAACGGCGCAAGCAAAGGATAATCAGCTGACTTCCCCATTGTATTTGTTCATGGTCTTTGTCAGGCCTTCAGTGATGAAAGTCTGGCTGGCTTCTACTGCCCTTTGCAGAACGATCTTCAGAAGATCTTGTTCCGATGGAAGAAAATCTTTGAGGACATAATCCACCGGGTCCATCTGACCCGGAGGTCGTCCGATTCCCAGGCGCATCCGCGGGAATTCCTGCGTTCCAAGCTGGGTGATGATGGATGCCATACCGCGCTGTCCGGAGGTGCCGCCGCTGGGGCGCAGGCGCAGTGTGCCGAGAGGAAGGTCAAGGTCGTCATGGATGACCAGTAGGTTGGAAAGCGGCAATTTATAAAAATGCACCAAGGGCGCCACTGCCCGACCGGACTCATTCATGAAGGTCATTGGTTTAACAAGAACGACTTTGCTATCGCCAAATCTGCCCTCGCCAAGCATGGCTTTGAACTTGATGCGCTTTACCTGGATGTTAAGGGCGTCTGCAAGCTCATCAATTGCCAGGAAGCCAAAGTTATGCCGGGTATGGCGGTAAGCTGGCCCTGGGTTGCCCAGTCCGACGATCATGACGGGAAAATCCTTGTTCAGTTCATCCATGTTTTCTCTGCTTTTGCAATCTTTTATTTTAACACGGAATGCCATCTGCCGCTTACGTTACATCGCCACGTTTCCATTGCCACCATAATATCAACTGGTCCTCGTAGGGTTGACGACTGTGCGAAGCCTCCCCCTACGAGATGCCTCGACCGAAATGGGCAACCACATCCTCTGGATGGTGGTTCTCAAGGGGTTACCCGTACAAGAGTATCCATTGAGTAGGGGCAGGCCCCCGTGCCTGCCCAATCAAGACCACGGATAACCACAGGGGGTTATCCCTACACAGCCCATACAGTGTAGGGTTGACAGCCGTGCAAAGCCTCCCCTTGCGGAATGCGTCAACTAGGAAGTTAGGGAAAAGGCAGACCATTTCCCTACGAGGTGTTGGTCAGGATAGCGAATTAAAAAGCACAGCAGACTGCCCATAAGCAGTCTGCTGCAGGATAGATTTTGAGCTTATATAAACAATATCGGCAAGAAGGCATTGATGTTCCTGAAAATCGCCCAAAAACCCCCAGCCAAAAGGACGATTGGCAGGACGATGCAGATACATAGCACCAGCAGGACGATCAAGACGATCGCCCAGACGGGGAATTTTTCTTTCTTCTGAGGCTGCGCGGGAGGGGTTGCTACGTAATCAACCACTTTAGGAGCTTCTTCAGCTTTAGGTGCTTCGGTTGGTGCTGGTTCCTCTGCACCGGGAGTGTAGAGATTCTCGTTCCAGCGACCGGGATCGTCGGCACCTTCGTTTACAGGCGCACCCCAGCGGTCCGCTTCTGGTTGAGGGGGAATAGGGGTTTGAGGGGTCTCAGGCACGCTCCGTGTTTCGGCAGAAGCCTGGTGAAAATCATCCTTCACTTCGCTCCATCCGCCCTCCACGGTTTCAGCTGCTTCGGTAACCTGCTCCTGAGCGGCTTCGTGAACTTCTTCGATGTGGGATTGACTCTGCTCGGCGGACTCTTCCACCGGTTTCCATGCGTTTTCAGCAGCGTCGTTCAGATCGTGTTCAGACTCCTGGGCTGCATTCTCGAGGTTTTCGTCCATTTTTTATCCTTTCACAACAGGTCCATTCGAAACTTACTGGATTTATTATACAACATACAAGGACATTGAAAGGGGAAAGGTTAACCGTAGAAAATTGATCATTTTCCGTGCTACAGGGCAGATCGTTTTAGTTACAATTGGATAAGAAAGTGAGGTAATAATGAAAAAGTTTATTGCAGAATTTAAGGAATTTATTAGCCAAGGCAGCGCACTCGATCTGGCTATCGGCGTCGTTATCGGTGGCGCATTCGGTGCCATTGTAAAATCATTGGTTGAAGACTTGATCATGCCCCTTATTGGCATGCTCTTGGGTAAAGTCAATTTTGCTGACCTATTCATCCAGCTCAACAAAGCGGCTGTTCCCCTTCCTGCCGGTACCACTCTGGCTGCCGCTAAGGAAGCTGGCGCTGTGGTCTTTGCCTATGGCAACTTCCTGATGACAATTGTCAACTTCCTGATCATTGCCTTCGTTATTTTCCTGCTTGTCAGGGCTATCAACAAAGCCCGCAAACCAGCAGAAGCCCCTGCCACGGCTCCAACTACCAAGGTCTGCCCCTTCTGCAAGACTGAGATCCCGCTTGAAGCAACCCGCTGCCCTCACTGCACATCCCAGTTATCGTAATCACAACAATCACAAGAAAAGCTGTTCGCGAGGACAGCTTTTTTGATTCAGGCATGCTACAATTTGCGAATGCGAAATCAAATCCATTTCGGCGACAACCTGCCTTTCTTAAAGAGGCTACCTGGAAATTCAGTCGATCTAATCTACATCGATCCGCCGTTCAATACCGGCAAGATGCAGTCGCGCAGGCAGATAAAAACTACCCGCTCGGACTCAGGCGATCGGATTGGTTTTGGAGACCAAAGCTATACCACCGAGGTCATCGCCACCCGTGATTATCGCGACAGTTTTAAGGATTACAGGGCGTTTCTTGAGCCCAGGCTGCTGGAAGCCTACCGCGTTCTCAGGCCATCCGGAAGTTTGTATTTCCACATCGACTTCCGCGAGGCACATTACTGCAAGATCCTGCTGGATGAGATCTTTGGGCGTGAAAACTTCCTGAACGAGATTATCTGGGCGTACGATTTTGGCGGAAGGGCTAAAGATCGCTGGCCTGCCAAGCATGATAACATCTTTTATTACGCAAAAGACGCTCAAAACTACACCTTCAACAGGCGGGATATCGACCGCATCCCGTACATGGCTCCGGGTTTGGTGGGGGAAGAGAAGGCAAAGAAAGGAAAACTCCCTACTGATACCTGGTGGCATACCATCGTGGGTACAAACAGCAAGGAAAAAACAGGTTATCCGACCCAAAAACCCCTGGGAGTGCTTGAACGCATCATTCGTGCGTCGTCGAACCCGGGGGATCTGGTCTTGGATTTCTTTGCCGGCAGCGGAACGACAGGCGCGGCCTGCCTCAAGCTGGGAAGGCGCTTCATCCTGGTGGACAACAACCCCCAGGCAATCGAGGTCATGCACAAGCGTTTCGCAAACGAAGATATCGAGTGGACCAGAGATGATTGACGACGAGGTATATCCGATTATAGATTTTGATCCCGACCGGGATGCGATCATCAGACCGTTCATGATGGAAACTCCACCGGACCTTCCGGAGTTGGTGGTGATGTGTTTTTTCAAGGAAGTGGTTGAAAAGGTCGCAGAGCAGTACTCAGCAAAAATAGTGTATGTCGGGAAGTCAGAGGTGGGGTCAGTACCTTATTACGAGATAAATTACCAGGGCCAACGGTTGGGGTTCTTCCAGGCAATGGTGGGAGCCCCACTGGCAGTAGGTTTCATGGAGAAAGCCATCACCATGGGCGGCAGAAAATTCATCGCCTGCGGCGGTTCCGGGGTGTTGAACCCGGAGTTGGCGGTTGGCCATCTGTTGATCCCAACTGCAGCCGTGCGTGATGAAGGCACTTCTTATCACTATTTACCGCCCGCGTTTGAGATCCTATTGAACCCAAAAGTGGTACAGCACATCGAGAGCGTGGTGAGGGAGGAAGGCCTGGAATATCTCCTGACGAAAACCTGGACGACCGATGCCTTCTTTCGGGAAACCAAGGCTCGCGTCGCCAGATTCAAGCTGGCTGGCTGTGATTGCGTGGAGATGGAAGCCTCTGCCCTGGCAGCTGTGGCAGAATTCTATGGAGTGGAATTTGGCGCCATGTTTTATGGAGGGGACTTGGTTCACGCTGATGGCTGGGACCATCGCGGTTGGAACGATAGAGCTGAGATCCGTGAAAATCTGTTCTGGCTTGCTGTGAAAGCTTGCCTTAGTTTGAAGGAGTAAAAGGAAAATGCCTTTTGTTGATGCACATCTAAAACTATTGCTAGAAAACGAAGCCTTATCTGGACTTCCAAATTCTCCAGATATCTTTCTGCCTAACTATGATGGATTCGGCCTGGCAAACCTGACTCCCAGCATCAGCCGTTGGCTTGGGGGACCGGACTTGTCTGCCTCCGTTTTTTCGGATGCAATCCTGAACCAATTCGCCCCGAAGTACAAACGAGTCGTGCTGCTTTTGGTGGACGCGCTTGGTTACAATCAGTTGATCCAATTGATGGAACGCGGACAGGCAGACTTCTGGCAGCGCAACCTTCCTGAAGCAATCCTGCTCCCCATAACCAGCATTTCTCCCAGCACAACTTCCACGGCACTAACCACCATCTGGACTGGCAGTACCCCGTTGGAACATGGGATTATTGGTTATGAGATGTGGGTCAAATCTCTCAGCATGGTCATCAATACCATCGTGCACTCACCTATCACTTTTAATGGGGATGTGGGTGGGCTGGCAAGGGCAGGGTTCGACCCCGCGAATTTTCTTGGGATGACACCTTTGGGTGAACAGTTTGCGACCAGGGGCATAGAGACTCATGCCTTCGTTCCAGCAAGCATTGCCAATTCGGGGCTCTCAAGAATGCATCACATTGGCAGCCAACTGCATGGCTATACTGCGGAGAGTGACCTCCTGGCTAATCTGCGCGATCTCCTGAACTCCCGCCCAAACAATCCCAAGTTCGTGTATGCCTATTGGAGCCTTGTGGACAGCCTTATGCATCATTATGGCACCTATAACGAACGCGTGACGGAGCAATTTAGAAGTTTCAGCGAAGCGTTTGAACGCATCCTGCTGGCCAAACTCGAACCCTGGGCACGTGAGGATACTCTTTTCCTGCTTACGGCAGACCATGGTTCGGTTGAGACTCCCTATGATCCCAAGTACGACTTACGCACCCATCCTGACCTGATGAATATGTTGGTGATGCAGCCGACCTGTGAGGGCAGATTGCCTTACCTCTACCTGAAACCAGGCAAGGAGGAAGCCGTGAGGCAGTACTTTGAGCATGCCTGGCCAGGTCAATTCAGTTTGATCACGCGCCAACAGGTGTTGGATTCTGGACTTCTTGGTCGTGGAACTCCTCACACTGACCTGGAAAATCGTATCGGCGACCTGGTTGCCGTCCCGCAAGGGAAAGCGTACCTCTGGTGGGTAAACAGACCAAACGTAATGCAAGGGCGTCATGGCGGTTTGCATCCGGATGAGATGCTGGTTCCGCTTTATGCCCTCTCGCTCGATTGAGTGCTTATAAGGTGATTTCGCGGTGACCGTAGCAGTTGGTGACGCACGTTTTACCGTGCATCGTTTCACGGGCTTTGAGGGGATTGTAGAGGTGGATATGCCCGTGCAGGTGCAATTTCGGGCTGAAATTCTCGATTAGCCAGCGGAAAGCGTCTACTCCCCTGTGGGCTGGATCATCCTCGTCGTGGATTCCTGTTGGAGCCGCATGGGTGACAAATACGTCCAGGTAGCGCCCATAGCGCATTTTGTTAAACAGTAACTGGGGCACCAGCCCAAAAACCATCTGCCACATCTGCCGTTGTGTGTACTGATAGGCGCGCTTGTTATAGAGTAAGCTGCCCTCGATGCCAGCCAGGATCAGATCTAACTGGGGATCGTAGATGACCTGACGGTGCAGATTGATGGCACCTTGCGGTTGATGACGCACTTCTCCTTCACTGTCCTCCACGTCAAAGACATGATTGCCCTGGACGTAATAGAGGGGTAAATCGAGCATGCTCACCACGTATTCAAGGTAGTACCAGGGTAGATCTCCGCAACTGATAACCGCATCCAATCCGGGAAATCGCTCCCGGATGCGGGAGCTGTATACAGCAGGCACCTCCACATCGCTCAGGCAAAGCAGCTTCATTCGTCCCGCGCACTTTTTGCAACAGCGACTGCTGCAGCCATCCCGCCTTCGTGTGTGATAGAAACCGCCCACTCATCCAACCCTTTTGCTTGTGCGACTTCCAATGCGACACCGTGGAGGAAAACGCTGGGTTCTCCGCTCGGGGCATGAAGTATTTCGATATCCTGCCATGCAACTTTGCCAATGCCGGTGCCCAGTGCTTTGGAAACGGCTTCCTTGGCAGTAAAGATTCCCGAAAGCATGTCATTCTCGCCTTGTGCCTGAGCGAGTTCGGTTTCGGTATAGACACGCCGCATAAAACGCGCTCTGATGGCGGGATTTACATCTGCCAGGCGGGAGATTCGCAGGAGGTCAATGCCGCATTTGATCATTCGAGTGCCTTTCCGGCTGAGGCAATGACTAATTTATCCAGGTCCCAGTAGCGGCGAGCAGAAGCCAGAATCTCTTCTGCAGTAATGCTTTCGATGATGGAAGGCAGTTGGTGCAGGTGATCCAGGCTGTAACCATAGCGTTCGATGCTGACCAAAATGGAGGCAATACCGGCGTTGGTCTCGAGTGAGAGGGGGAGCCTCCCCATAGCCTGAGTCTTAACGTCCTGTAGTTCCTGCTCGGTCACTGGTTCACTACAAAACCGAACAAGCTCCTGTTTGAGCAGGGCGATTGCTTTTTCGAGATTGTCCGGATTGACCCCAGCCACGATCGTCCAGGCTGTTGGTCCGATACCAGCTCCCAGGTGGCTTGAGACCTCATATGCCAAACCGGCTTTTTCGCGCACAACCTTACCGATGCGTCCCATCATGCCGTACTGTCCGAGAATGGAGTTTCCAATGGAACAGACCTGGTAATCACGGCTGACAGTCTTTGGGGCTGGAACGCCAATAATCAGGTCACTCTGATTTTTGCCTTCAAGTGCCACATGGCTGCGAATGGAGCTTGCAGGCGGCGTGAAAGGCGGGAGCGTCTCAGGAGGGGATTGGGTGTTGTTTTGCCAGGTGCCCAGGGTTCTTGAGAAGATTTCCCGTGCAACCTCTGGCTCAATGCCGCCACAGACAGCCATTACCAGCCCGTTTGGACCGTAGTGGTTTGCGTGGAAAGATTCCAACTGCTCCAATCGAATACCAGAGACAGTCTGCGCGTAGCCGATTTCGGGGTGGGCATAGGGGTGAGAGCCATAAAGGGCACGGTTGAAGGCTTGCGATGCCATTTCAGCGGTATCCTGGTTTTGAATGGCGATACCGGTCAGAATCTGATTTCGGACACGTTTGAACTGTTTCTCCGTGAATGCTGGCTCCTGGATGACCTCCACCAGTAAACTCCAGATGGTCTCAAGGTCTTCTCTGAGGCACTGACCAAAAAAGGTGGTCGAAAGGTGTCCTGTGCTCAGCGAGAGAGAAGCACCAATGCTTTCGATCTTGTCGTGCAGTTGCTGGAAGTTCAGATGCTTTGTGCCCGTCATCAGCATATCGGTTGTAAAGGATGCCAGGCCGTGCATTTCATCAGGATCCGCAATGGAACCTGGCTGCATGTAACCTGTGAAATACACTGCCGGGCTGGTCAGATTTGGGTAGGCGAGCAGGGTTGTGCCGTTATTCCAGGTTTCGCGCAGGATGGTGCTGGAATCGGGCATCGAGTTGTTCATGAACCCTCCTGCGTGTTGCTCGCGCGGTAAACTCCAACCACGCGTTGATCTTCCCGCAAATACTTTTGAGCAGTTTTGAGCACTTGTCTGGGCGTGACCGAGCTCAGGCGGGTCAGATACTCTGCAACCCACTGATAGTCTGCAAACGAACTGGCATAGCCCATCCAGAAACCCTGGTTGGTGATGTTTTCACTGCTATACGCGAAGAGCGCGCGGGCTTGCTTGATGGCGCGTTCGATCTCCCGAATGCTTAGTTCACTGGAGGTAATTTGGTGGATTTGCTCATCAATGATTTTCAATGCAGCCCCGGGGTTCCCGTCCGGCTGGATAGTCGCGAAAACCTTATACACACCAGGGTCGATGTTCGCGGAAAGATCTCCAAAAACTGAGGCAGCATAATCCTCTTCAACCAGGGCTTGATAAAGCCTTGAAGTACGGTTGTTGATGCTGCCACTGCCAAACATGTTAAGGGATGAAGGTCCGCTCAGCAAGCTTTCAATAATAGTATAAGCAAAAAAATCCGGATCACTGGCAGCAGGGCAGCGCCAGGCAATTTCCAGGTAGTTTGCCTCGCCGGGACCTTCCATTTCAACCAGATCGCCGTGGTTAAGCGTTTTTTCAGGGATTGGAATACTCCTGTTCATTGGAACCGATTGGATACCGCCAAACAAATTTTCCACCTCTTCCAGAACGGTATGAGGAGAAATATCACCGGCAATGCAAAGAATTGCGTTCGCGGGTTGATAATAATTACGGTAATGCTGGTATAGATCATCCCGGGTGATGCCAATCAGGTCCTCTTTGGAGCCCAGAACTTCATTACGGTAGGGGTGGGATTGGAAGGAGTGCAGCTGCACAGCTTCATCCAGCCGAAACTCGGGATAGTTTTCGGACCCCTCGCGTTCAGAGAGGATTACGGTGCGCTCGGTCTCCACTTCCTCAGGGTCGAAAAGGCTATTGACCATGCGGTCAGCTTCGAGCTCGAGGGTTGCATGCAGGTGGGCTGATGGCATCGTCTCAAAATAGGTTGTCCAATCCGAGCTGGTGAAGGCGTTTGCATAACCACCGACGCGCGATACCAGGTTGTCGATATCTTCGCCGGTATATTTCCGGGTGCCTTTGAACTGCATGTGCTCCACCCAGTGGCTCAAGCCGGTCTTTCCCGGGAGTTCATTCCTCGATCCGATTCCATACCAAATCCAGGTGCTCGTCACCGGGGCGGTATGAATTTCCTTGAGCATCACACGCAGTCCATTTTTGAGCTGAAACTGATGAAGATTATGATTTAGATTGATGGGCATGGGGATCAGGATCTGCTTTGTTTGGTCACGCTTTGTTCTTTGGGGAGGTAATTCTTTGGTCTGAGCAGTAAAAGCAACCCGATGCAAATGACGATAATGCCAATCATCACACCGCGTGACTGCAGCGTGCCGAGTAAGACATAGGGGAGAGGGTTGGTGCCAAAGCCAAAGGCGTCCGCAAGCGCTGTAAAGACACAGATCACATAACCGGTGGCAATGATGCGCGTGCCAAAATCAGCCCTGAGCGGCTTGGGACCGCCATTCCAAAAGGCGATGAGCACACCAGTCGCGGAAAGGGTCATCAGTCCGATCCCGAGCAGGATAACGATGATCTGCACGAAGCCAATATACCTTCCCCGATCCAGGCCAAAAAGGTCAGGTCGCAAGCCAGTCAACAAAATCAAAAAACCCAGCATCAGACCAGTCAGCCCTGCCCTGACCTGGAACTTCGGAAAGGTTCCCGGTTTGACGGTTTTTTTAGGGTTGTTAGGGTCTAGCAAAACATCTGGTTGGCTCAAAGAGGTTCCTTCGTCTTAATCAGGCAGCGTAGTTTCGACCATGTCGAGGAAGTTCCCCGACGCGATCCTGTCAATCTCTTTAGAATCATACCCTAATTCTTCAAGGAAGGGAAACAGACGCGGTAAATCAGCGATGGTGTCGATTTCTACGGGCACTTTTTCAACCCCAAGCCCGCCATCAAAATCAGTGCCAATACCCACGTGGCGCACGTCACCTGCAACCTGGCAGATGTAGTCGATCTGTTCTGCCACCAATCGAAGCGAGACGGCAGGTTTACCACCGTCTTCGTTCCAATCAGCGTTGAGGAAAGCGTTGATAGGCATAACACCTATCACCCCATTGCGGGCGATCAGTTTGTTGATTACCTGATCGCTCAGGAGTCTGTTTGAGTTATAGCCCTTTACCAGTTTTGCGGCATTGGCATGGCTGGCGATGATTTGCCCGGGGTAAAGATCCAGGCACTCAAGCGCTGCCGGTTCGTCCATGTGGGAAAGATCGAGCACAAAGCCAACCTCTGCCATCGCGCGGATGAGGTCCTTACCTTCAGCAGTGAGCTTACCAGGTTCCCTGGTTCCTCCGCAAAAGCGATTACCTGCCCAGGCTAACCCGATGATGCGCAGACCGCGTTCCCACCAGTCTGGGAGTTCATCCAAATCGACGATACCTTCCGCACCTTCCATCAGGGGGATGATTCCGATTGGTTTCAGCGTGTTAGTTTGGGTTTGCCAAAGATCCAAGTGGCTTTTGAGGTCCCCTTTGGTGAGGACAAGGCGAAAAGCGTCGGATTGGGTCTCTGCCAATTTGTGGTAGAAGTCCAACTGATTCCAGTAGATGCGATGGGCTTCGGTCGGTGTGCTGTAATACTGCTCCCCCTTAAAGTTGGGGTTGCGGCGGCGCTCAGGAACTGAAAAGAGCGTCCCAAAAACCAACCCCACCTGGGCGGCGTTGTACTCAGGCAAGCCAAGCAGGGATGCTCCACCGTAGGCGTCGTTGCCGGTTTGGCGATCGCGCAAGCGGGTCTGAGCATTTGGCAGCCTGTAATCGCGACCGAGTACGGTCATGTTATAGGCAAGGTCCTGGTGGGCGTCAAGGATAAAGGGCATGGGTAGAAAAAAACGCCGGATTTTTGCCGGCGTTTCTATTTGTTGAATAATTAGTCTTCTTTAACTTCTTCGTCGGCTTCGGCTTCGGCCGCTTCAACGGTTTCTGTAACTGCTTCGGGGGCTTCGGCTGGGGCTTCTTCGACAGTTTCCTGGACTTCCTCAACGGCTTCTGCAACTGCTTCGGGAGCTTCGGCTGTGGTTTCTTCGACAGTTTCCTGGACTTCCTCAACGGTTTCTGCAACTGCTTCGGGAGCCTCGGCTGTAGCTTTTTCCACAACTTCTTCAGCGGGTTTGGGAGTTTCTTCGCCGAGCATGGTGGCGATGGTCTCACCTTCAGTGCTGCGGGTCAGGTCGAAATCGGCAGCCAGGGACTTCCAGTCAGAGTCTGCATAAGCGGGTGAATCCACGCGCCGCATGCTCAAGCCGATGCGATGGTCTTCATCCTCGATTTTCAGAATGCGCAGTGTGACGACGTCGCCAACTTTAACAACTTCCTTAGGGTGATCCACGCGGCGGTCACTCAGCTCGGAAATGTGAATCAGACCTTCGAGATCCCCAGGAACGTTCAGACGCGCAAAAGCACCGAAACTAGTCAGACGAGTAATTTCACCTTCAACCAATTGACCGATCTTGAGGTTTTTGACCTGCTCTGACCACGGGTCTCCCTGCAGTTGGCGAATGGACAGCCCAATGCGGCGGCGTTCGCGGTCAATGCTGATGATCTTTACCTTTACTTCTTCCCCGACCTTCAGTACTTCACTGGGGTTTACGACCCGATCCCAGGAAATCTCGGACATGTGGACCAGCCCATCAGCTCCGCCGATGTTGACGAAAGCGCCAAAATCTGCGAGGCTGGTGACCCGACCCTTGCGCACTTCGCCTTCGGTCAGTTCTTCCAGGACCTTGTCGCGGATCATGTCGCGCGTTTCGGTACTAGCAGCACGTTCACTAAGGATCAGGCGATGGCGCTCTCGGTCGACTTCGATAACACAAACAGTAATCGGATCACCGACAAAACTTTTATATTTGGCCTCAGGGGTCTCACCGGACATGGATAGCCTGCGGCTGAGACTGAGTTGGGAAGCAGGGATGAAGCCACGTATTGTAGACAACGGAACAAGCAGCCCACCTTTGTTATAACCAACAACGGTCGATTCTAAGCGTTCTCCAGAAGCCAGGGCGGCTTCAGCATCGATCCAGCTTTGTTCTTCCACCGCGCGAACGAACGAAAGAATTAGATTTCCTTCCTGATCATGTGGAGTGACCACATATACCGGGATGGCTTTACCAACCTCGAAAGTTGCAAGTACTTCTGCGGGGATCGCCTCTAATTCCTTACCGACGATCAGTCCCTCCGACTTGGCACCAACACTGACCAGGATCTGTGACCCTGAAATGCTGGCGATGATACCGTCACGGATTTCGCCCGCGACTGGCATTTGGAAAGAAAAGTCCTCAGAATCGAGATATTCTCCCATCAAACTTTCCATGGTTTGTTCTTTTTCGTCTTCCTGATTACTCTCCTGGTTTTGCTCCTGCTTACTACTGGCGTCGTTGTCTGACATTGAATGAACTCCGAATTAAGATTTGGAAATGATTATAGACCCAGAATCAGAATCCCGCAACCCGAATTGCCAAAAAGGATCGAGGAAACCTTCGATCTCACAGCGATATCAGGCCTAAAAGGCTTATTCTTCCTTGAGTGGGGGGTAATCGCCCCAATCTAGGACCTCTCGCGTGCCCGTTTGAGGATGGGCTGCGCTAATAATGCCCTGTTCTTCCAGCTTTTCAACCAGGCGTGACGCGCGTGTATAGCCAATGCGTAGTTTTCGCTGCAGCATTGAGACGGAGGCGCGTCCTTCCTTGCGAATGATGCGCAGGGCTTCTTCGGTCAGTGGGTCCTCATCCGGATCTTTTTGGAGTTCTTTCCAAAGAGGTTCCTGGGTCAGGGGAAGACTATTTCCGCTGGTATAGAGCGCTTTGTCAGGGCGTTCCGGGGCACCGTTGGCGGTGGATTGTGCCTGCCAGAAACGCGCCAAGCGGGACACTTCCTCTTCTGAGACGTAGGCACCCTGCAGCCTGACAGGGGCAGGAGCATCCGGAGCCTGGAAGAGCATATCACCACGGCCAAGCAGGCGTTCTGCACCAGGCTGGTCCAGGATGACCCGGCTATCCATATTGGATGCGACTGCAAAAGCGATTCGCGCAGGGAAGTTGGCTTTGATCAAACCGGTGATCACGTCCGTTGAAGGGCGCTGCGTGGCGATGATGAGGTGAATGCCTGTTGCACGCGCCAGCTGCGCCAGCCTGGTCAGACAGCGTTCGGTTTCATCCGGTGCCAGCAGCATCATGTCTGCCAGTTCATCGATGACCACAACGATATACGGCAGTGTTTTGCCGCCTTCCGTGCTGACTTTCTTGTTGTATTCCTCGAGATTTCGGACGCCAAAATTTTCAAATATGCGGTAGCGCAGATCCATCTCACGCAGCATCCATTGCAGGGCGCCGACCACTTTCTCCGGGTCCATGATCACATCTGTCAGAAGGTGAGGGATACCGTTATAGACAGAGAATTCCACTCTTTTGGGGTCCACCAGGAGCAGCCGTAGTTGATCAGGGTTGAGGCTTAGCAAGTAACCCGTCAGAATCGCGTTTACGCAGACGGACTTACCAGAGCCAGTTGTTCCGGCGATCAAGAGATGCGGCATGGCGGTCAGATCGGTGGTGGTGGGGACTCCGGTTACATCCTTGCCAAGTGCGAATTTGAGGGGAGACTTGTTGTTCTGGTAGGGGAGGCTGGTTACAAGCTCGAGCATGGACACCATGCTTGTTTTGAGATTCGGAACTTCGATGCCAACATAACCCTTACCAGGAACCGGTGCCTGGATGCGAATTCGGGAAGCCTTGAGTGCCATCGCCAGATCATCCCCCAGGCGGGTAATATTACTTACCCTCACACGCGTTCGCCCGTTGCGGCTTTCGTTGTATTCCGGTTCCACTCCGAACATCGTAATTGCAGGACCGCGCCTGATCTCGACAACCTTGCCTGGCGCGTTGAAGGAGCGCAAGGTTTCTTCGATCACCCGCGCCTTGTCCTCATCGGATTCCTCGTCGACAGGGGCAGTCTGGATTGGATTAAGGATCTCTTCGGGTTCAGGCAGTACCCAGGTTTTTACAGGTGTGCCTGCCTCACTCGTCATTGCACTGGAGACGGATGAACTGACAACAGGTTCGATTGGACCAGTCTGATGGGTCACGCCCTCTAATTCTTCAGTCTCATTGATCTCTTGCAGTCCTTCAGCCTTCCGGTGGCGTTCTTCCGCTTTCTTGAGCAGGAAATTAGCGAATCTTGAATGACTGTGCTTGAATTTTTCCGCCAGCCAGCTCACAAGGTCCGACATGGAAAGATCAATCAAGAGTACCAGGGCAACAAGCAGCCAGGCAACCAGGACGATTATGGTGCCGGCTTTGCCCAAGCCAGTCTCCAAAGCACGATAGATCCCTCCGCCGAGGATTCCGCCACCAGCAGGGGTGGACACGCCGCCAAAACCGACATCCAGCAATTGGAACCAGCTAAGCAGGTTGAAAAAGACCAGCACCACTCCGATAACCCTTTCGGAGGACACTCCCGGGAACCTGTCCATCTTTGAGAGCAAGAACCAGGCACCAATCAGTAGAAGAACAAGCGGTAAAGCGTACGCTCCCCAACCGATCCAACGCCGCAAAAAGTTCGACCAAATTAGCGTGAGACCGCCGGAATTGGCGGTCAAAAGGCTCACAAGGGTAAGCAAACCAATGACTACCATTACGATTCCAGCAATATCCACTTTACGTTCAGCTGAAAGAGGTGTCGGTGCTGGCTGGGTAATCTTTTTGCGGGGAGCTGCAGTTTTGGTAGTAACAGGATTCCTTGAACGGGAAGCTTGGGGGGTGTTTTTTCTGGCACGGCTTGGCGTTCTGTTCGTGGTGCCCGATTTCTTTTTGCTTCCAGTTCTTTTTTTGGTTTTACTCGTTGCTGCACTCCGCGCCATTGCGATACGACTCACTTTCCTTTGCTCTTCGAATTATAGCATGCGAACTTTAGTCTCTGTTATGGCTTTGCTAACGCTCAAAGATTATTTTAAAATCTCTTGTAGGTTTGGCTTGCATAATCGAATAAAACGGTTATAATCTATACATAATTGAAACTTTCCAATTAATAACCCTGCCATACCTCTAATACAATCCTTGATAATTAAATGGAAATTGTGCTGCATTAGTCTGTTAGAATTATCGGTCCCTAAAGTTCAGTGCGGGCTTTGTGAGAGGGCGGAAACGATGGCAAAAGGTGATGAGTGAAACATGGATATATTTGAACTCGAAAAGAAAACTGTCAAAGAACTTTCAAAAATTGCTAAAGATCTCAATATCCCAAATTCAAACAAGCTTAAACGTGAAGGGTTGATCATTAAAATTGCTCAAGCCCTTGGAGAAGCCGAAGGTCTCGAGATGCGCGGTGGCGTGCTTGAGATTATGAATGAGGGCATCGGCTTTTTGCGCGCAAACTATCGCATCGGTGCGGATGATGTGTATGTTTCTCAGGCGCTGTTGCGCCGTTACGAGTTGCGATCGGGCGATCTTGTTATCGGGCTCGTCAGACCGCCGCGTGAATCTGAGCGCCACCACGGTTTGCTCAAAGTGGAATCCATCAATGGACTGACTCCGGATGAAGCCCGCAAACGACCAAGATTCGAAGACCTGACACCAATTTTCCCTAACAAACTTCTTAGCCTGGAGTATGACCCGCTCAATTTGGCCACCCGCATGATCAACCTGGTGGCTCCAATCGGCGGCGGGCAGCGTGCCATGATCGTTTCGCCGCCAAAAGCGGGCAAGACCACTATCCTGAAGGATGTCGCCAATGCCATCAGCGTCACCAATCCGCAAGTTCGTCAGATTATGTCGCTGATCGGTGAGCGTCCTGAAGAAGTGACCGATATGGATCGATCCGTGGAAGCTGAGGTGATAGCCAGTACTTTTGACGAGCCTGTGAATGCCCATGTACGCATGGCAGAAATCTCATTGGATCGCGCAAAGCGTTTGGTTGAAAATGGCCTGGACGTAGTTATCCTGATGGATTCTCTCACCCGACTGGCGCGTGCTTACAATATGGTGGTCAACCCCTCCGGGCGTACGCTTTCCGGCGGTATGGATCCCTCTGCGCTGTACCCTCCCAAGCGATTCTTTGGAGCAGCACGCAACCTTGAAGATGGCGGTAGCCTGACGATCATCGCGACCGCCCTGGTGGACACCGGCTCGAGGCTGGACGACGTGGTCTATGAGGAGTTCAAGGGTACTGGCAACATGGAAATGATCCTTTCCCGCCGTCTACAGGAGCGCCGTATCTTCCCCGCGATCGACATCGAGAAATCGTCCACGCGTCGTGAGGACCTTCTGATGAGCCCTGAAACCTTGCAAAGAGTCTGGTTAATGCGTAGAATGTACTTGCAGATGGTTTCCAACCCTCCCCAGGGAGCTGGTATGGATACCGCGGTTGCCACAGAGGCGATCCTGCAAAAAATGGAAAAAACCAAGACGAACGCGGAGTTCCTGGAGAACCTGGCGGACATGTAAGTTCTGACGCAAGATTTGAGAGAAAGTTCATGACACAGAAGGATTATTCGAAGGCGCCATCCTCATCGGGGCGCTTCTTGGGAACCATTGGCTGGATTGTGGCTGCTGCTATTTGTGCTGGCCTGATTTCATTCCTGTTCTGGCAACCCGAAATCGCCAAGTCGATGGCGAACTACCAAAAAGTAGATAACCTTGGAACCTTGCCTGCAGATGATCCAGCAATGCTGGACGTGCCATTGCCATCCTTCTCACCAACAGAGGAGGTAAACGGGTTGGTCCGTGATTCGGATCCCAACACCGAGATTTCTGCTGAATACCGCACAACCCCCATCACCTATACCGTCCAAAGTGGCGATTCCGTTTGGGGCATTGCTGAAAAATTCGGTCTGACAGTCGAATCAGTGCTCTATGCCAATTTTGACATCTTGCAAGATCAAGCGGATAACCTGATGCCCGGGCAAACCCTCACTATTCCACCCACGAATGGCATTTTGCACACCTGGCGCAGCCGCGACAGCCTTAGCTCCGTAGCTTCGCGTTATGGTGCGGATATCCAGGATATCCTGTTGTTTGTTGGCAATGATCTTGACCTTGCCAATCCCCAGATCACCCCGGGCACTGTCGTGATGGTGCCGGGAGGAAACCGGGAATTGATTAACATTACCTTTGCTGGAGTTACCACGGATGATAGTGGCAATCTCATTAGCGGTTTCTCCGGACCTGGGGCTTGTTCACTCGCGGGCGTGGGGCTGATGGGAAATGGTTTCTTCATCTGGCCATCTGCGGTGCACATGATATCGGGTAACCATTACGGTCCGGGACACAACGGTATCGACATCGGAGCAGGAATCGGCTCGGCGATATTCGCGGCAGATAGCGGCACAGTCGTTTATGCCGGCTGGCTCAATGGTGGTTATGGCAATTTTGTCATGATCGATCACGGCAATGGATTCTCCACCTGGTATGAACACCTGGAGAACATCCAGGTCAACTGTGGTGATAACGTCTTCCAGGGCAGCGTGATCGGCACAGCAGGCTCCACCGGCAATTCAACTGGCGCTCACCTGCATTTTGAGATCCGTTATGGCGGAATGCCCGTTAACCCCTGGGACTATCTTCCTTAGCAGTGATATAATCCCTGCGCGCCCCAGTGGCTCAATGGACAGAGCGAGGCACTCCTAACGCCTAGGTTGGGGGTTCGATTCCCTCCTGGGGCATAAAAAAACCACCTCAATGGTGGTTTTTTGCGTGATATGGAAAAGGGCTCGTATGCCTAATCCTCCAGGTCGTCAAAGTCAACAAAATCACTGGCGTGCTCACTGTCAATCTCGCGCCTTACCCACAGCAGGAGCATATCGCCTTCTTCCACGGTGAGTGCCCGGGCAGCAATGATGGGATCTTCCTTACGCAGACCGACCTCATCCTTATATTCAAGGAACATGGTCTGCCCGGCTTCCCAGGCGGTCTTGCAGCGCTCCAGGAGCTTGTTGCTGTCAAACGTGCGCAACGTGGTCAGAAAGGTGTCGTAGAGGTAGGGACCTTCCAATATGCCGACTGCCCAATTGAGTTCTTCTCTGTGCTCAGAGTCACCTGAGAGTCTCTCAAAAACAGGAGTCGGTCCTTCGATAATGGTAATTTTGTTATTCATAGTCGCGCAAAATCTTACCACATTGTTTGACCAAGGTAAAAAATCAGAACCAGCAAAAAGCTGGTCCTGATTTGAAAAGTCATGTGTCTGTTAATTACCGGTTGTACTGTTCCAGAACCAGTTATACGCATACCAACCTCCGGTTTTTGCCTGCAGGCGGATGGCAATGCGACTATAACCAGCCAGTTCAGCTGGAATATTGAACGTGGCTGACATCTTGCCACCTTCGCCGCTGCTGAAAGTGCCAGCTTCGGTACCGTTGATCCCCATGGTCCACATCTTGCCCATGAGAACAGTGAATTCGGTGTTTGCCGGGAAGTTATCACCTTCCACTGAGACGGTTTTGTCTTTTTCAACAGCAACGATATTGAAGTAAGGAAGCTTGACAACTGGAACAGGTGTGCTGGTTGGGGCAGTGGTGGGGCTTGGGGTTGGTTCAGGAGTCACCACAACGCCACCAGTCACGTTCCAGAACCAGTTGTAGGCATAATAGCCGCCGGAAGTGCTTTCAAGGCGGATTGCGACGCGTTCGTGGTCTTTGAATTCCTCTGGAATATTGAAAGTTGCCTCAAACGCGCCCGTGTTGCTCGAAGTAAGCTTGCCTACTTCTACTCCCTCGATACCGCGAGTCCACATCTTGTTCATCATAACCACAAATTCAAGGTTCTTCGGGAAATTGGTTGCGGTGATAGTCACGGATTTGCCAGGATCAACCGCCTTGATCATGATCGTCGGAATAATTTCCGGGACCTGGGTTGGGGCGGGGGTCGTCGTTGGGGCAGGAGTCGTGGAGGTGGGGGTCACGGTTGGCCAGGTGCCATTTGCCTGGTCGTTCCAGAACCAGTTGTAATAGTAATAACCACCTGTCAGGCTTTCAATGCGAATTGAAATCATCGCCCGACCTTTCAGCGCAGCCGGAATATTGAAGGTTGCTGACATGGATCCGCCAGCGCCAGAATTGAAGGTTGCAACTTCGATACCGTTTTCACCACGGGTGTTATATTCGCCCATCAGAACCTTCCAATCCAGATTCTTGGGCATATCCTGAGTCAAAATAGTCACCGACTCGTCTTTCTTAACTTCGCTGATCGTAAAACTTGGGTATGCTGCCTGAGCTTTACCAATACCAATCAATGCTGGAAAAAGCATGGTCAGCAGTAAAACAACCACTAAAATACGTTTTTTGTTCATATTCACTCCTTTGCCTGGACAAAATGGTGTTCTGTATAAATCAAGACGCTCTATTAGATCGTTTTGTTCCATAAAGAATTGTATAAACTGTGCAATGAGATATCAAACATGATTCAAGGTTAGTTAGAGGGGATCTGAAAACGCCTGTATAATCTGCCGGTATGGACGAAAAAACATTAAACAAATCTCACAAATTTCCACGAAGAGCTCGCCTGGTGCTCTTTCTGGCAGTAGGTGCGATAGGATTGACGGGTTTCTATCTGCTCGGGCGAACTTACCTGGGCGGGCGAAACACAATGGTGATAAATTACCTTCGAAATCCAGCACAATATTCAGATTACGAAGTCCAGGCCCTTACCAGGTGCGCCAATGCTCCGTTTTTGTTGCCGAGCAAAGGTTTTATTGGTTACCTTTGGAATGATTCATTCAAGCCCTTTAACCGACATCAGGGAATTGACATCTTTGCCGGAACGGATGCGGGCAAGACGCCTGTTTACGCACCCTACGACGGCTTTCTGACGCGCGAGGAGGGTTGGCGGTCCAGCATTATCATCCGCATCCCGCAAGATCCGCTTAATCCGAGCCAGCAAATCTGGCTTTACATGACCCACATGGCAGATCCCGAAGGGAATTCGTTTATTGACAGTGCGTTTCCGCCGGGGACATACGATAAACCCGTTTTTACTGGCGATCTGCTGGGGTTCCAAGGGAACTACTCGGGCGATCCAGTGCGACCAGTGGGTGTCCATCTGCATTTTTCGATTGTCAGGGATGACGGCAGCGGGAATTACCTCAATGAACTTGATATTGCCAATACACTCGACCCCACACCGTATTTTGGTTTCGAACTCAATGCAAAAGTGCTCGGGAAGTCAGAAATTCCCAGGTGCTCACCATAAAGTTTCATCAATTGGCGAATAACCAGGACTTTGGCTATAATGGGGCAAGTAAAAGAAGGAGTCTGTATGCAGGAATTATCCCCAATTGTCTCCATCCAGCAAAACGCATTAGGTCTTTATACTGGCGTCATCCAAACAAAAGATGGCAATATTCTGATCGATTCCCCCTACCGTACTGACGACCGCAGAACCTGGGTCAATCTTCCCACAAAATCCGATGCAATTTTTCTGGTTCTCCTCGACACACAATACGATCGCACATTGAGTGCCAAAGGCTGTGATTGCATCCTCGTTTCCCAATCCGATTATCTCCTGCCTGCGAAGCCGCGTCAACAGGCAGTTAAATTGCAAGAGGAACTGCTCGGCGCAGGTGATGGTCATGAACAGGTAAGTTCATCCAGCCGGCCTTACGCACCTGAGATTAGTTTTGACCAGAACATGAATTTATTCTTTGGAGGTGCCGAAGTCTTGCTGGAGCATCACCCCGGCTCTAATGTCGCAGGGATCTGGGCGATTTTGCCGCAGGAAAAGGTGATCTTTGTCGGTGACAGCGTTATGGTTAACCAACCACCATTTTTGGCTTACTCAGACCCGGCTGCCTGGGTGGCAGACATGAAACTGTTGGCTTCCAAGGCATTCAAAGGCTACCAGATTGTGTCTTCGCGCGCCGGTCTGGTCACTCAGGATCAGGTCAGGGCAATGGGAAAACTGATGACTTTTATACAGACCTCCATAGCCAGTCTACAGGAGAAGCATGCCGACCTGGAGGCTTACCTCGAACTAATCCCACGCATTCTGAAACGCATCGAATACTCCCCCGATGAGAGCGAACTTTTCTTCAACCGTCTCAGGTGGGGTTTAACAACCTATTATGAATTGAATCAGGCATAAGGAGACTGGATGGCAGATACTTTGGCAGGTTACGAAGCGGTAGTTGAACTAACAAGAGGCGGCATCGTAGAATGCATTCACTTTGGGGCGGTGGCAGTCGTCGATTCAGCCGGTCACCTGCTGACCTCGCTCGGGGATCCAGAACTGGTCACCTTTCCGCGAAGTTCCATGAAGCCTCTGCAAGCGCTGCCGTTCGTGGAGGATGGCGGTCCGGAACATTTCGGATTGACTGAAGAAGAACTATCCATCCTCTGTGCTTCTCATCGTGGAACCGATGCGCACGTCCGTGTTCTACGCTCGATACATGCCAAAGTAGGTCTGCAGGAATCGGATCTTCAGTGTGGAGTTCATTGGCCGTCGGATAAAGCCACTGCCTCTGCCATGCATGAACGCGGTGAGGAGCCCACTCCCTATCGTCACAATTGTTCAGGAAAACACAGCGGAATGCTTGCCCAGGCGCTTCTGCATGATTACCCCAAAGAGACCTACTTATCGATGGATAATCCCGTGCAGCAGTGTATTCTGAAGACAGTTGCAGAGATGTGCGGGATGGAGCAGGAAGATATGCCAGTCGGCATAGACGGCTGCAGCGCACCGGTGTTTGCCATGCCACTTTACAATTTCGCCCTAGCAATGGCACGCCTGGCAGATCCCAATGGATTGGGAGATGTACGCGCGGCTGCATGCAAAAAGATCTCCCATGCCATGATGGCGTATCCTGAAATGGTGGCAGGACCTGGAGCATTTGACAGCGTTTTGATGACCGTAATGCAGGGGAAAGCTGTTGTCAAAGGTGGGGCGGAAGGCTATCAGATGATCAGCCTGATGCCTGGGGCCTGCGGCAAGGGCTCCCCCGGGATTGGGGTGGCGATCAAGATCAGCGATGGCGATTCAAATCGTCGCGGGACCTATACTTTGAGCGTCGCTCTGCTAAAGGCACTCGGTTTTGAAGCGGAGATGGCAAGCGATTCCTTCCGCAACTTCAACACGGCGGTGCTCAGAAACTGGCGCGGTCTCGAGATCGGCGAGATCCGGATTGCAAGACCAATCGAGATCACGAAGACCTGGTAAGTGAACATGGACCAAATCCAGGAGCACCGCGCACGGTTGGTGCAGGTCCAAGACCGATTGCGCCACAGATTTGGTACTCCGACCTGGCATGTTAAATTACCAGCAGTTGATGAATTGGTCTGCACAATCCTTTCGCAAAATACAAACGATATCAACCGGGACAAAGCCTTCAAGGCTTTAAAAGAGCGCTACCCGAATTGGGAAGCCGTGCGGGATGCCGACCCGGCAGAACTGCGATCCGTCATTCGCATAGCCGGTCTTGCCAACCAAAAAGGTCCCAACATTCAGGCTGCCTTGCGGGATATCACCGAAGAACGCGGCGAGATTGACCTTGACTGGTTGAAAGAGAAAGACCCTGAAGAAGCGCGCAAATGGCTTGTCAAGCTGCGTGGGGTGGGACCAAAAACGGCCGCGATTGTAATGGTGTTCGCATTGGGAATGCCCGCCTTTCCGGTGGATACGCATATCTACCGGGTCACAGGGCGGATTGGGTTGCGACCCCGGGACCTGGATATTAGCAAAACACACGCTTACATGGAACAGATAGCAGACCCTGATGATTTTGGCAGCCTGCACCTGAACCTGATCAACCTGGGTCGCGAGATTTGCCAGGCACGCAAACCAAAGTGCCCAATTTGCCCGATAATCGATTTGTGTCAGTATGAGGATAAGACAGAATAATACTTTCAAGCCGCGTATGGCAGCATGTATGCCCAAGAGTAGCTACTTGATTGGCATGTGGAGGTCTTAATCAAGGCTGGGGGTTGTGTTATTCAACCTCTGATCCTGAATTTCACCAAGCAAGGACCACGGTCCGGTCCAGGTGATGTGCACATCCAGTTCCTGCCCCAATAAATCTTTATCAGTCTCGACGAACACAAGTCGGTTTGTGGGGGTTCTGCCGCGCCAGCGATTTTTGGATTTGCCTTCAAAAAGCACTGGAATGGATTTTCCGAGATAGGCTGCGTTGAGATTACCCACAACCTCTTTTTGCAGCTCTTCAAGAGCTCTAAAGCGGCGCATTTTCTCTTCCGCCGGGACGTCATCGGGCAGAAAACGGGCTGAATACGTTCCGGGTCGGGGGGAATAGCGCGCAAGATGGGCGACATCCAGTTTCAACTCTGCCAGCGTGTCGTAGGTGTTCAAAAACGCTGCTTCGCTTTCGCCAGGAAAACCAACAATAATATCGGTTCCGATTGAAACCCCGGGAATACGGTCTCGGATGCGGGCAACCAGGTCGCGGTATTGACTGTTCGTATAGCCGCGGCGCATCTTCTTAAGGATTTCGTCATCTCCTGCCTGCAACGGGACTTCGATGTGGGGCATAACTTTCGGCAGGACGGCAACCGCGTTGATCAGCTCATCGGTCATCCAGTTGGGATGGGAGGTCAAAAAGCGCAATCGCCGCAAACCAGGGATCTCCGAGAGGTCGGCAAGCAGTTGCGGCAAGTGGTAGCTGCCTTCCAGCTCAAGACCAAAACGGTCGACGATCTGCCCCAGCAGAACTAATTCCCTGGCGCCTCCAGCGACCAGGCTTCTGGCTTCATCGAGGATCTTTTCCGGATTGCGGCTGCGTTCTTTGCCCCGTTTGCTTGGAATAACGCAATAGGTGCAGGCATGTGAACAGCCGAGTACGATTGGCAGGTTTTCTGAAACAGAATGGGCTTCTTCCAATCTCAAGCCGAACTCATCATCCAGCACTTCGTCCACTTGTTTACGCCAGGCTTCCGATCCATCTTGCTGAAGCCGTTCTTCGAGAGCTCGCAAAAAGGGTTCGAGGTCTGAAGGAGCAGCGAAAATGTCCACCCATGGAAATCGCTTTTCCATGGCGTGATTACCTTGGATGCCGATCAGGCAGCCCATCAAGCCAATCATAAGGTTGGGATTGGCCAGTTTTAATGGTCTGAGCGAGTTGAGGCGACCCAATGCACGATCTTCTGCACTCTGGCGCACGACGCAAGTATTCAGGATGATCAAATCTGCCTGGTTGACGTCCGGGGTAGCGCTCAGACCAAGCGATTCAAGTGCCCTTGAGAGGCGGCTTGAATCCGCGACATTCATTTGACAGCCTTCTGTCCAGATGTGGTAACGCATAGGCACCTATTATACATGACACAATGGGTACAACCAACCGGGATAATGTTGCACTCTGTTATAATCTTTCTAAAGTGATTAGCAAAAAAGAGGTGATTATGGGCTTCAAAGTAACTGAGTATAAACGCGCTTATGTGGTGAAAGGGATTGGTCGAATAGATAGTGCCGTTGCTCCCGACATCGAACGCGTCCTGACAGATTTGATTGACAAAAACAAAGCCATTATCATTGACATGAGCGATATTGACTTTGTTTCGAGTGCTGGCTGGTGGTCGATCATTCGCGTCCAAAAAGAGCTCAAAAAGAGCGATAAGGGCAATCTGACACTGGTTGGATTGAACCAAAACGTACGGGAATCGATGGATCTGATCGGTATCCTGCCTTACTTTACCGTCTATGATGAGTTGGTAGACGCGATCGGAAGCCTTTAGTCTGAAGAATAAACAAAACAGAGGCTGAAAAATTACTCGGCCTCTGTTTTTTGTGCTTTTTACCGGTTACTCAAGATCAATGGAGTAAATCGCTTTTTCTCTTGTGAAGGGGGTCGTGCCAGAGATGACCAGCACGATTTTTTCAACGTCCGCTCCACCCAACTCTGAACCCGAAATGAGTATTTCACCCTGGAAGCTGCGTTGATCCACGGAGATGCCACCGTTTTTCAAGTAAGTCACAATGCTGACATTCATCGTTTGGGGCAGTTTGTTCTGCACACGCACGAAACCTTCGGCAGTCCAGCCTCCCAGGTCGTTTTCAAGGTCAGTAGTGTAGCCGATTGCGTTAATTGCCAGGTCATCGATTGCCATGCCCTTGCCATTGACGGCAGCATCAGTCACGTAGTCAAAGCGGAGTGTCACCTGTTTGCCAACAAAGTCAGAGAGGTCAACTGTCTCATCGATCCAACCTGAAGATGTGCCATTCCAGCCACAGCCGTAACTGTTACCGGATGGGTTGGCGGTGGTGCAATTCTGGGAATTCAGGATCTCCCAGTTCGTTCCATCCGTGCTGGCGCTGATGTAAATGTAATCGTAATCCTTTTCAATGTCATACCAGGTTTTGAAGGTCAGCTCCGCTTCGCCGGTGACACTGCTGAGATCGAAGGTCTGCGAGAGTGAAGCATTTGACTCGTCTCCAATGTTTGACCAAACGAAATATTCGCCTGAGCTTGGAGCACTGAAGGGCAAAAGATTGACCGCTTCAGAGGCGTTGATCTTGATGTTTTGCAAGTTGGCGCAGTCAATTTCAATGTAATCCACGCCAAACTGGTAGACATTGCCATTCACTTGCGCTGGGCAATCCAGGACGGTTTTTTCCATATCCACGGATGTGGGATGATAACTTTGATAATCATACCGTCCGCTTTCAATTCCAGTGTCCTGCAGCAGATTAGCCACAGCCCAGTCAGCGAAGAATTCGTCTCCCGTGTATGGTTTTCCAGTGGTGGGATTGATAAGGGAGAGCTCCTTCATCACTTTTTCAATTCCTACAAATCCGTTCTCATCATGCTGTACCAGGGCTTTGGTTGCATCTTCGCCGAAACGGTCGAGGAAATAAACCATGAAGAGGTAGCTCGCGCCGTAGTGCGGACCGTTATCCCCGATGTCTCCACCCCAGTCATTGAGTTGCATGTCGGTATTGTCCATGTAAGACCAGTCAAAGCCGCCTGCGTCATAATTATTCACATGTTCAGCCAGCATTGAAAAGCCTTCATTGACCCAGGTTTCTTCATTTTTGTCCTGGTACCAGTGGATCATATGCTGAAATTCGTGAGCCATTGTGCCGTAGATGTAACTATCACCGAGGTCCACGTTGTCTGAGCTAATCAGGAACATTTCATGCGCGTTCGAGTAAGGGTGCGCGTCGGGATGCAATTCATCGGCTGAAGAATAATAGCCTGCCAGGTCGACCCCCAGGTTTCCTGCGTAAAGAATGTAGAATCTTGGATCCCCATCCACGCCCGGGTTCCACTCCTCGCCAAAAAACTCGCGATTGGTCGGAATGATTTCTTTGTCAAATGTCTCCGCCAAATTGTTCAAATCGGTTTGATCAAACCGCACGCCGTCTTCGATCCAGAAATAGATATTGTCGCCAACATAGTGCAGAGTTGCCTTGACCTGGAAGTTGTCAGTGGTGTCCGTGTTGGTTGCCCAAAACGTCTTCTGGTCTCCGACAGAATAGGGGGCTTCTGTGTCGATCAGCACATCGGGCACGTTAGGTTTTCCACCTAACCTGGCTGCCAGATCAATGGGGTCATTGATTGGGACCGTACTTGCCTTGAGCTCATCCAGGGTTTGAGAAGCCTTCTCGTATTCAGCCGGATCGAGAATCTGCGAACCTGGATCAACGAAGGGAGTTGGGGTGGCTTCGTTTAGGTTAAATGGCGTCTCCAACATGGGCACCGCTGTCGAGAAGAAATTTCGGGAAAGGATGGCAACCCCACCGAAAATCACGAGGCACAAGCACAGCACGCACAGAATCAAAATAGCTGCAATAATCAGCACAGTCCTGGTCGAATTATTCATTAGTACACTCACTATTCTGACTGCTGCCTTCAATGAACAACAATCTATCAAGCATTTTACCCAATCTGGAGTTTTTGGGAAACAGATTATCTAAGGTTCATGGGATTATGCACTTCCTGGCAGGGCACCGCGGAAACTGAGAAGCCGCTGGTGTTAGAATCACACCATGCCTGATGACAATTCTCTGAATATGCTGGTAAATCGGCTGCGAATTCTGGTGATCTTTGTTGCGATTGCGCTACTGGTCGTGGGTTCTTCAGTCACGTCGGACAATCCCCTGGACGGATTGCGTAAGTACACGCGAGGAGTTGAATTCGATTTTGTCGAGTGGGAGATCAGTGCTCTTTTTAACAAAGCCGTCAGCGCCTCCCTTAAACTTGAGCGTTTTCTTGATAACAAACAGCAAGTGGGCGTCATTCAAACCTGGCTGGCAGGAACTGAGAATGTCATAAATCTCGAGCAAGACCTGCTCACAGCCCAAAACGATTCCTCTCCCAATCGCGATGAGTTGGTTCAGGCAGCCAAAACCAACCTTGACCAAAAGAAGGCAGACCAAAACCGGCTTGCAAAATTGGCTGAAGCTGTGCTACAGAACCAGACGGAAATTACCCTGGCTAAAGCTGGGTTTGGGCTTGGTGGGCAAATCCTGCCGCCTGTGCTTTACCAGGTGTCTGACCTTCCGCTCAACCTGATCATTTCTCCCCGGACAGAAATCAGGAATGTGCTCAGTCTCAGCCTTGATCCAGGCCTGGATGCCATTGAAAAGGATGAAATCGAGACAGGTATTTATAAGGACTTTGACCTCTCTGCCCTGATTGAACCTGTTGGGGGGATTGGAGCATATCCCACAATGGTCATGCGCACCACCGATCTCAACTGGCTGGCAGAAACCATTGCCCATGAGTGGATCCATAACTACCTGGCATTCTTCCCCTTGGGAATGCGGTATTACGTCAATGATCAGATGCGGACGATCAATGAGACAACTGCCTCCCTGGCGGGCAAAGAAATCGGGCTTGACCTGATCATCTCCTTCTATCCCGATCGGACGCCGCGTTATTATCTGCAAATGCCCACCTATACTACTGTGCTCGCTGAGGGCGCGGAAACGCTCAACCCCTTTGACTTCCGGGCAGAAATGCACGAAACACGCGTGAAGGTGGATGCTCTATTGGCTGAGGGCAAGGTGGAGGAGGCAGAGCAATACATGGAAGCCAGGAGAAGATTTTTCTGGGAGAACGGCTACCGGCTGCGAAAGATCAACCAAGCGTATTTCGCTTTCTATGGTTCTTACAATGACACACCTGGTGGCGGAGCTTCAGGTGCTGACCCGGTTGGGCCAGCCGTCCAGGCTCTGCGCACGCGTTACTCCAGCCTGAAAGAGTTCCTCCAGGCAATCCGATTCGTGAGCAGTTTTGATCAACTTTTGCAATTGTTGGATTAGTATCTGCTAAATGGCACCAACTTCGTGAGAAAAGCTTTTCTAATTTATAATGGGTAGAACTAACAGCAAGAAGGGAAGGCCTAACCAACTATGCAATTTGGAATCCCGCCTGCCAATCCACTCCTGATCGTTATTTCCGGGCCTTCGGGCATCGGTAAAGACGCTGTGGTTGGTCTATTGCGAAAAACGAATCCTGACACCCACTTCGTGATCACGGTGAATTCGCGTCCTCCCCGACCGGACGAAGTGGACGGTCGGGACTACTTTTTTGTCTCACGCGAGAAATTCGAAGCCATGATCGAGGCGGGTGAGCTTTTGGAACATGCCAAAGTCTATTCTGACTATAAGGGCATACCCAAATCACAAGTTCGCGAAGCCTTAGCCTCGGGGAAGGATGTAATTATGCGATTGGATGTGCAAGGCGCCATGACCATTCGCAAGATTTGCCCCGAAGCAATCCTGATCTTTCTAACTGCCACTTCGCGCGAAGAATGGGTGAATCGGCTGCTTGAGCGCCGAAGTGAGACCCCTGAAGAACTGGAACTCCGTTTTACTACCGCGGCACTGGAATATGCCATGATCGATCAGTTTGATTATCTTGTAGTCAATTCTGAACACCATCTTGATAAAACCATCGAGGATATCCAGGCGATCATCCGTGCCGAACATTTGAGAACAAACCCACGTAAGGTTGAATTATGAGTGAACAAAACAAACCAGAGGCTGGCTCTGAGTTTCAGTTCCAGCCAAACTCAACACGCCCGGATGATTCCGCGTTCAAAACTGCTCAATCGAAGAAACCCTGGCAGATGCCGGGTTTTCCCTGGGTGACTTACTCCCTTTTGGCACTCACGGTCCTGTTTTACGTTTTCCAACAGGTGCTGGCGCGAATGTTCGGCTTCGATCTGCTCTTCTTATTATTGGGAAAGATTAACGACAGAATCCTTGCAGGCGAGTTTTGGCGATTGTTCACGCCAGCATTGCTGCATGACAGTATCATCCATTTGATGTTCAACATGTATGCGCTCAGCATTCTCGGGCGGCAGATTGAGCCTTTTTATGGCAAGTGGCGTTTTCTTCTGCTTTATGTGATTGGCGCGCTCGGGGGCAATGTGCTCTCATTCGTCCTCAGCAGCTACAACTCGCTCGGTGCATCCACAGCCATCTTTGGGCTGCTTGCTGCTGAGGCGGTCTTCATCTGGCAAAACCGCGAAATCTTCGGTAAACAGAGCCGGGGGATTCTGATGAACCTGGTGTTCGTCTTGGTGCTCAATCTGTTCATTGGTATCTCACCAGGCAGCAACATTGACAATTGGGGGCATCTTGGGGGTTTGCTGGCAGGTTTCTTCTTCGCCTTTATGGCAGGTCCTCTGCTGGTGTTTCGCCAGCAGGAAGCTGGAGTGCGCTTGGAAGACAACCGAACAAAACAGCAAATCGGGCTGGCATCGGTGATGGTGGTGGTAGCCTTTGCTGTCATTGCAGCCATCCCATTTTTCACCCGCTAAGCAGGAACGCTTGAAGTTGCTCGATCATATCCAGAAAGTGGATGAAGAATTCTCTGCGCGCCTGGTTTTACAAAGGGAAGATGGGTTCGCGCATAAGCTGGTCGCGCTGATCGGGCACAGTGGTGATTCTTGGTATTGGCTGATTGGATTGATCTTGATATGGCTTTTTACCCGGGGGTCGATCCGTACTACCGCTATCCTGTTGGCACTCGCGCTTGCCATCCTGGCGGTGTTTGTGCTTGGAATAAAGTTCTTGTTGCGCCGCCCCCGCCCTGAGGGCGAATGGGGCAGCATTTATCGTGTCACTGACCCACACTCCTTCCCTTCGGGGCATGCTGCCCGCGCGATGACGATCGCTTTCCTGGCGCTGCAATTCCAGAATCCGCTTTGGTTCATTGGGTTGTTTGCCTGGGCAATCCTAGTCGGTTATTCCAGGGTGGCATTGCGTCTGCATTACTTTTCAGATATTCTTGTGGGTTGGCTGATCGGCGCGCTGAGTGGTTTCTTGGCGGTAAAGTTTCTTCCCATTCTCACCCAAAAGTTACAGGATGTATTTCCCTTCCTGGTCTGATTGTTAAAATAAATTGACCCCAAACCGGGGTCAGTTCAAAGCCAGAAGCATTTTTAAGCGAAGATCATCGCGCCCATGGGAGGGACAGTAAGATCAGTGATCTGCTGCTGCTCAACTTGGACATGTTTGGCACTGAGTTGATCCTGCAACTCGGCACCGTCTTCAAAGGCATCGTGGGTTGCAAGGTTGAGTTTTACAGCCGCATTGGCATTATTCAGGATAACCAATACCGTGTCCAACTCATCACGGCGTAAGTAAGCCAGCACGCCATCCTGGGCATAAATGGGTTCGTAGGAGCCTGTGCGCAGGGCGGGGATGGCATGGCGAATTGTAATGGCTTCCTTGATGGCGTCACGCAGTTCCACATTCCAATCTTCCTGGCGCCAGGTAAAGCTCTTGCGGCAGAGAGGATCCCGACCGCCATCGAGCCCGATTTCATCTCCGTAATAGATGCAGGGTGCGCCGGGGTAAGTTAGCACAAAGTTGTAGGCAAGTTTCAGCTTAGCGACGCTACCATTCATCAGGCTGAGGAAGCGGGGCATGTCGTGGCTGTCGAGGAGGTTTAGCTGCGCATAGGCAAATTCATGGGGATAAATTTCGAGTAATTTGCTGGTGCGACGGGCAAACGCCTGAGCGTCCATAGGTTGTGGGTTATCCAGCCCCATCATGCCTTCAGCAAGTTTGTGGTTAACTGTATCCCCACCAAAAAAGCTCACGGCGGCATGAGACAATTGATAATTCATGACGGCATCAAATTTGTCGCCTGAATTGAGCCATTCCTGGGCTTCAGATGGAATTTCGCCAACAATGTAGGCATCGGGATTGGCAGTCTTAACCACATCCCGGAATTCCTCCCAGAAACCCGCGGTTTTAATCTCAAAGGGAACATCCAGGCGCCATCCATCGATGCCTTGATCAATCCAATAGCGCGCAATGTCCATGATGTAACGGCGTACGATGGGATTCTCAGTGTTAAATTTTGGTAATGCCGGCAGGTTCCACCAGCAGTCGTAATTGGGCTTGCCCTGGTAAGCGTTTAGCGGGAAGCCGTGAACTTTGAACCAATCGATATAGGGTGAATCCTGACCATTTTCGAGGATGTGGTTAAACGGGAAGAAACCTCTGCTGGCATGGTTGAAGACACCATCCAAAACGATGCGAATTCCGCGGTCATGCGCAGCGTTCAGTAAGGTCTTGAAGGCATCATTCCCGCCCAAGAGCGGATCCACCAGGTAGTAGTCATGCGTGTGGTATCTGTGGTTTGAAGCTGATTGGAAGATCGGATTCAAATAAATTGCATTGATACCAAGGTCTTCAAGATAATCCAGCTTTTCATAAACACCCATCAGGTCGCCACCTTTAAAGCCGTAAATAGTGGGGAGGCTGTCCCATTTTTCAAAAAGACCTGGTTTGTTTACGCGCGAGCTCCAGGCAAACCGGTCAGGGAAGATTTGATAAAAGACAGCGTTCTTGACCCAGTCCGGTGTCCGGTTGTTGTAGTCTGTCATGTTTCCTCAATAGTGCGAAAATATAGTTGATGCGCTAACCAATTATTATACTTAGCGCAGAGACTTTTGTCATATTTTTATCCAAGGAATAACAACTTGTTAATGATTTCTTAGCATTAGTTGCCATTTTATGTTAAACACGCGTAAGCTTTTTTAATGATCATTATCCCTCAAGCGTTGGGGTTGCAAGCTTGCTTGTTTTGAATTATTCTTAAATCGGGAATGGCAAAGTCCCGGTGGGCTTCCTGGTCTTCAAAATCAGTGTCGGGTCGGTAAGAGCCGTCGTGGGTTCGACTCCCATCCATTCCCGTTTATTATGAATAAAAACATGAAGAAATCCAAATTGCTTTTGCTGCTATCGCTGTGCATGCTCATCATTGTTAACGCATGTCAGCCAATAACCCCCACTCTGACGCTTCCTCCAACGCGTACACCCACTCCATTCCCTCCAACTGCGACGCCCCTGCCGACCGACAAACCCACGCTGGTAGTGGATCTCAATGCATTGCGGGGGAAGGAGGTTAAGATAGCCTATCCCTGGGTCAGGGATCAAAATCGGGTTAACCAACTGATCGATGACTTCAACCTGACCAATTCCTGGGGAATCCGGGCAGTTGCTGAGTCCTTTGACAGCGATGAATTAATGGCTGAAGCGCTACAGCAGGGGGATCTGAAAGCGAATGTCATCATTGGTAAGACGTTCGATTTGCTGAATCCACAAAACCAGGTCACGCTCCTGGATTTGAATGACTACATCAACGACCCAACCTGGGGAGCCTTGGACTCTTACGACCAGGCTTCACCTTTTGCGGTTTTTGCGCCCAAACCGAACGAAGCTATGCCGCGCTATTCGCTGCCGTTGGCTTATGATGCGGGTCTGATTTACTATCGAACTGGGTGGGCAAAAGAGCTTGGTTTGGAGGGAGTGCCGCTAAGCTGGGATGACTTTGCCAGCCAGATGCAGGCTGGTTTACGTGCCAACCTGAACGATAATCTCTATGTCAATAATGGCACAGGCGGACTCCTGCTTTCCAAATCTGTCCTTTCTGCCCAAAGTTGGTATGCCGCCTTTGGCGGTACCTATTCGATCGAAAACCATGTTTTAAGTTTGCAGGATAGTGCGCTTGATGCTTCCTTCCGGACTTTGAAGCAAGCTTTTGTCGATGATACCTCATGGGTCGGTCTGGAGCCCACGCCATATCAGTATTTTGTTGATAAATATGCTCTCACCTATGAAGGGACGTTGAGCGAACTTAATCAGCAGACGTATTACTTGCCAGAAAAGGAAACAGAGACCAATTGGGAAACCATTCCTTATCCGACAACAGATGGAAAAGGTTCGATCGCTCTTGAATCAATCAGTGTTGCGATCAATGCCGCTGATGCCGAAACTGTCCTGGCAGCCTGGTTCTTTGTCAGATGGATGCTGCAGCCCTCCCAGCAGGCAAGATGGGTTGATATTACCGGTCTGTGGCCTGCTACCGGGCATCCTGCTGTGGTTGCGGAAGATTACGCCGCTTTCCATCCTGCCTGGGCTTCTGCTCTGAAGGAAGGTGTTCACCTGACGCTGGCACCTGAAGTGGCTTCATGGGGCATCAATCGTTACGTTTTACAGGATGCCTACCTGCGGGTTTACGGTCTCGAACCGGACTATTTCCATAGCATTATCGATGTACTCAAACAGACTTTGGCTGAGTACCCCACGAGGTAAACTTGGGCGATAAACCAGTTGTGAAAATTTATTCCGATGGTGCCTGCTGGGGTAATCCCGGACCAGGCGGATGGGGAGCAATATTGATCACCCCTGGTCACAGCAAAGAGATCAGTGGAGCTGAAAAGCTTACTACGAACAACCGCATGGAGATTACCGCTGCGCTTGAGGGGTTGAAAGCTCTCAATCAGCCTTCGGTCGTGCATTTTTTTACCGATTCCAGCTACCTGGTCAACGCCGCAACCATATGGCTGCCAGGTTGGAAAGCCCGCGGCTGGCGCCGCAAAGATGGCGTCTTGCTCAACGCGGATCTATGGCAGGAGCTTGATCGCGAAATGGCAAAACACCAGGTCAGTTGGACCTGGGTGAAAGGGCATGCGGGCAACCGTTACAACGAACGGGCGGATGAACTGGCGAATGATGCTATCCGGAAGCTTGGTCTTTGATCAGGCAGCGGGATAGCCGATTTCAGCTAAAGCAGCTCTCAGCTGTAAATCTGTTGCCGGGGAGTCAAATTCGACCGTGACAGATTTGGTTTCAAGGTCGACATCAACCTTTTTGACGCCTTCCAGGGGTTGGAGTGCCTTCTGAACATGCATTACGCAGTGATTGCAGCTGACATTTGGAACAGAATAACAAATAGTATTCATGGTGTTTTCCTTTCGTTTGATTGATTTTAGTAAGGACAGAATAAATGTCAACGTCAAACATTAACCAACGTTCACTAAACCAAGCCAAAGCCTTTTTACTGGACATGGATGGCACCTTTTGTCTTGGTGATGCCCTTTTGCCAGGTGCTTTGGAACTGCTTGAGCTCTTAAACCGACGCGGATTGCCTTTTTGCTTCCTGACGAACAACACGTCACATAGCAAGCTGGATTACATCCGCAAGTTGAGAGGGTTGGGCGTCAGGGAGGAAGATGCGCGCGTATATACTGCGGGCGATGCCACCATTGCCTATCTGAACAAGCATCATTCTGGCAAAAAAGTCTTCCTGTTGGGAACGCCCAGCCTGGCGGAGAGCTTCTGCGAGGGCGGCATTGCGCTGAGCGAGAGCGATCCGGACGTGGTCGTGATCGGATATGATACCAGCCTGACGTATGACCGGATCAGTGCTTTTTGTAGCTTTGTGCGCAAAGGACTGCCCTACATCGCCACTCATCCCGATGTAAATTGCCCGACACCGGAAGGACCAGTGCCAGATATCGGCGCGATGATGAGCCTGGTGGAGGCTTCCACTGGGCGGAAAGCAGATGTTGTGATTGGCAAGCCCAACCCTGGGATCGTGAATGCGCTGACGGAGGAATGGGGGCTCGAGCCGGAGGAACTGGTCATGGTCGGGGACCGGCTTTATACCGATATTGCCCTCGGCCAAACCGCAGGGGTACGAACTGTGCTCGTTTTGAGCGGTGAGACCAGGCGCGAAGACCTTGCAAATGCAAAAAATCAACCAGATCTGGTTTGCGAAAATTTAACAGACCTGACCTGGGATATAATAAATTAATCTACTATTTGGAGGAATTATGGAAGAAATTGGTGGTGCATTTGGTGAATTAGGTTTGCTCTGTATTATTTTCTTGGTTTTACGCCCGATTTTGCAAGCTGTGGTTGAATCCTTGCGCAAGAGAGGTAAAACCTTGCCCAATTGGCTTAAAAAGACCTCTCAGTTTGTGACGAAAAACCACCGCTACGCCGGAATTGTGGCGTTGGTGGCGATCGCAGTGCATTTTATTCTGCAGTACTTAAATTATAATGTTGTACCTGTGGCGGGATTGATCGCTTTCCTGTTATTGGCAGTGCAGACCGTCCTGGGCTTTGGGCTGACCAGGCAAAAAGATAAAGAACGCCGCAAAAAGATGGCACTGGGGCACCGGGTGTTGGGAATTGCGATTGTTGTGGCGGTAATCATTCATCGCTTATAACCGAAGGTTTTCTGTCAAGATCAGGCTGGTCACGGGGATTACTCCAGTGTTAGGGATCAGCGGGTAGTCACGAGTAGAGGCACTGCATGCCGTGCCTGCGAAGGGAAATTGGGAGACCTTAAGGTCAACTACTGCCCAAAATCGTTCGTATGGATGGGCTTTAGTCCATCCGAATGGTGGGAGACCTTAAGGTCAACTACTGCGCGCGGTGATGACACCGACGCGATCAGAAGCGTGAGTCAGTTGCATCGTGCGGTGGGAGTAAACCCCCACCGTACTAACCAAAATCGTTCGTACGGATGGTCTTTAGTCCATCCGGCTTCTAATAATTTGACTCAGCCTTTTTTCAAAATGGTAGAAGACCTCACGGTCAACTACTGCGCGAAGTGATGACACCGGCGCGATCAGAAGCGTGAGTCAGCTGCATTGTGCGGTGGGAGTAAACCCCCACCGGACTAACCAAAATCATTCGTACGGATGGGCTTTAGTCCATCCGAATGGTGGGAGACCTCAAGGTCAACTGCCGCGCGCGGTGATGACACCGGCGCGATCAGAAGCGTGAGTCAGTTGCATCGTGCGGTGGGAGTAAACCCCCAACGTACTAACCAAAATCATTCGTACGGATGGGCTTCAGTCCATCCGAATGTCGCTGTTTCCATACTCTAAACGGGGCTCTTTAAATTTCAAGGTTGGTTTTGGGCTACCCAACTGCCAGAGCGTTACCAAATTTCTCTGCCATGGAAAAGTTCTTTCCACGCAAATACCTAAGAACTGACTTTACTGACTGTATGCAAAAAAATTGACAATGTAAAAAGTATCTGTTTCAAATGTCCGTGATCAGGACGAAAGAGGAAGATCTTCATTGATTATAGCCTTGAATAAATGGGCATAAGGCACAGACATTTTCCC
>DBRR01000042.1 GCA_002306055.1 Anaerolineaceae bacterium UBA1363
TTCATCTTTGCAGCGCCGTTCCCCTTGGGAGCATCTTGTCGCTACCTCCCCTGATTTAGATGCTAAAATCAGGTTTGTTCCACCCATCCTTCTGGACAATATCGCTGTCCAACTCGGGGACTGGAGTGGATACCATCTGCTGGCTCAGCACCCCTCATTTCACGCGGCTTTTGAAAGCTCAATATTTTAAAAAATGGCAATGAGTTACGAAGGAAGTAATAACAAAAACAAGGCTTATCGGTTGGAACAAGAGCCTTGTTTTTGTTATGATTTTGTCTTGATAAGACGGCAGTTCGAAAGGTCTTTTCCCGAGGGGACCCATCGAAACTCAAGCTTGAGGATCGCTTCTACGGATTCATTCCGGCCCACGAATAACTATAAAACCCCTAATCTGACCAGTTTTCCAAGGTCTTCTTCACATCTGCCAGGAAATTATCACCGCTTTCGCCGTCGATCGCGCGGTGGTCGAAGACCAAAGACAGGTAAACCATCGGGCGGATGGCGATTGAATCATTGCCATTCTCATCGGTAATTACAACCGCGCGCTTTTGCATAACACCTGTACCCAGGATGCCCAGTTGGGGTTGGTTGATGATGGGCATGGCAAACAGCGAGCCAGCTGTACCATGGTTGGTAAGTGTAAAGGTCCCTCCACGGACATCTTCCGGTGAGAGTTTTTTATTGCGGGCGCGTTCAGCCAGGCTATTGACCTGGGAGGCGATACCTCTCAAAGATAGGTTTTGCACTTGCTTGATAACTGGCACGATCAATCCACCTTCACCCAGAGCCACCGCCATGCCGATATTGACATCGGTATAAGTGAAGAGCCCTTCGTCCGTCCAGGTGGCATTGATGACTTTATGCTTACTCAACGCTTTTGCCAAAGCTGCAATAAAATATGCCGTCAGTGTCAGATTGACCCCATCTGCAGCAAATTCTTCTTTATTTGCTTTGCGATGAGCCAGCACACGGCTCATGTCCACCTCCATAACGGTCAACACGTGCGGCGAAGTATGAACTGAATCAACCATGCGGGCAGCAATCTGCCTGCGCGTGGAAGTATGGGGGATGAGGACGCCGGGAATGTCCGTGGGGACTGGTGCTGCCTTGGCAGGCTGCACCGGCTTTTCCTTCACCTCAGTTTTGGATTCGGGTGCACTGGGGGATTCTTTCTTCGGCCTGGCCAGGTATGCCTCGACATCCTGCTTTGTGATCCTACCCCCTGCACCTGTGCCCTGGATCTGGTCTGGGTCAAGCTGGTGCTCGTCGAGCATTTTCCTGACCAACGGGGAAAGGAAGCTTGCTTTGGCTGCAGGTTTTTCTGCAATCACCGGTTGTTCCTGTTCAACTACTTCAGCCGGAGCTTCTTCTGCTTGCGGAACTTGTGCGGGTTTTTCAGTCTCTTCGTCCAAGGACTCTCCTGGTTCGCCGATCAGCCCCATCGTCTCGCCAACCTGTACAGTATCCCCAGCGACTACGTCGATGCGCAGCAGGGTGCCCGACACCGGGCTGGGGAACTCGGTCACGACTTTGTCAGTTTCAAGTTCCACCACGGACTCAAATTCTTCCACATGGTCTCCGACTTGTTTGAGCCAGGTAACCACTGTGAGTTCTTCCACACCTTCGCCCGGTCTTGGGGCGATTAATTTTGTAGCCATTGATCCTCCTAAAGAATGGCAGGGAAGCGATTGGGGTCGCTCTCCCGCATGATTTCATAAACCGCGTTGAAAATGCTTTCCGCGTTCGGTTTGCTGTAATAATCCCCATCGGTGCCGTAAGCCGGGCGGTGGTTGGCAGCACTGAGCGTGCGCGGAGCGGAATCCAGCCATGGGTAACCGCCTTGCTTCTCCAGAACTTCCTGCATCATATAAGCGGTGGTGCCGCCGGGCATATCCTCGTCCACGAAAAGAACGCGCGAAGTTTTTTTGAGCGAGTCCACGATCATGTGATTGAGATCAAATGGCAGCAGAGTTTGAACGTCGATTAGCTCTACGTCAATGCCAACCTGTGCCAGTCTTTCAGCCGCTTGTTGGGCAATGCGCACAGTGGCTCCGTAGGTCACCAGGGTCAGATCCTTTCCTTCCCTGAGCACTTCAGGCACACCGAGAGGAAGTTTGAATTCCGCGAGATTGTCTGGCAGGCGTTCCTTGAGACGGTAGCCATTTAAAACTTCGACGACCAAGGCAGGATCATCCCCTTCGATTAAAGTATTGTAGAAACCTGCCGCCTGGGTCATATTGCGAGGAACTGCCACGTGGATACCCCGTATAAGGTTGGTAATGCCAGCCATCGGTGAACCGGAGTGGAAGATACCCTCAAGTCGATGACCACGCGTGCGGATGATCACGGGAGCCTGTTGGCGACCTGCAGTGCGCCAGCGCAAGTTGGAAAGATCATCCGCCATGGTCTGGAGGGCGTAAAGCAGGTAATCGAGATATTGAATTTCTGCAATTGGTCGGAAGCCGCGCAGAGCGAGACCAATGGCCTGCCCCAAAATAGTGGCTTCACGAATACCTGTATCAGAAACCCGTAAAGGGCCGTACTTCTCCTGCAGCCCACGGAATGCCTGGTTGACATCGCCCAAATGGCCAACATCTTCACCGAATGCAACCATTAAAGGCTGGCGGGCAAGAATTTCGTCGAAAGCTTTGTTGAGAACTTCAAAACCCATCAAGGTTGGAGAACCCTCACTGTACTTTGCTTCAACCGGTTTCACTTTCAAAGGCGATCTAGCGGAGTCTGAGAAAAGGAACTTGTTGTAATATGCCTGGCGTTCTGTTTCCAGGCTGGTCGAGAGATTAACCAGCGCTTTACGGGATTCCGTTGGATGATCCTTTGTAAGAACGAGTGCTTGGTGAATGGCAGAAGCGGCATCGCTAAAGATAGGATCTTGTATACTGACAAGGCGATTATTAATGGCCTCGATTTCTACCTTTTGGGTTGAAGCGCTGGCAGCCAGCTCAGAAAGCCTTTGGGAGGCGGTCTTAACAAACTCTTTGATGGGACCCTGGAAGCTCTCCCAAGCTTTCTTGCGGGCTTGTTCAACAGTTTTCTTGTCTTCTGCCTCAAATTCGCTCAACTGCTCGTCCGTAGCGACGTTGTTATCGATCAGATACTGGCGGAAACGGCGCAGGCAGTCTAAATCATACTCCCACTCCAGCCGTTCTTTGGATTTATAGCGTTCTTGAGAGCCTGAGGTGGAGTGCCCCTGGGGTTGAGTGGCGTCCGTGACGTGCACCAGGGCTGGAATGTGATACTTGCGGGCCGTGTCAGCTGCTTCTTGGTAGGTCCGAAGCAGGGCAGGATAATCCCAGGCAGGAACCTGGTAGATGTCATACCCGCGGTCACATTGCTCAGCCGGGCAGGGCACTCGCTGAAAACCTTGCAGGATCGCATAGATATTTTCTTTCACCATTTGAAACTCGTTGGGTACCGAGATGCCATAGCCATCATCGTAGATACTGATAATTGCCGGGGCATGGAGAACGCCAATGGCATTGACCGCTTCCCAGAAGTGACCTTCAGCGGTTGATGCATTGCCAATGGATATCCAGGTGATTTCGTTGCCGTTGTTGCTGAAGGAATCAAACCCCTTTAGCTCTGCGTTCTTGCGATAGAGTACCGAAGCCAGTGCAAGCCCAACAGACCGGGGCATCTGGGCAGCAGTCGGAGCGATATCTGCCGAGGAATTGTAGCGGTCGGTTTGTTTGAGCCAGTTGCCATCTGCGTCGATCAATTGCGTGGAGAAGTGCCCAGTCATATTACGACCGCCACTGTTAGGGTCGAATTTCGGGTCGGCATGCGCATAGAGTTGAGCGAAGAATTCTTCGAGCGTGAGCAAGTCAAGCGCCATCATCCAGGTTTGATCGCGGTAGTACCCTGAACGCCAATCTCCTTTGCCGAATGTGTGAGCGATTGCCAGTTGGGGGAGTTCCTTGCCGTCCCCAAAGATGCCAAATTTGGCTTTACCGGTCAGGACCTCACGGCGACCGATGATGGAAGCCTGTCTTGAGCGATATCCGAGACGATAGTCTGCGATCAGTTCTTCCGGTGATAAAGGTAATTCTTGATTGATGTTATCCATATCGTCTAATTTCCATGCTTTTAGTACAATTATAGAAAGCAAACGATTGGAACGCAAAAAATTGTAGAGGTGGAGGGAAAGAATGGCTGATGCGTTTGTTGGGGTTTCGTTTGTAAAAAGGGTTTTTCGTGAAGTGGGTGGTTATCCCTTCACGGCGCCGCCGAGCATGCCGCGGATGAAGAATCGCTGGAAGAGGATATAAATCAAGATAGTCGGAAGAGCAACAATGATAGCTCCAGCTGCCATCAGGGGGATGTTGGCTGTGTATTTGCCTTGGAAGAAAGCCAAACCCACTGGCAGGGTTCGCAGTGCCTCGTTTTGCACCATGACGAGGGCAAGCAGAAACTCGTTCCAGGTCCACATGAAAATCAGGACGACAAGCGTCGTTACAGCAGGTTTTGCGATTGGCCAGAGGATGTACCATAGCGTCTGCCACCTGGAACAGCCATCAATGGTGGCAGCGTCAGTTAATTCCCTGGGAGTATTTTCGAAAAATGAAGCCATCCACATCGTGCCAAAAGAAACACTTAGACCGACCTGGGGGAGGATCAGCGCCCAAATCGTGTCAGTAATTCCGACGGAGTCCATCAAGTTGTAAAGGGGGATGATAACAGCCTCAAAGGGTACCATGTAGCCAATTAGAATGAGAGGATACAGCCAATTTTTACCCGGTAGGGGCAGAGCGCCAAAGGCGTACCCGCTTAACGTGGATAGAAACACGCTGGAAATCACGACTGCAGCTGCAACGATAACGCTGTTCTTGAAAAATACGTTGAAACGTCCTACCCGCCATGCCTGTTCGAAATTTGCCAGGCTCCAATCGCTTGGAAGCGAGAAAGGTCCCCCCATCACTTCAGTACTGGTCTTGAAAGCACTGGTGAACATGCCCCAGATGGGGACGAGTACCACGAGCATGAATACAATCAGGATAAGGTAGCGGGGAAAGAGTTTCTTCCATGGATATTTCATGCGCTCTCCTCAGATCCTTGTTGCTGAAAATGGCGGATAAACAGCGAAATAATTAGAATAATCAGAGTAAGGATGGTTGCGATGGCAGCGGCATAGCCGATACGATTATTGGTGAAGGCGGCGCGATAGATGAGAAAGCCGGTAACCATGGTTGACTCGCCAGGTCCACCCCGCGTGGTAGTGTAGACCAGGTCAAAGACGCGCAGGGCTGCGATGATAGTGGTCACCAGAGCTACTGTAATCTCGGAACGAAGCCCTGGAACCGTGATGTGAATAAATTGCTGAAAAGCATTGGCGCCATCCAGGCTGGCGGCTTCGTAATATTCTTCGTTGATGTGCTGCATTCCTGCCAGGAAAAGCACCATGCAGAAGCCATACTGCACCCAGGTTCCGATACTCCCCACGGCAGGCAATGCCCAGGTGAAATCGCCCAGCCAACTGATCGCGAAAACATCCAAGCCAATCTGGCGGAGAAATAGGTTGATGGGTCCAAAGGTAGGGTTGAACATCCAACGCCAGATGACACCGACGACTACCATGCTGATGACCTGGGGCAAAAAAAGCGCAGTACGGAAGAAGGCAAATCCGGGAATGGCGCGCCGACTCAAAAGAGAGGCCAGAAACAGCCCTATCAGGATTGGGATGATGCTGAAGAAAATAACAAAAACCAGATTGTTGCGCAGGGCATTGTGAAACTTGGGGTCAGTAAAAAGCTCAACATAGTTGGCAAGACCGATCCAGGTTCGATTCTGGCTGAAACCATCCCATTGGTAGAAACTACTGCGAATGGTTTCGAGAATGGGCAAAAAAGTAAAGAGGAGATACACCAGCAAAGTCGGAAGGAGGTACCACAAGCCCTTCCAGCGCGATTCTCCAGGATATTTATTCGTCACATGTGCCATGGGTAAATGAAAAAGACCGGCGCACTACGCACCGGTCTTTGGGTCAGATGTTTATTCCGATTTAGACTGCAAGTAAGCTTTATAATCTGCTTCAACTGCTTCGGTGAAATTGGCTGGGGTTGAAATACCGCCGAGGAGTTTCTGCAATTCAGCAACCAGGGTATCATAGAAAGTTGGCGTCGCCCAGTCGATATAATGACCGACAGCGTTTTCTTTGTTGATGGCATTCCAGGCATTCAGAGTATCACCGAAGAGATTATTGGTGTCCACTTTGCTATCTTCGGGGAGCGCCATCGCAGGGAGCATACCGGCTTCAGCCCAAAGCTCGGCTGCGCGGGGGCTGATCATCCAGTTGAGGTATTCAGCAGCAAGGTCTTGCTTTTCAGTGGTTTTGCGGATGGCGAAGGGGATGCCCACACCACCAATAGCCAGACCAGTTTTGCCAGCAAATGGAGGTAAAAGGAAGAAACCGAATTCCTGGTCAGTCCCAACCATCAGTTCCGGTGCCAACCAGGAACCCGTGATGGTCATGGCGCCATTTCCAGCTTTGAAGAGATTGTTGCAGTCGTCATAGCCTATTCCAGGAAAGCCCTCGGTGAAATAACCCGCCTTTGCCCAATCCTGCAGGATTTGGGCAGCCTGGCGATTCTCGGGAATGTCAAAACTGACATTATTGACACCATAAGTAAGATTATTGATGTAATCCAGCGAGACGAGTAAATGTTGAATAGCGCTATATTCGTGAATAGCATTCCAGCCATCCAATGAGCCAAATGAAATCGGAGTAATCCCTTCAGTTTTGATCTTGGCAAGCAAAGCTTCGAAGTCCTCAAACGTGGTGGGAACATCCCAGCGGTTTTTCTTGAAGATGTCTTTGTTGTAGAAAACTCCCACTACCTCGGCGGTTGGGCTGACACCATAAAGATTGCCTGTACCGAAGGTCTTGCCGTCTTCGGTAAAGCTGTTGCGGCTGGCGACGCTGGTGGAGAAGACACTACTCCAGTTGTATTTTTCCAGATAGGGGTTGAGCGGAAGTAAAAGCCCGGCTTCCACCAGGGCACCCATGTCGTTGCGCCCCTGGTTGACCTGGGCTACATCAGGACCGTCTGCGTTGGCGAGGGCAAGTTTGACTGTAGTCTGGAGATCCGCAAGCACTTTAACCTCACGCTGAATCTTCACGCCGGGATGGGCAGCTTCGAATTCAGCATTCAAGGTCTCCATAACTTTGCTCTCCTCATCCCGGTAAAACTGGTCCCAAACCAACAGGACCTGTTCGCCTGTATTGGCAGCGGGGGTTTGATCGGCTGGTGAAGCGGGTTTAGCGCATGCTGAAAGAAGAATCATTAGTGCAAGACTGATTGACAAAAAAATACTGCGTTTCTTCATAGTTTTCTCCTAAAGTAATCAAAGGAATATCCTTATATAGAAAAATTATAACCCAGTTGAGAATGGTCTACTCGCGCTGTAGAACCGGTTAGTGAAAAGTAGCGATGAGGGTCATAGCAAGCTGGGTATAATAAAGGAATATTGTGGATCCCTGGTTCAAAAAGGAGAGAAATGACCATCGAAAAAACCGCAAGTGAAGTGAAACACCTCTATAAAAGTTTATCCTGGCAGTTATTAGAAGTTACAGAAAATGCGGCAATTGCCGCCGCCCAGGCAGCAGGCCAGGGCGACAAGAACCTGGCGGATGCAGCAGCGGTGGATGCCATGCGGTCCGCACTCAATCGGATTCCGGGAGTATCGTGCAACATCAAGATCGGCGAAGGTGAACGTGACGACGCCCCGATGTTGTTTATTGGTGAGAAGATCGGTGAAGGGGATTTGAATATCGACATCGCGGTGGATCCACTCGAGAACACCAATGCCACCGCCAATCTCAATTCGGGGGCGGTTTGCGTGTTGGCAGCCGCGCCATCAGGCGGATTGATCCAGGCTTCGGATACTTATATGGATAAACTTTGCGTTGGGAAAGACGCGGCAGATTACGTTGACATCCGTCTTGCACCTGAAGAAAATATCCGGCGACTGGCAAAAGCCCTTAAACGACGCGACAACCGTGAGCTCACCATCACGGTACTCGACCGTCCTCGAAACGAAGAATTGATCAAGAGATTGCGTTCTACTGGAGCGAGAGTACGGTTGATCTTGGACGGAGATTTGATGCCGAGCGTGTTTAGCTGTTTCAAAGGAGTAGGCGTGCATGCTGTCATGGGCATTGGCGCTGCGCCTGAAGGCGTCATCTCCGCAGCCGCGATCAAACTTCTGGGTGGCAAGATGCAGGCTATTTGGAAACCCAAGGATCAAGCAGATGAAGCGCGGTTGAGAAAGATGGGCGTGAGGCTCGGTGAGGTTTATACTCAGGATGACCTCGCGCCGGCAGACAACCTGATTTTCTGTGCCACCGCGGTCACACCGATCATGACAACCTCCAAAGCAGTCCTGGAAGGGGTCAGCTTCTTCCCGGGTGGGGCAAAGACCGACAGCCTTGTGATTACGCGAGGCTTTATGAACTTTGTCCCAACCACGCATGTGCTCGATCCGGTGGTGTTTGAAGAAGAAAAAAGTGAGTTTCGATTGTATTAAGCAGCTGCGGTATACTAACTGTTCAATACAAGATCGAGGTGGCACATGAAGAAAGCAATTATTACCGGCATCACCGGGCAGGATGGGTCATACCTGGCAGAACTCCTGCTGACCAAGGGCTATGAAGTCCATGGCATCATCCGTCGGGCGAGTACCTTCAACACGAAACGCATCGACCACCTCTACAAGGATCCCCACATCGTGAATGGCAGCGCAAGGTTGTTTTTGCATTATGGGGATATGGGTGCAACCGGAACTCTGGGCGATGTGATTTACGACACCAAGCCGGATGAAATTTATCATCTGGCGGCGCAAAGCCACGTGCGTGTATCTTTCGACATGCCAGAATATACAGCTGATGTGACAGGTTTGGGCACCACGCGGATGCTCGAGGCAGTGCGCCGTCTTGGCAAAGGCACACGCTTTTACCAGGCCTCAACCAGTGAGTTATTTGGTTCTGCCACACCTCCACAGTCTGAAAAGACTCCATTCCACCCGCAGAGCCCCTATGCGGCTGCCAAACTCTACGCATATTGGATGGTCGAGAATTATCGTGTTGGTTATGGGATGTACACGGTCAATGGTATTTTGTTCAACCACGAGTCTCCCAGGCGCGGCGAGACATTCGTCACCCGCAAAATTACCCGGGCACTGGCCGCGATCATTGCCGGCAAGCAGGACAAACTTTTCCTGGGAAACCTTGAAGCCAAGCGCGACTGGGGTTATGCGCCAGAGTTTGTGGAGGCAATGCATTTACTGCTGCAGCAGGATGAGCCGGATGACTATGTGATCGGAACGGGTGAATCCCACTCTGTGAGAGATTTCCTGGATGAAGCCTTTGGCTATGCGGATATGGACTGGACGAGATATGTGGAAATTGATCCGCGCTACTTCCGCCCAACTGAGGTGGATTTCTTGCTGGCGGATCCGAGCAAAGCCAAAGCCAAGATCGGATGGTCGCCGAAAGTCAAGTTCCATGAACTTGTGCGGATCATGGTGGACGCGGATCTTGAACTGATGGGTTTGGCACATCCTGGAGAAGGCAAGAAGATCATCAAGGAACGCTTTGAAGGCTGGCACCGCTGGGAAGACCAGGTCAAAACGATGGATAAATAATCTGTCGACCATAGTAGAATATGGTAATATAAGTAAACGCGGAGTAGTAACCCTGGACGGCACTGACAGAGAAAGGCAGAAGTGTTGAGAATGCCTGCAGGAAGCAAAGGGGCGAAGTCGCCGCGAGAGATTGGCTGAAGAAACCTGCAAAGGGATTAGACCAGCCCGGGAGAGCCCGTTAGCGCTCAACCCAAGTGCGATCCAATTGGATCGAATTGAGGTGGTACCACGGAAGATAACTTTCGTCCTCAGCGGACGAAAGTTTTTATTTAAGGATCGAGAGGTGTTGGATGACTGAATTGCCGAAAACGTATGACTTTAGAGAGTATGAACAAAAAATCTACCGGGTTTGGGAAGAGAAGGGCTATTTCAAGCCGACAAATGACCCGAACCTGCCAGGGCACGATCCGAACGTGGAGCCGTTTGTGATCGTTATCCCTCCTCCGAATGTCACCGGTGCCTTGCATCTGGGGCATCCTTTGTTCGTGGCGACAGAGGACATCATGATCCGCTATCATCGTATGAAAGGTGAGCCGACCCTGTGGGTGCCTGGGACCGACCATGCTGGGATTGCCACGCAGTTGCAAGTGGAAAATATGCTGCGCAAGGAAGGGACCTCCCGCGAAGCCTTGGGACGCGAAGCGTTTGAAGCCCGCGTTTGGCAGTGGAAAGAAAAGTACGGCGGCGAGATCATCAACCAACTCAGAAGGTTGGGTGCCTCCTGTGATTGGGACCGGGAGCGTTTTACGCTGGACGAGGGACTATCCCGGGCTGTCAGGGAAGCTTTCGTGCAGTTGTATGAAAAAGGACTCATCTATCAAGGTCCGCGTATGATTAACTGGTCGCCTGGTCTGCAGACGGCTGTCTCTGACCTTGAAGTGGAATACTCGGAGGAACAAGGCAAGCTCTATTATTTCAAATATATGCTGGCTGATGGCAGTGGGGACTACATCCCTGTAGCCACCACCCGCCCGGAGACCATTCCAGGGGATACAGCTGTGGCAGTGCATCCAGAGGATGAACGCTACGCACGGTTTGTTGGAAAAAAGGTGATCGTTCCAATCCTGGGCAGGGAAATTCCAGTGGTTGCAGATGAGTACGTAACCAAGGACTTTGGCACGGGCGCACTCAAGATCACCCCAGGGCACGATCCGCACGACTACGAAATTGGTCAACGTCACAACCTGGCTTTAATCAACATCATGAACAAAAATGCCACATTGAATGAGAATGCCGGCAAATACGCAGGCATGGAACGCTTTGAGGCCCGCACAGCAATCTGGGAAGACATGACAGAAGCAGGTTTGGTGCTTAAAGAAGAGCCTTACCTGATGAATGTTCCGCGTTCTCAAAGGGGAGGGGAAATTGTTGAACCGCTGGTCTCGACGCAGTGGTTTGTGAAGATGGACAGCCTGGCAGCGATGGCAGCTGATTCAGTCCGGAAAGGCGAAATTACTTTTGTACCTGATCGTTTCACGAAGGTGTTCCTGAACTGGATGGACAACATCCAGGATTGGTGTATCAGCCGGCAGTTGTGGTGGGGGCATCGCATCCCGGTCTGGTATTGCCAGGATTGTCACGAAGTGATCGTCTCACGTGAAGATCCCAACGTGTGTCCCAAATGCGGTTCGCACAATCTGCAGCAGGATCCGGACGTGTTGGATACCTGGTTCTCGTCAGGTCTTTGGCCTTTCTCGGTCTTTGGCTGGCCGGAAGAAACACCTGATCTGCGTTACTTCTACCCTACCAGTGTGCTGGAGACCGGGTACGACATCATCTTCTTCTGGGTTGCACGCATGGTCATGGACGGGCTTTTCTTCACCGGCAAGGTGCCCTTCCATACCGTTTACCTGCACGGCATGGTGCGCGACGATAAGGGACAGAAGATGAGCAAGACCAAGAACAACGTCATCGATCCGCTGGTTTTGATGGACGAATATGGCACAGATGCGCTTCGGTTCTCGCTGGTGGTTGGGTCCAGCCCGGGCAATGACCAGAATGTTGGCGTAAAGAAAGTGGAGGGGAACCGAAACTTTGCCAACAAAGTGTGGAATATTGGTCGCTTTGTGATCAATGCCGTCAACAAGGTTGAAGTACCCATAAAAGCCAAACCGGAATGGACATTGGCTGATTCCTGGATCTGGGCACGTGCCAAGCAGACCGTCAACAGCGTCAATAACCTGTTTGAAACATACCAGTTTGGAGAAGCCGGTCGACAGGTGTATGAATTTTTATGGAACGATTTTGCCGACTGGTATTTGGAAGCCTCCAAGAGGCAGTTGGCGGAAGGCGGCGACCGGGCTGGGTATACTGCCATCGTGTTAGCAGATGTGCTTGGATTAATGCTGCGCTTGCTGCATCCTTTTACACCCTTCGTGACTGAAGCGCTTTATGGTTATTTGAAAGAAGCTTGTGAGACCAATCAGTACATCTACAATCCTGAGCGAAATTGGGAGGAGCACCTGATCGTAGCCCGTTGGCCGGAACGTATGCCTCACGAGGATTGGGAAGACGCTGCGGTAAAGGATTTCGAATTGGTACAGGAAATCGTGCGAACAATCCGTAACCTGCGTTCGGAATTCAAGATCGAACCGAGTAAAACCATCGACGCAATCCTGGTCAGTGAGAGTAAAACCGATTTTCTACGGCAGAATCAGCATTTGTTGGTCGATTTAGCCGGTCTTAACGAGGCTGGTCTGGAAATCCTTCCAAACAAACCTCAAACCGAGGGTTTGACGGTTGTGGTAATCGAGGATATCGAGATCTACCTTGACTTAAGTGCTGGCGGTGACAGCCAGCTTGACCGCGAGCGGCTCGAGAAAGAACTGGCGGAAGCGGAAAGCCAGATAGAGCGCCTTGAGAAACTGCTTGCTTCGCCATTCGCCCAGAAAGCGCCTGAGAAGGTGGTGCAGGTCGAAAGGGAAAAGCTCGAAGGTTATCGGGCAAGTGCAATCAAACTGCGCGAAAGATTGAGGTAAAAGAGAGCCTCCCTGAGAATAGATCGGGAGGCTTTTTTCATTGCAGACGAAGCTTCTCGAGCATGATGATGCGTTTGAGGATTGCGATCGAGACCGCATAGGTTGAATCCATGCCAAAGTAGGAGAGACTGCCAGCGCCGAGGTTCTTCCCCTTGGAGTAGGGTGTGTCGGAAACGTAGTGCAGGATGCCCAAATCGAAGGGCACACCGTAAAGGTTGACGATTTCATCGATAGGATGTCTCTGCGGGCGGAAAAGCTCATAGATGGCAGAAAGATACGGACCAGCTTCCATTTCGACGTCAGTATAGCCCTCACGATATACAACGTCGAGCACATTTCTATTTTGCAGGAAGGTGCCCATGACTGAGACGGCTTTTTGGTTGTCCAGCACAGTACCAAAGTTGAGATTAGGGGCAATATCTGCCGCTGAGAAGTTGTTATTGAAGAGGTAGGTGTTGCGGGAATGCTCATCGTAGACCACATTTGGCAGGATCACGTCTCCACGGACACCATTCAAACTGGCAGCTTTACCCATGATGTAGATGCCAAGTATTCTGATACTGTTTTCAGCAATTTTTGTCAGCAGGTTGTAAGCGGCGAAACCAAGCGGATAGTCAATATTTAATATAATCGCGTCACTGTCCTGCAAAAAAGCGAGATGGGAGCTGTCGCCTTCAGGAACCAGACGGGGGTCAATAGTGTTTGGATTGAGCTTGTTAAGCTCCATCACATTGGCTTCCACATCAAAACTGTGGACGCTGCTGAGGCGGGTGATGCCGCGATCCTCTTCAAAGGCAATTTGCTCAGCTGCCAGTGAGCTCTCAGGGTGGGCGGAAAGATACTTACGCATGGCATAGTAGAAAAAGTTTTCCTGGCTGGCCTTATTGGCTTCCTGCTGCAATTCTTCCCACTCAGCCTGTAAAGAAGGCTCGTCTTCCTGGATGAAGTTGAGCAATTCAGCGCGTTTGGTCAGTGAAAAACCGGAAAGCAGGTTGGCAAGGCTGTGGGTGTTGGATGAGACAAAGTAGATCGGACGCTTGGTCACAGCAGGCAAATGGGATTCAATATTAGTCCACCAAATCTCAGTCGCTTTGCGGTAGTCATTGAGGGAACCACTGACCAATTGAACCGTGAGGTCGCTTGTCGCTGATGCAATCCTGGACATATGACTATAGAAGTTGTCGCCCATCAAGGTGTAAAGACGTGCCAGGTCTTCCTCTTTGATCTGAAGATGCCTGGCGAGTTGTTGGAAACTCTGCGGGTCAGCAGGAGTCGCAGAAACAAGCAGCCCTTCGGGGAGGGCGTTCAACAGGAAGTGCAGTTTGTTCCATTCGATCTGCAGGGTGGTCAGGGCGGGAATGACATCATCAATATCGGAACGGGAGGCAATGTAACATGCCAGAATCTGACCTCCGTCGTAAAAACAGCGCCGGCGGCGGGCCCTCGCGCTCACTTCCTGCCAGGTTTCTACATCACCATAACCATAACTGGCCAGGTTAGCTGCGGACTGACCAAGAATGACTTTCTTCACATCAAAAATGACTTCCGGCAAGCGTAATAGGGTATACACCAGAGCGGAAATATCCGGGGAGTCCTCACGGGATTTTGTTTGAAGGGAAGAATTCATCCCGGCGTGCACCTCTTCGAGGGTGCGGATGTGTACCTCGTTGGAGGAGCGCAGCAAGGAGTAGATAGTGCGCAGGTAGAGGTCAATTTCTTCGGATGATCGGACTGGAACGGTTCTTTCCATAGCGTATTTGCCTTTTTTTGCTAAAATGATTTGTAGAAATTCTATCACGGTGATGATTACAGGCAACCTCCCTTATAATACACACATCAAATTGCCTCGGTACTAAGCGTTGGAAGTGAGATTGTATGCTCTACCTTGTTGCAACACCAATTGGAAATTTAGGGGATATCACCTACCGCGCGGTGGAGGTCCTGAAGAGTGTGGACCTGATCGCTTCGGAGGACAGTCGCAAGTCGAGCATTTTGTTGAATCACTACGGCATCAGCAAACCTCAGACCGCATTGAACAACTTCAATGAACGAAAAGTAGTCCCAAAACTCATTGAACGGCTCGAACGCGGCGAAACCATCGCCTTGATCACCAGCGCGGGCACACCCGGGATCTCTGATCCGGGATACCTTTTGGTGCACGCGGCATTAAAAGCTGAAATTGCGGTGGAAGTGATCCCAGGGCCATCTGCAGTCATCACAGCTCTCACATTGGCGGACTTACCTCTTCACAGTTTCACTTTCAAGGGCTTTCCACCGAATAAAGAAGGTCCGCGAAAGCGATTTATTGCGATGGAGGCCCAAAATCCCCACACTCTGGTTTTTTACGAAAGCCCATACCGCCTGGTGGCTTTCCTGAGGAACGCTTTGGAAGTCCTGGGTGACAGGCGGGCAGTGGTGGCTAACGACTTAACCAAAAAGTTTGAGCGTATTTTGAGAGGGAACCTCACGGAGATCATCCCGATCATTGAAAACGCCCCCATCAAGGGTGAGTTTGTGGTCTGCATTGCTGGTTTTGAGGAACCAAAGGCTAAAAGCCTATCGGACTGAGGTCGGATAGATCTGAGTAGATATCAACACCTTCGGCATGCTTGAGTTTGTTGACAATCTTATAGGTTGCTGGGGTGAAGAGGACCTCAACCAGGACTTTGAAGATGTAATTGGTCAGGGTCAGCGACCAGAACAATTCACGTGGAAACACACCGGTGAGCGTTGCGACGGCTACAAAGATGAGGCTGTCGACGAATTCGCCAATGATGGTGCTGGAGATCGTGCGAACCCAGAGAAATTTTCCCTTAGTAAACGATTTCATGAATGCCATCACAGCGGCATTTGAAAAACTACCGAATAGGTATCCCAGAATGCTGGAGAGGACAATTCCACCAAAACTGACACCACCTAAAACTAAATCGAAAGCAGATTGACCAACAGTTTGCTGCCAGGTGGCTTCGCCAGGCAGCAGGCGGATGAGCAGAAACATCAAGAAACTGAATACCAGGGCGCCAAAACCAAGCCAAATCACACGCCTGGAACGCGAATACCCATAGACTTCCGTTAGGACATCGCCAAAAATGTAGGCAAAAGGAAAAAACACCGTTCCGGCATCAAACGCCATGCGGACCTTGCCGAGCGAAAATCCCCAGTCGATAATCTTGGCAGATGATGCAAAGTTTGAAAGGATCAGGATTACCGCAAAACTGACTGTGACAATGTCCAAATATTTGAAATTGTGGCGTTGTTCTTTTTGTTCCAAAATCATTCTCCGAAAATGCTACCGCGACCGGTTATACTTCAAAACGAGAAATATCACTGTGTTACTTGAATTATCGCACGAAATGGAGATTTTATGAGCCTGGTATTAGGTCTGGACGTAGGGGGAAGCACCACGAAAGTGGTGGCGTTTGAAGATGGCAAGATGCAGGAAAGTGTGATCGTAAAAGCCAGCGATCCGCTTGCCTCGGCATATGCCGGGCTCGGACGATATCTGGAAACCTCGGGTAAGAAGTTGTCACAAATTGATAAAATCGTAGCAACAGGTGTGGGAGCCTCTTATTTGGGTGGTGATTTGCTGGAGAGAAAAACGATCTTCGTGAACGAGTTTGAGTCTGTTGGCATCGGTGGGATTTTCCTGGCGGGTGTCCCGGAAGCGGTCGTAGTGAGCATGGGAACAGGAACCTCCCTGGTCGAAGCCAGAGGGTCCAACGTCCGGCATATCATCGGTTCAGGCGTTGGTGGAGGGACCTTGCTGGGATTGGCTGACAGGCTGATCAATGTCAGTGATTTTGAGACAATTGATCAGCTTTCACAAAATGGACAATTGGAAAAGATTGACCTGACTGTCGGAGACCTGACCCAAAAGGAAATCCCGGGTCTCACTCCAAGTACCACGGCATCCAATTTCGGAAAGCTTATTGGTTTGAGTGAGCCTGAGGATCTCGCGGCAGGAATCGTGAATCTTGTTTTCCAATCTGTTGGTACGGCAGCGGTTTTAGCGGCAAGACTTTGCCAGTTGGACACAATCGTGGTTACAGGCAATCTGATGCGCATGAGTCTTGGTCGCCAGATCCTTGATGGATTTTCCCAGTTGTACGGTATTAACTTTTTGATACCTGAGCGGGCGGAATATGCGACAGCCACCGGAGCCGCCTTGCAGGGGTGCAAATGAACCAAATATGGAAAATACGCTAAAATAGTGCCATGCAACACTTTTTTCTAGATCCAGACTCGGTACAAGATGGTATCGTTACTTTCCCAGAAGATATATCGCGCCAGATCAAGAACGTATTACGCCTCAAAGTCAAGACTGGGGCTGTGATCGTACTGGATAATTCAGGCTGGGAGTACCTGGTGCAGCTTACCGGAAGTAAAGGGCAAAACCTGATCGGTGAGATCACAGGGAAACAGCTTGGCAGACCCGAACCATTAGTAGGATTGCGCTTATGCTACAGTCTCACAAGGCGCGAAAAGATGGAGATAATTCTGCAAAAGGCGACTGAAATTGGGGTAACCAGTTTTCAGCCGTATATTTCCTCCCGCAGCCTGGTGCAGGATAAGCGGCAGAACAGCGCGCGCCAGGAGCGCTTGAACGCAATTATGCGGGAAGCTGCGGAACAATCCATGCGCGCGAAATTACCCGTCTTGCTTCCAGCGCTTGCATTTGAAGAAATGCTGGCAGCCGCGGAAGGTTGCGCGGTAAAACTGATCGCATGGGAGAGCACGGCGATTGTGAGCCAGGTATGCCCGGAAATGCTCAGAGTAGGGGAAAGCGCAAAACCTGAGATTGCTCTGTTGATCGGTCCGGAAGGCGGTTTTAGTTCAGAAGAGGTGGCGTTGGCAGAAAAACACGGCTTTCAGCAGATTTCCCTGGGCACGAATATCCTGCGCATGGAAACAGCCTGTATCGCTGGCTGCGCCATCATCCGGCATCTTTGTCGTTAGTCTTCAGCTAAATTAGTAAGTTGCGGTTTGGTAAAAGGTTTCTCAATCGGTGGGCTGAGAGTTTCCCTGCGCCCAGGTTTCGTCCCATTTCATCTCGAATCACCACGACCGATCCCATCTTCAACCCCTGGAAGTCGAGATTCCGCACATCCTGACCTGAAAGCCATTGTGCGACGTTTTCTGCGGGGATTGTCCAGGCATTGGCGACGAAAAGGTTCCCAAACCGGTTGATAATGTCAACCGAGAGTGCCAGATCTCCGTGGAAGACTTTCCCAAACGGCATTCCGAGGCTGTGGAATGGCAGCGCCTGGAAGTTGTCAAGGTAAGCTTTTGGGATCAAGTGCAGGCTGTCACCCCGTTGGTGGAGAATCAGTCCATTTTGGGTGAGCTGCGGGATCAAACTGATTCCGTAGAGGTCCACAATTTGAGCATCCAAGATACCCAATTGCTTGTGTGCTATCGGAGTAAACCCAGTAGCTGAAAATGGACGGGCAGGCGGTCGGGTGGCATCAGAGGAAAAGTCAGCCACTTTTGTCAGACGGACCGCAAAGAAGCCGTTCGTTTCAAAAATGTGAGGCCAAACCCGCCAACTATTTTGAAGCGTTGGGTGAAAGGTCTGATCCTGGAAGGCTTTCAATCCAGGGGCTTGCGGAATGCCGAGAGGAATCTTATCGATTTGGAAGGCATCCGGTGCGAGATCCAGCAGGGCGTTTACTACGGCTTCATCTTCTTCAGGCGCGAGAGTGCAGGTGGAATAGACCAATTCTCCCCCGGGTTTAAGGGCTTTGGCAGCTGAGATTAGCAGCGCGAGCTGCCTTGTGGCAAGGCGGCTGCGTTCATCGCTCGTGATCGGCCTGGGCGGATGAGAAGCAGAAACCCGCAGGCTTTCCATACTACAAGGGGCATCCAGTAAGATGCAGTCAAAAGTTTGGGGAAACCAGTCCCCAAGACGTTCGCCAGCGAAGTTGGTGATCATGTGATTAGCAGAACCCCAAACCTGCAGGACGGTACGCAAGGCGGAAAGCCGTGGGGCGGACGAGTCGTTGGCAATCACAAAATCCCGGTCGAGATTGTGGTCAACCAGTTGCGTTGTCTTTCCGCCAGGTGAGGCAGCCATATCAAGTACAAGCTTGGGAGTGGTAGATGTGGAAAAAAGTGAGACAGGCAGGATGGATGCGGCATCCTGAACGTAATAGTACCCAAGGCGGTGTTCAAGCGTCTGCCCGGGAGGAGTTTGGCTCGAGAGCACCTGCCTGGAGTTGGTGGAGAACGGGATTGGAGTTGTCTGCCAGCCATAACGATCCGACCAGGTAGCGAGGTCTTGAGTGGGATCGGATGATTTCAGCAGGTTGACGCGCACGGCTGATGGCGCAGCTCGGTTAGCCGCAGCAAGCAGCTCCTGGTAATCGGACGGGGAGAGATAAGGGCGGTAGCGCGTGATCGCTTGCTGAATTTCGGGAGGGAGAATAGTGTTGGATTCAGTCATGTTTTTGGATGAAAAACAAGAGTTCATCGCCTGCCATGTCGGTTGTGAGACGCCACGGCTGACCCTCGATGGACTTTTGGATCAAGCTTGTATGATACGCTTCCAACGAATGGTGCCCCGCCAGGTCGCGGCTCGGCAGGCTGACCACCAGCCATTTGACGTTGAGACCCGCGAATAGCTCGCGGTTGCTGCCCGGACGGCGCTTCTCGAGGCGGTGTGCTTCTTTAAAGAAAAAGGCGCACTCTGCTTCCTGATCAGGAATATTCGTCAGGATGTCCTGCTGGATTGCGCGGGCTTGTGGATAGAATAACTGAAAGAAGGCCTGAAGGAAGTCCAGGCGGGGCTGATGAATGTCGTAGGCAACAAAACTGGTTGTTGGCGGGAGATTCATCCATGGAAGTCCAAGTGGGTCCAGCGCGCAGGCGAGATCGAGTATGGATGTTGGAGTGCCGATTGTGACGTAAATTTTCTGGTAGAAGATCTCGAGAAAAGGCAGGCGTTCACAGCTCGAGGCATGATGACGCATCCTATCCTGGCACCACGACTTTAAAGTCTCCAGGGATGGATCCTGGGAATGGAACTCTTGCATGCTCGCAGTCTCCACTGGGTAGTTGATGTCCTCAAGATACGGTGCCATGATGTTGTGCAGAGATTTGCGAAAGTTCGCTTCAAGCTCCTTGCGGGATTGGCTGTGCTGACTTTCATAGGCAAGAATGTCCTGCAATGTGGTATGCGGAATCTGTAGGTCCCGATACTTGTGGGAGGCTTCCACTGCCTGGATGAGCGAGTCGAGAAAAGACTGTTCGAAAATCATTTTGTTACCAGGTAAGCTACTTCATTAGGAAAACGAAATTCCTGAATTTTCCAGTTGCGACCAGCTACGAGCTGATCGAATTGCGAACGGTAGGTTTCCTCCATCCCTTTTCTACGCCCACCCAGGCTGCGAAGGGGGTAAGTGACAAGGATGTGTTCAGCGTTGAGATTCTCAAGGATCTTTTGCGAAAGGCTATGTTCGATTTGCTCCATCAAGGGAAGCGTCTTCATCAGGAGGGCGAGCTGTACCGGCTGGCTGGGGATGGAAAAAGAGAGATCCAGGATCGATGCCTCCCCCTTGACCCGGTATAACTCGAAATAATGCCGTAGAAAATGAACCAATGGATTAACCACATCACTGGCATAATAGCTGAATCCGTCTGCGAGCGGCATCCATGGGATGGAAAGGGGGTTGAGCCCGCAGGCGAGATCCAGAACCGATTTGACCGGACTGATGGAAGCGAGCGCTGTCTGAAAAAAAGTGGGTAACACCTCAAGACGCTCATATGTCGAAGCATGCAAGCGCATCATACTGAGACTGGTGGATTCCAAGCCCAATCGGTCATTCGGGTCCAGGGATTTAAATTTATAAAGCCACTGCGTATAGTCTAACTTCGGAGCAAGGTATGCGCCTGTCAATTGGTGCAAACGAGTGCGTGCGGATTGGATGATAGCCTGTGGACTATTATGCTTTTTTGCTTCTTCCTTGGTGACACGGGAGACAAGTGTGCTGGCCAGTTGGGCATACTTTTGTGAACGAATTACCTGCTCAATTAATTCCTGGTCGTTTTCTTTATCAGGCATTTAGATGCCGCAACCTTTCAATTAACTGTGTCATGAAGCGCAGGTTGTGTTTCGTGGCGAGGCGCATATAAGACGAGTCACGCATCCGGTAGAGGTGGAAAAGATACCCCATGGAGTAGTCCCGGCAGCATTCACAGTCGCAGCCTGGCGAGATCGGATCTGAGTCGTGGAAATTCTCTTCTGTATTGATATAGCGAAATTTGAGCCAACTGCCATCCTGTGTGAGCGCAGGGTTGGCTTCGGACCAGGTGTAGAGCCGCCCATGGCGCGCGTCCCGGGTGGGCAAGGCACAGTCGAACATTTCGTAACCTAGTCGGAAACTCGTGACAATCCCGGCTGGATGACCGATGCCAAGTGCATGGAGAGGAAACTCGCGCGGAATGAGTGAGCGCGTGTATTCAAGAATGTCGGTGATCAGGTTAGAGTCTTCGTCCAGCGGCCAACCGCCAAAACCGAACCCATCGAAGCCAATCTCAAGCAAGCCTTCAGCACAGCGTCGGCGCAAGTCCAATTCAGCTCCACCCTGGATGACCGCGAAAAGCAGGGGGCGTTGGTTATCGGACCATTTTCGGGATCTGAGCTGCGTTTGGTAACTCGTTTTGGCTCTGGCTGCCCATGCGAGTGTGCGGGTGACAGAAGCTTCCTGTTCAGCCCGGCTGGCATTCACATGCGTGCAGTCATCCAGGCAAACGAGGATGTCCGAGCCGTAGCTCATCTGAAGTTGGATGCTTTTTTCTGGAGTCAGCAGCAGTTTTCTGGAAGAGCCTTCCGGGAAGAAAACAATCCCTTTTTCGGTCAGGCTCCCAAATTTTGCGTTTTGGCGGATGAGCGAGTAGGCCTGAAATCCCCCCGAGTCGGTCATGATGAGACCAGGCCAGGCTGCCATATCGTGCAAGCCTCCCAGGGTTGAGATGAGGGAGGAGCCCGGCTTTTGCATCAAATGAAAGGCATTCATCATCAGGATCGGCAAACCGACTTCACGCAAGTCAGACGCTGTCAGGCTGCGCACGTAGCCATAGGTGGCATCCGGCATGAACACTGGTAATTCCAGTGACTGCCCGCGGACTTGGAGTGACCTTGTAGAGCTCAAAACCTCCTCCGTTGGGGTCGATCCAGGATCAGGATAAACTCCGCTTTTCTACCCTGGACCTGGGCCGCGACATCCTGAACAGTTCCAAGGTAGGCAGCTTCAGAGGGCAGGGTCAGGTCGAGAGCAAGAAAAATCTGCTGTTGATGACCAAAAGTTTTACTGACTTCATCAAGAAGTTTGGTAAGACGATATGGAGTGTCCATCAGGATAATCGGAGAGTCAGAAATCTTGTGTTTTTGCAGTACAGCCGAACGCTGCTCGGTCTTTGGCGGAAGGAACCCGAGAAACATGAAGGTTTCCATGTCGAACGGGCAGAGGGAAAGTGCAGCCATGAGAGAGGAGGCACCTGGAATAGGTACCACTTTAATGCGCATTTCAGCCATCAGCTTGAGGAGCTGCTTGCCGGGGTCAGAAAAAACAGGCGTGCCGCAATCTGAGATCAGCGCCATGTTCTTGCCGTTCATCAGATCGATCAAGATTTGTTGGATCATATCGCTCTCATTGTGTTCATTGAGTTCAATTAACGGCTTGCCCTTGATTTCCAGCTGTTTCAACAGCCGCGAACCGTCTTTGCGTTCCTCGCAAATGACAGCATCCACTGACCTGAGAGTTTCAATTGCCCTCAGGGTAATATCCTGTGTGTTGCCAATTGGTGTCGCGACAACAAATAAATTCCCAAACTGTTTTTGGTCTGTCATAGCCTATGCTTATCCATCCTAAGATTATAAAGCATAGGAAATGACTGGTGATACGTGGCTTTAAAACAAAGATAAGGATCGATCTGTAAATCTCTTCTACTCTACCCTTTCCACTTGCCAAAATTAGGGGTTGGGTGGTTGGATGTGAACGGTGTCAAGGCAATTTAGAAATGTCC
>DBRR01000033.1 GCA_002306055.1 Anaerolineaceae bacterium UBA1363
ACATTATCATTTTGCTCTTACAGGTTGGATGTGAACGGAAATTGGCTGACATAAGTTGTGGCATAATTGGGGGGATTAACCTGGAGCGATATGAAAAAATTGAGCAAATTATCAAAAGTATCTTTATTACTCGCGGTTTTGTTTGGGGTCGATAAAATCCTTGGCGTAGCCCGGCAAATGATCATTTCACGGCAATTTGGGCTTTCAGCCGAGCTGGATGTGTTCAATGCTGCGAATAACCTGCCTGATATGCTATTTATGCTGATCTCGGGTGGAGCCTTGGCAATTGCCTTTATCCCAGTGCTGAGCGAAGTGCTTACCAAAGAAGGTCGAAGCAAGGCTTGGGACCTCTTTTCGAACATCTTGAACATTGCTTTCTTATTGACGGCATTGGCTGCGATTGTTATCGCGATTTTTGCCAGCCCGTTGGTGACCAATCAACTCGGGATCGCGCCTGGCTTCACAGAATCTCAGACAGTTGATACAATCCGACTCTTGCGGTTGAACCTGATCTCGACGCTGATCTTCTCGTTGAGTGGTCTGGCAATGGCGGGTTTGCAGGCTAATCAGCACTTCTTGCTCCCGGCTTTGGCTCCGATTTTGTATGATGTGGGTCAGATATTTGGGGCCCTGGTGTTGGCCCCGACAGAATCTTTGAAACTCGGACCAATCAGTCTTCCAGCCATGGGTTTTGGCATAGATGGGCTGGTTTATGGCGTGATCATTGGAGCTCTGCTGCATTTGCTGATTCAGGTCCCTGGGCTTATCAAGTACCATTTCCGCTGGCAACCCCGGGTGGATCTCAAAGACCCCAACGCGCGTAAAGTTTTACGACTGATGGGTCCCCGGGTGATTAGCATGTTGTTCATCCAATTGATCTTCCTGGCACAGGACAATCTTGGGTCACGGCTGCCTGAAGGATCGGTTTCCGCTTTGACTTACGGCTGGTGGATTATGCAGGTGCCCCAGACCCTTCTTGGCACATCGATTGCGACCGCGATTCTGCCAACACTCTCTGAGATGTTCAGTAACCAGCAATTTGATGCAATTAAACTAAAAATTGAAAGGGCAGCGAGGGTAATGCTCACCTTAACCGTACCGATCGCGATCATCGCAGGAATGGTCTTGTTGCCCTTGATTCGCAGCTTCCTCGGATTGGACGAAACAGCCACGATGCAGGTGGTGAGCGTTAGCCAGGTTTTCTTGGTGGGGATTGTCGGACATTCGCTGGTGGAGCTATTTGTCCGCTCATTTTACTCCCTGCAAAAACCTCTTGTTCCTCTGATGGGTTCTGCATTCACCCTGGTGGTATTCATACTGTTGGGGATAGTGCTTTCTCCGGCACTCAAAGCAGTCGGTATCGCTTCAGCCAACACCATCGCTTACACTCTCCAAGCAATACTGCTCACGCTGCTCTTGAGCAAGATCATGCCAAGCCCATTTAAACTGGGTGGCTCCTTGTTGAAAAGTCTCTTAGCTGCAGCGGTTGGAGGGGGGGTGGCGTATGCTGTGATCAACTGGGCACCAAGGTTGGCAGGCACGCTTATCGGATCCTTTGTAGCATTTGGGATAGGGGTTGTTCTTGCAGCCCTTGTTCTACGAAAAGATCTGCGTGAAATCGCAGAACTATAAGAAAAGGTATAATAAGTTTTTATGGACGACAACGTAATTGATGAAGAAAAGCTCTCTGAAGAGCATCCGGATGAAGAAATGCCGAAGATTGAAGTACCTGAGGACGAAACTATCGGGTTCGAAAACGACCTCGAAAGCCAACAACCAGACCATAAAGCAGGTAAGCCCCACCAGAATAGGGAGAATAGGGGCGGTAAGTGGGTTTGGCTGGGAATCCTGGTTTTTGTCCTTTTGATCGCGGCTGGAATTTTTTTTGGTTACAGAAATGGTGTCCAACGGCGATTAGCAAATGAGAAAGCGCTCCTGATGGACCAAATCGCGTTGCAGCTGGAATGGACCTATAAGGACATGGACGCTGGACGTTACGAAAACGCAAAAGCACGCCTGGATTATATCATTGAGAAATACCCGGAATTTCCGGGGATCGCAGACCTGATGGCTCAGGTCATTGGGAAATTGAACGAACCTATTCCCACCGCCACACAAATTGCGATTGCTACCATTGAACCCGGGGTGACCGCAACGCCTGATTTACGCGGGGCGGAAGAAAAATTCACCCAATTGACGCAGCACATCGCTAACCAGGAATGGGATTTGGCTGTGCAAACTGTGCAGTCGCTGAAGGAAAGCAACTTCGATTATCGGACGATTGAAGTCGACGGTTTGTATTTTATTGCCCTGCGCAATCGCGGCATCCAAAGGATTTGGGCTGGCGAATTGGAACAGGGAATGTACGACCTTTCTGTTGCAGCGGAGTTGGGCGCATTGGACTCCCAGGCTGCAGGTGCTGAAAGCTGGGCGACGACCTATTTGACCGGTGCCAGTTACTGGGATGTTAATTGGCCGGGAGCAGTCGAGATCTTTAGTCAGCTCTATGCCCAAATGCCCTATTTTTCTGATTCAACCGGTATGACGACGGCTGAACGTTACCGGATAGCGCTGTATCGACTGGGCGATCAATTTGCCGCGCAGGGGGATTACTGCACCGCAAGTTCCTACTACAGCCAGTCGCTGGCAGTTGGGGTTAATCTGGATATCCAGGTAACAGCAACAGCCTATGCAGAAGCTTGTGCCAATCCTGTCACCACGCCTGAACCGCCACCGGACCAGCTAACGCCCACACCTCCTTTACCAACAGACACCCTTCCAGCAACAGAAGAGCCAACAGCTACTCCATAGAAAAATGACCTCCAGAAATGGAGGTTATTTTTTCCGTTGCTCTCCAATTATGTCGTATTCCGTGGTGTTTGTGACCTGGATGGAAACAAGCTCACCTGCGTGAGCGTCGCCAAATGCAATGGCTAAGCCATCGATTTCAGGCGCATCCCGATAAGTGCGGCCGACCAGCAGGCGCTCTTCAGGATTGATGCCTTCCACCAACATGTCCATAGTCTTTCCTTGCAGCTTTTTGAGCCTGGCGAGGGAGATGCCAGCCTGGAGTTGCATTAATTCTGCCTTGCGTGCTTCTTTGACCTCCATGGGAACTGGATCCCCAAGGCTGTAGGAAGACGTGCCCATCTCGGGAGAGTAGGTGAAGACTCCCAGGTGATCAAATTCAATGTCCCGAATAAAATCACGGAGAATTTCAAAACTTCTTTCACTCTCATTTGGATATCCTACGATCATCGTGGTGCGAACCACCAGGTCGGGGATGAGATGGCGCATTTTGGAGATGGTGTCTGAAGCCCATTGGATATTAGAAGGGCGTGACATCGCCTTGAGGACGGTTGGATCGGCATGCTGGAGAGGCATGTCGAGATAGGGCAGAAGTTGGTTATCGTTGGCCATCAGGTCGATCAGTTTGTTTGTAACCATTCCAGGGTACGTGTAAAGCAGGCGAACCCAAGGGACGTCCGGGATTAGCGGCAATAAATCGGTCAGCAGGTTGGCAAGCGCATCGCTTTCACCCCGATCAATGCCATAGGCAGTCACATCCTGGGCAATGAGGTTGATCTCTTTAACGCCTTCGCTTTGCAACGAGAGAGCATCGCGGATAACTGATTCTCTTGGTCGGCTTACCAGGGGACCTTTGATGAGGGGTATGGCACAAAAAGCGCAGGTGCGGTGGCAGCCATCCGCGATTTTGAGATAGCTGCTGCCACCCTGGATGACGGTGTTCGAAAGGTTGGCGTCCACCTTGAGCTTTGTATACGCTGGAAGCGTGTTGTGTTTAAGTATCCCAGATTTTGAGAGGTCATCCAGCAGGAGCAAAACATCCTGCAGATTCCTGGTGCCAACCAAGCCATCCAAGGAAGGGAATTGTTCGTACAACTCCGCGTTCAAGCGCTGGGAAAGGCAGCCGCTGGCGATGACGAACTGACCTTTTCGACGATTTTTCAGCGCATCCGCAATTACTTCCTGGGATTCAACTCGTGCGTCATGAATGAAGCCGCAGGTGTTGATGACGACAAAATTGGCTTCACGCATAGAGCGAGCCTGCTTGTAGCCAGCTGAAGTGAGGATCTGGCTGATGACATTGGTATCAACCAGGTTTTTGGCGCAGCCAAGATTGACGATAAAGACGCTGTTAGTCTGAATAGTAGTCAAGGGAGTATTGTCCAATCATGGTGTTGGGGTAGGCAGGAGCTCGGGGGAAGTTACTGGGAGCTCCTGGACGCCGTCGATGGTGAAAATGATGCGGGCTGCAGTTCCCAGGCGGTCGCTAAGGGGTTCCAGCCTGGTTTGATTATGCATGATTTCCAGGGCGATGATGTTGCCGGTTTCCAGTTCCAGTGATTCCTCTGCTGTAAAAGAGCTCACTTCGCCATCTATCATTCTGCCCTCGAATACGATGTTGCCGTCGCTCGTGATTCGCAACCAGACGTTCTGGCGCGCCAGTAACACTACTTCTATTGGCTCGTCTGAAACGATGCCTGTGAAAAATGGAGTCACAGTCGGAATAATCAGTGTATCCTGGTCAGTGGTTGGCTCCAGGGCGGTTGGGGTTGGTTCGGTCGGTTCAGAGAGCAGTATTTCCGCGACTGCTGGAATCGTTCCAGTTGCCTGTGGGGCTTGTGTGGCTTCTGACATGCGCGCAATGCCCCAAAATAGGAAACCAAGAATCCCAAGGATCAACAAGGTGCCAAAGAAGAGGTCCATCGTGAAAAAACGTTTCAGAGACACCAGAATCGGAGGCAGGACTCTGCCAGGCTTTCGCAGGCGTCGTTTGATGGTGGTGGTTTCAACCCGGCGTTTCTGAAGCGCGTCTGCGTAGCGGATCATGATCGATTCCACATCCAGATTCAGGAACCTTGCATACGTCTGCAACAAGCCCTTGTACTGCATAGGATTTGGCATGGAGTTGAGCTCGCCGCGTTCGAGAATTTGTATTTGGGATTTGGGGATGTGGATCTGCTCTTGAATGACATCCCAGCCGATATTCAGATAACGACGCCTGGCGGAAAGCTCACGACCGATCGTCTCGAGGATCTTGGTAGATTCCATGGTGTTAGAAGTGGCTTCTGCAGGTTCCTCTTTGGGTTCAGGGGTAGCCTCGATGTTCTGTTTCGGCTCAGGTCCTGGTTTGGGTGTTGGAATATCGGTGACTTCAGGCTTTGCTGGACTGGCCGGCTTCTCGGGAGCAGGCACTGTGGACGTTACGGGTGTGGGGGCAACAGTTATCTCAGGTTCTATTTGATTGACGCCCAGGTATTGAGCGTAAAGCCTGAGGAAGCCTTTGGTTTGTGTGGAAGAGCTTAATTCGGAGTAGGCATCGTCCTCCAGGTCCTGCAGGATTGAGAGCCGGATGCGGGTATCACTGGCAATCTGTTCCAGTGAGATGTTCCGTTCCAAGCGTAACTTTTTAAGCTCTGAACCTTTTAAATCTTGCATGCGGTGATTGTAACAAAAAACCGACCTACTGTAAGCAGCAGGCCGGTACCCTTGTTTATCAGGATTTCTGTTTATGCTTCAGCTGTTTCTTCTTCAGCTTTAGCGGTTTCTATGACAGTTTCGAGTACAGGTTCAGCAACAACGGCTTTACGCACTTCGCCTTCACGGTGGACGATCACTTTGATCTCGGGGACGAGGTCAAGCGTGAGGTTGACGGGTATATCATACTCACCGAGATTGCGGATGGGTTCCATGACCAATTGGTGGCGGACGATCTCGATGTCTTTCATCTCTTTGAGTTTGTCAATGATCATCTGGGCAGAGACAGAGCCATACAGTTTGCCCGTTTCACCAGCTTTAACAGGGAAGCGAATTTCAAGACCCTGGAGGATTTCAGCAACACCCTTGAGTTCATTGTTGAGCACAGCACGGCGTTCGGAAGCTTTTTTGCCGATAGATTCGGCCATCTTGATGGAATTGGGGGTGGCGGGAATGGCAAAACCTTGGGGGATCAGGTAGTTGCGTCCGTAACCATTGGCGACCTTTTTAACATCGCCAGCACGACCTAATTTGTAGACGTCTTTGAGAAGTAATACTTTCATGTTCAAGCCCTTTCTGACTTAGTATGATTATTTTCGGATGAAGGGTACAACACCCGAGCCGAACTATATTACCACGTTTTATTGTTTTGTGAAGAGGAGATTTGTTTTCAGTGGTTATTCTGCATGCAGAAGGCGTTTTTGTCAGAAGGCGTTTTCTGTCAAGGCAATTTAGAAAT
>DBRR01000004.1 GCA_002306055.1 Anaerolineaceae bacterium UBA1363
CAGGGTGGTCCTCAAAAATAATCCTATGATCCGAGATAGCCTTCGTGCTTGATGAAAGTGTAAACAATCACCCTAAACAACATGTAAACCATCATTGTCTTGACAAGGGGGTTACCCCTACCGGGAAAATACGTCGCGTCCTCGCCGAGCACGCGAGCTGACCGCAGGTCTCCAGATGATGATGGACGCTTACTGCGAAAAGCCGTGCTCGGGCTAGAGCCCGAAACAATCCTATGTTTTAAGGCCGATCGCCACGGTCGCTACGCTCCCTCGCGATGACGATGTGTTGCCATATCCAACTGCGCGGGTGAATGTGGATTGCCGTACGGAGTGGGGCTTGTTACCTCCACGTCCTATGCATGTGCGAAATAAGCTGCTGAACCAAGGCCCAGCTCTATGTAGAATCTCCCTTCATCAGAGAAGCCCATCAGGAAGATGCGGCTATCTGCAGTATCAAAAAGAGGTGGGTTCAGAGATGTAGACCAGCTACAACTGCAGTCTTTGTATCCCGAACAATATATTCTTGTCATCCTGAGAAATGATGAAGGATCTTGTCGTTCGAAAAAATGAATATTTATTTGTGTGAGGTAGGGTTGAGGCCTGCCTCAACCAGGAACGGCATTTCTATCTACCCTGTGGAACAGGCAGGCCTGTTCCCTACAACCTGTTCCATACAACCCGTTCCATACAACCTGTTCCCTGCAATTCCATTGTGAAACCAGACCTTTCAACCCTGAATGCTCTTGACATTTTACATAATTACTTCGGGAACCCATCAGGGCGTCGCAGCAGTCTACTTTTTCGCCTTGATCGTGCCGGCGTCCTCGCCAAGCACGCAAGCTGACCGCAGGTCTCCAGATGATGATGGAAGCTTACGGCGAAAAGCCGTGCTCGGGCAAGAGCCCGCCATAATCATGTGTCTTATGGCAGATCGCCACGGTCGCTACGCTCCCTCGCGATGAAAGAGCCTTCCCAACATTGCATGTGCCGCCAGACGCGCAGCAAACTGCCTTTTTACTTTCGCTTTACCATCACTGGCAGGGGCGAAGCATTCCAAAAAGATATTATTGATAGTTCAATGTTTTCCATACAGAATGCTTCGCCCCTACTCAATTTACCGAAACCAGCCTCGTTTTTGCAAGGTCTCCTGCAAAAACAGAACATTCTTTATTCACACAAATTAAACAGGAATTTACGAAACAGCCTTTATAAACCCCGGTGTTCGCAGCCCATACTCAAGCAGGTAAGTCAGATAACGCTCAAGCAGGCTGGCGAGTTCCGGCTCGATTTCCTGGGGGATTACCAGATTCTTTAACGTGTTCCAGGAGCTTCGCTGCAAATGCCGCAGGTACTTCAACGCCCCCAGGCTCACCCTCCAGGCGCCCGGATCTGCCGAAAGGGAATCGGGGCAGAGCACACCTCCCAATTTGGCCGAGAAAAATTGATCTTCCGGCTTTATTTTTTCTCCGCATGCCGCGCAAACCCGCAGCTGCGGTTTATACCCAAGTAAATCCATCAATTGGACTTCATAATAATGTACGGCGGTCTGTGCTGGGGCGCCTTCATCAAGGCGTGCTAATGTGTCAACCAGCAAATTGAAGAGCAGGCGGTTCTCGCCTTCCTCATAGGTAAAACGGTCGAGCAGTTCGACGACATAAGCCGCATAAGCGATCAATTTCAGGTCAGAACGCAGGTGTTCGTAAGTGTTCTGCGCCTGCGCTTGCGAGATCACATCCAGGTTGCGCCCCTTGGCGAGCATCAACTCCACACGCGAAAACGGCTCAAGGTGCCCTGCCTTTCGGCTTTGCAGCTTGCGGATCCCCTTGGCAATCGCCTGAACCTTGCCGTATTCTAATGTATAGATAGTCAGGATGCGGTCCGCTTCACCGTATTTCATATGTCGCAGCACAACCCCCTGAGCGCGATAGCTGCGAGAATCCGGGCTTGTCATGGCAGACTAATTTATTTCCGGTCTAAATCATCCGGACCAAAAGAACGCGGCAGGAGATCCCCGAGTGTGAATTCCTCTTCAAAACCGTCGTCGATTGATGTCAGAATGACGGGCATTTCCAGACTGGCAAATTCCCGCATCACCTGCCGGCAGGCTCCGCAAGGAGCTCCGCCATTCCGGGTTACGACAGCTACAGCCAATATTTTTCGGTTCCCCTCAGAAATCGCTTTGGTGATTGCCACTCTCTCCGCGCACAGACCTGAAGGATATGCTGAATTTTCGATATTTGTCCCCCCGTATACCAATCCATCCTCAGCCAAAACTGCCGCCCCAACCGGATAGTTGGAATAGGGTGAATAACTGTTCTTCAGATAATGCCGGGCTGTATCAATCAGGATCTTGCGATACTCATTTGTCAGCGTTTCCATCTTCATTTTCCTCCAGATGAGCTTCCTTGTTCAGCTTACGCACCTTGACCTTGATAATGCGCCTTGCCACAACCTGCTCCACTGTAAATTCAAAATTGTTGTCTGTAACCACCTCACCCGGCTGGGGTACTCTGCCAAGCTGACCATAAATAAAACCGCCCAAAGTGTCGGCGTACTCATCCGAGAGTGATCCATCCATAATCAGATTGAACTCGTCAATCGTTGCCCGCCCCAGGAAAAGATAGGTGGTTTCATCAATTTTCTCAAAGAGTTCTTCCTCTCCCTGGTCGTACTCATCCCGAATTTCACCGACAATTTCCTCAACGATGTCTTCCAGCGTCACCACGCCAGCCACACCACCATACTCATCGACCACCAACACCATGTGCACCCCGCGGGATTGCATCTCGGCCAGGAGCTCGTCCACTTTTTTGGCTTCAGGCACGAAGTATGCCGGCCTCAGCAGCTGGCGTTGAGCCGCGATCGTGTCATTACCATCCACGACCGCCAGCAAGTCCTTGGCATAGAGCATGCCGATAACGTTATCGATCGAGTCCTCATAGACTGGCACGCGCGAGTGCCCCGCCTTGATGAACTCGCGGCGCGCGTCGCTGATGGTGGTGTTCACCTCTAGCGCTAGGACGTCCATGCGCGGAACCATGACCTCTTTTGCCATGGTGTCCCCAAAGCGGAAAATGGAATAGATCATTTCCCGTTCGCCCTTTTCGAGTGTGCTTTCTGGCTGGTCATTTTCCACCCAGTCTCTGAGGGTTTCGTCCGTCACAGTCAGGGTGACTTTCTCGGCATTTTCCCCCAGCACTAAGGTCATTAAATGTGTAAAAGGAGATAGAAGGAACGAAATGAACGCCGCCACACCTGTCCAGGTGATTGCTGACTGATCGGGTGCGTCCAGAATTCTCCTTTCAATCAGGAATTCGAGGGTGCTCAGAATCAAAAACGATCCAAAGACGATCAGTGCGATCAACCAATAGTTTTGAAGTATAAAAATGCGATCACCGATCAGAACGACGATTGCTGCTACAGCAAAATGACCAATGACCAACCCCAAACGTAAAGCGGTCCGCAGGCCATCTTTACTAAACAGCTGTATGGTTTGGTCAACCTTCGGATTATGCGCATTTGCCATACCTATCAGGTAAGGCAGCCGGGCATGCGTGAAAGCTGACTTGGCAGCGGAAGTCATCAGGGACAAAAAGACCGCAGCCGCAAGGGCTATCCAAAGCCCGATTTCTTCAGTCACAATGATCCTTTCTTTCTTTGGGCCTGGCAGGCACACCGACCACCAGTGTGTCATCAGGCACGTCGTGCGTAACTACCGCACCCGCGCCGGTTTTGGCTCGTTTGCCAATCTTCAATGGGGCAACCAGCATTGTATCGCTCCCAATAAATGTTTCATCCCCGATTTCGGTCGGATGTTTGGTTTTGCCGTCATAATTGCAGGTGATCGTGCCTGCTCCAATGTTCACATCCCGCCCGATAGTTGCGTTGCCAATGTACGAGAAATGACCCATTTTCGTGTGTTCACCAAGGGTTGAGTCTTTCACCTCGCCAAAATTGCCCAGGTGGACGTAGTCCTGCAGGATTGCGCCACTCCTTAGATGGCAAAAAGGTCCCATGCTGACATGGCTGCCGATGGTCGCCTTTTCAGCCACCGAGTATTGGATCACCGAGCAGTCACCAACACTGGTATGCAGCAGGGTGGTGTCGGGTCCGATCGCACAATTTTCACCGATGGAAGTCTTGCCGCGCAGGTACGTGTTCGCATATAGGACTGTGTCCTGCCCGATCGTTACGTCCATTTCGACTGTAATCGTATCAGGGTCAAGAAAGCTGACGCCTGCCAACATCCACTGCCGGTTCACCCGTGCACGCATTGCCCGCTCACAATCCGCCAGGTCCACCCGGTTGTTGATACCCAAGCCCTCGGCGGCATCCTCCAGCACCATTGACTCCACACCCTTACCCTGCGAGATCGCCAACTCAACCAAGTCAGTGACATAAAACTCGCCTTTGGGTGACGGTTTTAGCTCTGCCAGGCTCTGCCACATCCACTCCGCGTCGAAGCAGTAAGCCGAGATGTTGTATTCGCGGATCTTCAGCTGCTCAGGTGTAGCAACAGCTTCTTCCACGATCGCCCGCACTTTGCCATCCGCCGAGCGCACGACGCGTCCAAATCCCCGCGGCAGATCACCGATCACGCTCGTCATGGTGATGGTAGTGCCTGTTTCTTGGTGAATTTGAATCAAGCGCTCGATCGTTTCGGAACGCAGCATCGGCATATCCCCAAACGTGACCAGCAGGATATCAGCCTTACTGCGCAGCTGATCCTCCGCAGACCGCACAGCATGTCCAGTGCCAAGCTGTTCCGCTTGCAAAGCAAAGCTGACCCTTTCGCCGTATGCACGCGCAACTTCTTCGCGTACCCGTTCACTGCCGTAGCCCGTCACCAGCACGGGTGGTAGATCCACCTGGGGCAGGACCGCATCCAGGGCATGAAAAACGATCGGTTTACCAAGCAGCGGATGAAGAGCCTTGGGTAGGCTGGAATGCATGCGCTTGCCTAAACCAGCAGCAAGAATTACTGAAGCGATTGTCATAAAAAACTCCGGGAATCAAAAAAACAGACAGCAGTCCAAAGCGGACTGTCAGCCTCGCTATCATCTAAACTTAGATCATCAGATTGTGTGTCCACAATAAATCAGGCCGGGGCACTTGGAGTCGAACCAAGATCAGCGGATTCAAAGTCCGATGTGCTGCCATTGCACCATGCCCCAACGTAGCCATTATTTTAGCATACAATTCAAACCCTGCCAACATTTGGCTGCGGATGAATTTTCCGCATTTTTTCTAAAAAGACCCGCGCAGTCTGTTCGGCAATCCAATCGCTGGGTTAGGGCCAGATTACTGCCATATCTACCTTCGTGGATGGACAATCGCGCGAGCTGAAATTCCTATTTTTATCCAAAAGAGAACCGCCCGATAACGGGCGGAAACTCCTTAGGGCTCTTTTACCTGAAAACAACCTGTGTCAAAAATAGCACCAGCAAGATCCACGTCACCGCAAACACTGACGCAACCAACAATCCTGCCTTCAGGGCGCCCCAGGTATACAATCTCAACTCCCGGTTAGTCAACCCAGTGCCAAACGGCGAAGGTTGGCTGGACACATGCTCTGGCTTCGGGACGAAGTCGTGCCGGCGGTCGTACCAGGGCATACCTTCAACATCCATGCTGACGATAGTACGACCATCGTCGTCATCATATTGCTTTTTCTGAATTTTCTTCAACTAATGTTCCTTGTTCATTGTAAAGATGGCAAACCACTACATGCCCGGGTTCAATCTCACGGGTGTCAGGAACGACGGTTTTGCAAATATCCATCGCAAACCGACAGCGCGTGTGGAACTTACAGCCTGAAGGCGGATTGGCTGGTGATGGGATGCTTCCCTCCAAAATGATCCGCTTCATCTTGTAATTCGGGTCTGGCACTGGCACAGCGCTCAATAAGGCCTGGGTATAGGGGTGAAGCGGATTCTCAAAAATTGACTCTTTCTCGCCATACTCCACCAGGTCACCCAGGTACATAACACCAACATAGTCAGAGATGTGCTGCACGACAGAGAGATCGTGAGAAATAAACAGGTATGCCATTTCACGCTGATGCTGCAAATCTTCCAATAAGTTGATGATTTGCGCCTGGATGGAGACATCCAGCGCTGAGACGGGTTCGTCACAAACGACAAATTCAGGCTTTAATGCCAGCGATCTTGCCACACAAATACGCTGACGCTGCCCGCCGGAGAATTCATGCGGGTAGCGATCTTTCTGATAAGGCTGTAAGCCACAAGAACGCATAACGTCATCAATATAATCATCGAACTCAGCCTCTGGAACAATATTGTGCTCACGCACAGCTTCTCCGATGATTTCGCTGACAGGCATACGTGGGCTCAGGCTGGAATAGGGATCCTGGAAAATCATTTGCATTTTGGGACGCAAAGCTCGTAGTTCCTTGCGATTCAGTGTCATGACATCTGTTCCGTTAAAAATAACCTGCCCACCGGTCGGATTCAGCAAACGCAGCAATGTTTTGCCCACGGTAGTCTTGCCGCAGCCCGATTCGCCCACCAAGCCCATGGTCTTGCCGCGTTCAATCTTAAAGCTGATATCGTCCACAGCCTTTACGTACCCTACCACGTGCTGCATCAACCCAGCCTTGATCGGGAAATACTGCTTGAGGTTCTTTACCTCGAGAATATTGCGACCATTGCCATTAGAGTTGTTACTTGTAAGATTATTTTCCATATCCAGCCTTTTCCTCGGCGTCTGCATATAGATAGCAAGCTGCCATGTGGGATTCTGTCAGATAGAACTCGCGGGGATACACTCCGTCACAGATCGGCATGCGCCTGGGGCAGCGATCTTTGAAGTAGCAGTAGTCCGGCATATTGATCGGGTTGGGAACATTGCCGGGGATGTTATACAGGCGATCCACTTTCTTGTTGATCACTGGCTTGGATGCCATCAATCCAACCGTGTAGGGATGACTGGGGTGGTTGAAGACCTCGTCCGCCGTGCCCTTCTCGATAATTCTTCCAGCATACATAACCACTACATAATCCGCCATTTCTGCCACCACACCAAGGTCGTGGGTGATGAGCATGATGCTCGAATTAATCTTGTCCTTCAGCGTGCGAAGCAAGTCAAGGATCTGAGCCTGGATGGTGACATCCAACGCAGTTGTTGGCTCATCGGCAATGATCAGCTTCGGATTGCAAGCCAGCGCCATTGCGATCATGATGCGCTGCCGCATACCACCCGAAAGTTCGTGGGGGTACATCATGTAGACGCCTTCCTGATTGGCAATACCGACCATGTCGATCATTTTCAGTGAAAGCGCTTTTACTTCTTCCTTGGTCATTTCAGGATTATGCAGCTCGATAACTTCATCAATCTGATGCCCGGCTCTGAACACCGGATTCAGGCTGGTCATCGGTTCCTGGAAAATCATCGAAATCTGAGCCCCGCGGATCTTTTCCATCTGATCAGTCGGCGTTTTCACGACGTCATAAACCATGTCAGCACCATTAAAGCGGATTTCACCTTCCACGGTCTGACCCTGAGGTCGCTGCACCAACTGCATCAGCGAAAGCGCTGTAACAGATTTGCCGCAGCCAGATTCACCCACTACTCCAACAGTTTTTCCCTTCGGAATATCAAAGGTAACGCCGTCGACTGCTTTCACAGTGCCAATATCGGTGAAGAAGTAAGTATGCACGTTGTCAAATTCAACTACGTTGTTTGGATCGTGCATCACAGCGGTATATTCGCTTGGCGGAACATTTTTCCGGTTGCGTCTTTTCTCAATCGCGTTTGTGATCCTGCGGTTCTCACGGGAAATTCGTGCAGCCTCGCGCGCAGTCAGATGAATGCTCTCACTAACAACAACCTCTTCGGTTGCGACAGTATCAATTTGGCTTAATTCGTTTTCTTCCGTCATGGATATTCCTATCGTCTCATCTTCGGATCGTAAGCATCGCGCAAACCGTCACCAACAAAGTTGAAGCCCAACACGGTCAGCAAGATCAGCGCACCTGCTGGTAACCAAATAAACCAGTAAGTAGTCATTACATACGGGTCCGAAGCAATGTTAATAATGCTTCCCCAGGATGCCAGGGGGTACTTGATGCCCAAGCCCAGGAAGCCCAGGGTCGCTTCAAAGATGATCACACCACCCAGGTTGCCTGTGGCAATCACGATCAGCAGGGGCATCACGTTTGGCACCAGATGGCGGAAGATCTTTCGGCTGGTGCGGATGCCAGTTGCTTCCGTCGCAACCATAAAGTCCTGCTCCCGCAGCGATAAAATCTGACCGCGAACCAGGCGGGCGGGGCCAGTCCAGCCCATCAGACCCAGGATAGCCATCAGGATAAACAGACGCGTCATTGACGATACTTCCAATGTATCCATCACTGAGCCGAATATGATAATCATCGGGAAGTACGGAATACTGTTAAAAAGATCCACAAGACGCATCAAGGCAGTATCGACTGCGCCACTGAAATATCCAGAAATACCACCAACAATAACACCAAGGACGGTCTCCAGTATGACTACCACAAAACCGACCATCAGAGAAACACGACCTCCGTACATCAGGCGGGTCATTTGGTCCATACCGTTGTTATCAGTGCCCAAGAGGTGTTCGCTTGATGGGAATTCGAACATCTTTATTACCGTGGAAGTGGTTTCCCGTTTGATATAGTAATTGGTGTTTACTAGGACAACCTCGTATTCAACGCCTTCAAAATCGAAAGTACTTCCTCGTTCCGTAATTACCTCTCGCACCAAGGACTTGAACTCAACGGGCAGGAACTCCCGCTGATCCAGAGGGTTGACGATAATATTGGATACTTCGGCAAAATCAACACCGTCAGCGGTCTTGATAGTGGTAAAACCTTCGCCATATTCAATAATATAGGGCTTGCCGTTTGCTTCAAACTCTGTTTCCGCATCCCGTATGGCAGCAATACTCGCATATCTGAACGCGAAAGAATCTACAATTGAACTATCTTCGGGGTTATATGGATCAAAGACTAACAGTGACGCCAAGGCAACATTCTGCTCAGTCGAGACAAATGATTTCCTGCCTTGCACGGTGATGTGGTAGGTCACACCATCCAACTCAAACATGGACTGTTCGGCTGCTTTGGCAGTGAGATAAGCTTCTTCAAGGCCCTCTGGAATGGTTTTCCCTGGAACAGGGATCAATTGACCCAGCAAGTCTTCGGCCACTCTCTCGAGCTGCAAGATTCGGTAAGTTCCCTCTGTCTCTTCAACATAGGAGAATTCTATATTATTGGCAGTAAATGTTGGCTGTTGCTCGCCAAGAGCTAAAAGGAAATTCGCACGTGCCAGAGCACCGAATTCCTGCCCCTCAACTACGGTATAACGTAATTCCGTGTTGATGATCGCGCCGGCATAATCCTTAGCGATTTCATTCTCGGTATAGAATACTTGGGTCTCTGTGTAAGGCGAAAGGATGGGACCCAGGAACGAGAAAATAAACATGATTACCAGGATCACCAGACCAACCAGCGCTAATTTGTTGCGAAAGAAGCGTTTTGACACCAACATGCCAGGTGAGAGCACCTTGATGCGGCGCTGGTCATCCAGAGCAAGTTGGGGTGCGCGAACTGGTTGATTTGGTTCTGGTGTCTCGGTTGTTTTATCAAGGTCACTCATGATCCAAATCTCCTAATTCACTCTGATGCGCGGATCTACGACCGCGTACATAATATCGGCAACCAGCAAGCTGACCTGGGTCAGTAGTAGGATAAAGGTGAGGTAGAACATTGCAAAGGGAATGTCGCCCCGGATCATTGCCTGATAAGCAATATAACCAATACCTGGAATCTGATACATTGTTTCAGTAATCTGTGAGCCTGTGAACATGCCCGGTAGAATACCACTTAGTGTTGTTACCAGCGGGATCAAGGTGTTGCGGAAAGCGTGTTTATTGATCACCACATTCTCCGGTAAACCTTTGGCACGCGCGGTGCGAATGTAATCCGAGTTGAGAACTTCGAGCATATTTGTTCGGGTATAACGCATCAGCCCGCCCACAGAGAGCATCGTCAGCGTCACAATTGGCAAAACCATGTGATAAGCCTGATCAAGCAACTGCTCAAATGGGCTCATCGTTGTGTAGAACCGACCAGTTAGCCCATAAAGTGGGAACCAACCGAGCTGGATCGAAAATACATATTTTAGGATTGTGGCAAGGAAAAAAGTGGGTAGAGAAATCCCCATCAAAGCAAAGATCGTGATGGCATAATCTGTCGGCGAGTATTGCTTTCTGGCTGCCAGAATACCCAATGGAATGGCTATCAAAATCTGCACAAAGAATGTAATGACATTCACAACAAGGGAGATCCCAATGACTTCCGAGAACTTTTCTGTTACAGGCACCCCGTAGTGCCAGGACTCGCCAAAATCACCGCGAATGGCATTACCACCCCAGTCAATAAAACCGGGAATAATCCCTTTGTTTAAACCGTAGACTTCATTGAGCTGATCTAACCATTCCTGGTAGCTTTTAGTGCTTAAGGGGTTTGAAGCTCTTTGCCGGGCAATTGTTTCTACATAAGAAGACGGCAGACTGCGTATGACCGTATAAACGAGCAACGCACCGAACACTACGATGAATATGCCCAGAATAACTCTCCGTAGAATAAAATTTCGCATTCCTTTTCCTCACTCTACTGCATAGTTTGGCTTTAAAATCAGGTGAGTTTACAAAGTGAGCCCACCCAAATAGGTGGGCTCACTTTTACCATCATTGGTTATTATCCTTGTTACTAGTTCATCTCGACCAGCTCAATGTCATTCATCCAGCCCCAGAAAGTGGTGATATCGGGGGTCAAGGTGTCGATATTGATGCGCTCGGTGCTGAAGATGATGACGTTCTTGCGCTGGTAAGTCGGAATTTCGACTGCCCAGTCAATGATCTTCTCAAGGGCTTCCTTGTAGATAGCCTTGCGGTAGTTCTGATCATCGCTCTTGCGGGCGTCGATAATCAACTGATCCAGCTCAGGATCCTGAATGTGATAGTGGTTGGACTCACTGGAGCCTTCCAAACCTGGGATGTTGTTGCTGTGATAGACCTGGTACATATCGGGGTCGATAGTGGAGCCCCAGGCTGCTGTCCAGAGTTCCTGCTCGCCGGAGTCAAGTGCGTCCCAGAGGATGTTGGAATCAGCAGGATCGTTGATCACGAGTTCCATTCCGATCTTGGCAAGCGAATCGCGAGCGCCAGTAATGATAGCGAACGCAGGATGGTCACCAGTACCTTCACCAGGGACAATCAGCTCATAGGAGAGCTTGGCGCCTTCGGGTGCAGCAGTCACTTTACCACCTTCAACAGTGTAGCCAGCAGCCTCGAAGAAAGCTAAAGCAGCTTGTTCGGCGGCAGCGTATTTCTCTTCATAGGTCATTTCAGGGGTATAGATGGGCTCGCCATTGACATCGGTCGAGAATGCCACTTTGTAGCCTTCATCGGTTGGCTGAGGTGCAGCCCAGGAGGTATTCGAAATTGGGTAATTGATGACAGCGGCAGCTTCGCCATAGTAGCTATCGATAGCTACATCGCGATAAACAGCCAGGATGGTCGCGAGACCGCGGCGCAGGTTCTTGGAAGCCTCGGAGCCCGGCTCACCGCCAACATTGACTGTAGCCGCATTGATACCGATGTAACCATAACCCAGGTTGTCAACCAGGCTGGAGGTGATCACGGGACCAGTCATTTCGCCGTTGCCATTGGCTTCCATAACTTCTTCGTAGCGGGTCTTGTTGTAGGACATTTCACCAGCATCTGCAACGCCAGTCACAATAGCGGTCACAACTTCATTGGAAGCAGTTTCACGGAACTGGACTTCGCGGATCTTGGGGCAGCCACGATAGTAATAGGGGTTGGCTTCGAAGTAGACAACGCGGTTGTCGTACTCGATGAATTTGTAGGGACCAGCGCCCATTGGGGTGGAGGTCAGGCTTTCCTGCTTGGAGAGATCGCCAAAGTCAAATCCGAACATGTTGTTCTCATAATCGTATTTGGCGGGATCACCATAGTAGTGCAGGGGGGTGATGTTGAGACCAAGGATCGAGTAGACCGCCGGGGCTTCGTAACCATTGGTGGTCACTTCCACGGTGTAGTCATCGATCTTCTTGATGCCAGTGATATTCGGAACACCTTCGGTGCCCATGGATTCGTCTTTAGGACCCCACTCGCCAATGAAATCACTCTGAGCATTCGCGAAGACATCCACACCGTTTGCAGATTCGTAGGGGAAGGCAGCTTTAATGTCATTTCCATAAGCAGCCATCACTTCGGTATAGTAGTCATCGAGGGTTGGGAAGGTCTCAACCAGATCATAGACAGTTCCGGTACCAGCAGTCTCGAAGACGATTGGATCTGCGCAGTCTTCAATAGCGATAGGTTCTTCGCCTTCAGCAACTTCAGTGCTGCAGACGAGGCTTCCAAAGCCCCACATGCGCATGGCATAGGCCACTTTCTCGCCTTCGGACATTTCATCCCAAACAGCACCATTAAAGTATTGCGCGGTGAAATCATTATTGCCATAGTTGGCAACAACATAGTCGTAGATGCCCTGAATTTCGGCTTTCACACCAGCTTCCAGGCGTGCCCAGACATCGTCTTGCATTTCCTGTGTCCAGGCATCGGTGTCAGTATGCTCATGATCCATACCGGCAGCATAGATGTCCTCAAACATCTGGAAGTACTTGTCATAAACCTCGGAAGTAGTCTGGGTCTGATAGTCCTTCAAGCCAACGATTGGGTAAGAACCGAGGGTGGTGGAGCCAACATAGGAAGGATCCAGAAAGGTGTAGTAGGTGAAGATCACATCATCGGCGGTCACAGGCTCACCATCGGAGAACTTCATACCCACGCGCAGGCGGGCAGTGTACTTGGTGGTGTCGCTGGCTTCGTCGTATTCGACTTTGATGTCAGCCGGACCTTTGTAGAGATAATCCACACCGTTGTAGTTGTGGGTCTCACCCTCGATCGCATTGTAGACAATGCCGCCCACGCGGTCGGTGGTCATGATGCTAATCTGGGTCAGGTTAGCAACGTCCATGTCGTAACCTGTGTCTGCAAAGAAGGGGCTGAACTTCTGTGAGAAGTCCTGATAGGCAACCACTAACGGGGTGTCAATGGTCGGTTCGGTGGGGAGGTTCTCGCCAAAGGGCTGTTCCTCAAAAACCACCTCGGTGGGTTCTGGTTCGGTGGGTTCTGGCTCGGCTGTGGGTTCTTCAACTACGGGGGTTGTTGGCTCCACAGGGGGCTCAGTGGTTGCGACTTCGGTTGGGGTTCCGCAGGAAGCAAGAGCCACACCGAGCATGATCGCAACGATCAAAATAGATATATTTCGTGCAAATTTACTCATTTTTTCTCCTATTTCTCCTTAACTAATTTTGGTCATTATATTTTAAAAACAATAGCGTGTCAATGAAGGCAACCTTAAGCTCCCATCGTTGTCACGGTTGTTTTTCATCCTCAGGGGCTCTGGTAATGACAATCTTTTTTATATTGAAAAAGATTAGCAGACTCAAAGCCAAGGCGGTAAGTTCCACCGCCAAAAAATAATACTCGCTCAGCGCAGGGCTGCCTTTAGAGAAGAAAAGCAAAAAGACTACTTCTCCTGCCAGGCAGACCCCCAGTGTGATCAACAGAATCAGGCTGTGATTGCTAAAGCGCTCATACGTCACGCCGATTTCTTCCCGGCGATATTTGCGCTCTTCCACCGGTAGCCGAACGCCGGAACGAAGCAGGTTAAAGATTGGCAGAAAAGTCAAAACGAAGGGGATGGCTACATAGAACTGGCGCATACCGGCATTGTTCATGAAACCGCCAGCGATATGCGCAGCAAGGACCCCAAACAACACTAGCAAGAAAATGATCTTGAATTTCTGCATTTGGGCATTACTAAAAGGCAGTTTGAAGTAATCTCCCTGGTATTCATAAGTCCGAATCTGTTTGCCATTTTCATTGACACTCAGAATGGTTTTATAATCTTTAACATACTTTCTCATGCCCATGGCTTTATTTCTATTTTAACAGACTTGCAATTACGCAAAACTTAATACCTGCAGATATTCATTGCTGCAGTTAAATGCGTAAAAATTATAACATAAATTTTCATAAATCGGACGAACGCAGATTGCCTTTTGCCTTGACAAACGCAATGCCTTGGATATCAATGGCAATATCAATGCGCAATATTAACCCGGTTCACGTAGGGTTGATAGCCGTGCAAAGCCTCCCCTTACGGGATGCGTCAACCAAAATTGGCAACCACATCCTCTAGATGGTGGTTCCCAAGGGGTTACCCATACAAGAGTATCCAATGGGTAGGGGCAGGCCCCTGTGCCTGCCCAATCAAGACAACGGATAACCACAGGGGGTTATCCCCACACAGCTCCCACGGTGTAGGTTGACGCAGGCGTCAACCAAAAATCGTGGAAAAGGCAGGCCTTTTCCCTACGAGGCTTGGTAATTGGTCGAGAACCTCGTAGGGTCGACGGCCTGCCTCGACCGAAATGGGTAAACACTTCCCTCCAGATGGTGGTTCCCAAGGGGTTACCCATACAAGAGTATCCATTGGGTAGGGGCAAGCCCCTGTGCCTGCCCAATCAAGACCACGGATAACCACAGGAAGTTTTCCCTACCTAGCTCCCACGGTGTAGGGTTGACGCAGGCGTCAACCAAGAAGTCGTGGAAAAGTCAGGCCTTTTCCCTACGAGGTGCTGGTTTGGAATTTGTTCCTAAGAATTTACCTGCATGGCACCCTACATCTCTTGGGGAATTTGGGGTTCCGGGTAGAGGCGACGCATGCTGGTTCACGCTTCCAAGCCCCTTTCGACTATGGCACAAACGGACGCCAAAGCCCAATATCCGCGAAGGCGCTGCTCCCAGCGAGGTCTACGCGGTTCGACGCAACCCACATGGAGATCCGGGGCATTAGCGCTACAGCCGGAAGATATTCTGCGATCAGATCCACCTCATCTCCAAGGCTTTGAATTAATTCTGCATTCCCAACTGCTATGCATTGCGCGTCAAAACCAGGGTCCGCCAACCCGGCCAGGTTCGTCCCTATCCAATAGTTCCCATTATTGGGCACTGATCCTGAGCGATAGAGTTCACAAGGATTCGCAGGAGTTTTCTGCCAGCTGACCAGTGCCAGGTCAAAATTACGCCCGAATAATGGCCCCTCCGGTCCCGGCGCGTAGAGCTCAGCCGGTGACAAGGCCTGGTGGGTTACCTCAATCCCGCAATCCGCCAACCGCCACACCACCGCCTGGCTGACTTCACTGTCCATCGCCGAAGTGCTGCTGAGCAGGCTGACTGAGAACGCCGTTCCGTCCAGCACATTTTCCACTCCGTTTGCCTTTCGCGGGGCTTCCGGTTGGGCTTCATCCCTCAGCCAACCAATTTCGTCCAATAAAGCCTGCGCTTGCTCCAGTGTTCCCCACGCACTAAATTCGGGTAAGGCAAAACCCTCTGGCAACCTGGCTCCCAACACCTCGGATGCAATTGGGTCCGCTGTCAGGCAGGCGGCAATCGCCTGCCGTGTACGCAAATCTCCAAAGAAGTCCTGCCTGGTTGCATTCCAGGGCGAATAGCCGTTGTCGTAAGATGCCGGCTGGATGCCAAAGACCAATTGCTGCACGAGCTCATAATTCTCTGCCACCAGGCTGCCGCTCTGCGCCAGACCCGTCAGCACATCCCTGCTCTGCCCTTCCAGGTGGTAGCTGGGGTCCAGCACATCACACTCACCGCTTTCCAGCTTGGCGATCGCCTGCTGCAGGTCGGGTTCAACCCGAACGACCACCTGGTCATAAGCAGGTTTGGGGTTGTAATACGGATTCCGTTCCATCTCGATCGAAAGGCCAGGTGTGCGGTTCACAATCCGGTAGGCACCCCAACCAATGGGCGTTTCACCTGCTTCGGCGGAGATTCCAATCTCAGCAGGGCTCATGCCAGAAAACTGGGTTGAAGGCAGCGGCAGAAAAACAAGCTTACTTAGATCCACCGGCACGAATCCCGGTATGCCTGTCCAGGTAAGGGTGGTGTCATCTAACGCTTCAATGCTGGCAGTACGGTCGAGCAGCCAGATATCCTGCGGATTGCGAAGCGCTTTTACCACTTCATAAGACAAAAGGAAGTCGGCCGAAGTCACAGGGGTGCCGTCAGACCACAACAGTCCGGGGTTGATCTTGTAATTTACTTTTACCTGCATCATTTGCTGCAGCGCGGAAGCACTCCAGGCAACTGGCTCGCCCAGATGCCCCTCAATGACGGGGTGGATCAGGGAACCTTCTTTTAATACGCTCACTTCACCGCTGCCATCCAGAACGTTCATTCCGGGCTTTACATCCACAGCCAGTTTGACTGCCTGGCTGTCAGAATAAGTTGGCAGATTTTCAAACAAGATGTTTGGTTCATACAGTGCTGAAAAAACGCTTTGTTTAGCCAGTGAATCGCGCCCTTCGTAGCGGAACAGGCTGCCAGGATCTTCTGCGACGCAGATATTCAGGATCCTGGGCGGTTCCGGGGTCAGGGTGGGGGTTGGGGGCAGCTGGGTCGGCTGGCTGAGCGTCCCGGTGGGCACAACCACAGGGGTTGTGGTGCTTCCGCAGGCAGAGATGAAAAACGCCAGGCTCAAGAGAGCCAGCAAAGCGTTTCGTCTCATAGTCACTAAACGTTTCAAAACCAATCTCCTAGATCACATCATCTTCCTGCGGGTCGCCAAAACGCAAACGTAGATAAGACTCATATCTTCGCGGGTCAATCTGCCCGCTCTTCGCCGCCTTGCGCACCGCGCAGCCCGGTTCATGGCTGTGGCTGCAATCGTTGAACTGGCATTCAGCCACGAGCGGCGCGATTTCCTTAAAATAGGCATCCAGTTCTTCATCCTGAATGTCCCATAGTGCCAAGGTACGCAACCCGGGCACATCGGCGATGTAGCCGCCACCCGGCAGAGGATAGAGCTGCCGCACCTGGGTGGTGTGCCGCCCTTTACCTCGTCCAACGCCCTCACTCAACGTGCCAACCTCCAGGTTTAAGTCTGGAATGACTGAATTAAGCAAGCTGCTTTTGCCCACACCCGAAGGTCCGGCAAGGGTGCTCAGTTTTCCCTGTATGCACTCACGCAGTGCTTCAACCCCCTGCCCGGTAACCGCTGAAGCGTAAATAACATCATACCCGATGGAGCGATACATGCCAAAAAGCTTGTCCACCTGCTCGAGCGGCATCAGGTCCACCTTGTTGACCACGATCACTGCCGGGATGTGCGCCCGCTCCGTCACCACCAGGAAGCGGTCGAGCATGCGCAGGCTCGGCTCAGGTTGAGTGCAGGCAAACACCAGCAGAGCAAGATCTGCATTGGCCAGGATAATTTGCTGGTAGTTGTAACTGACGCCCGAGAGTTGTCTCGAAAGCACGGATTTTCGCGGGAACACTTCTTCAATACTGCCTGAGCCATCCGTGTGGACGGCAATCCGCACGTTGTCCCCCACTGCCACCAGATCCCCTTCGGCTCTTCCCTGACGCAAACGCCCGCGCAGGCGTGTTTGGATATCGCCTTTTTCTGTCCGCACCGTCAGGTAACCTGCCTGCGAACGAATCACAAAACCTACCGTATATTCACTTTGGGAACCAACAGAAAGCAGCGGCAGTGAGACTCCCAAGCTCATTCCTCTTCTGGTACTGCAGGTACGTAGGGGCTTTCTTCCCAAGGCATCGTGCCACCAGCATTTTGCCCGTCGGAGAAGTAGAGTGAAACCGCCCGCCTGAAGAGCGGCGCTGCCATTTCGGAACCTTCGCCGGCATTCTCCAAGATCACAGCCACAGCGATATCAGGGTGATTGGGGTCATTTTCGAAAGTATAGCCCGCAAACCAAGCGTGTGATTGGCCGATCGGGTTTTCTGCGGTGCCTGTCTTGCCGGCTATGTTGTAAGGATAATTCTTGAATTGGAATTGTGCCGTGCCGCTCGGGTTACGAACCACCATGACCATGGCTTCCTGAATGGCTTCCAGCGTCGTTGGCTGCACGTTCAGTTTGTGGGATACCTTCGGCTCGAAGGTGTAAACAGGGTCCTGTCCAGTCAAACCGATTTTCTCGATCAGCGTGGGTTGATAAAGCGTGCCGCCGTTGCCAACCGCCGCAACTAAAGCCGCGACTTGCAGCGGGCTAACCTGCATCGTGCTCTGGCCAATCGCCATTTGCACATACTCACTGACCTCAGTCGGCGCAGGATTGACATTACCTGCGAAGTCCGGGATCTCGATACCGGTCGATTTACCCAATCCAAAATCAAGCGCCAGATCAGGAATTGCAGTGCGATAGCCTTCATTCCATAAAGAATAAGCGATATGCCAGAACCATGGATTGCAGGAGCGCATCAGCCCTTCCTGAAGGGTCAATTGCCCTGAAGGCCCAAACCCGCGGCTCACCGTCCAATCTTCGCCCACCCAACCATCCAACTCGCGCCAGTAGCTGTCGCAATAATAGGAAGAGTCCGGTTGATAGACACCTGTTTCGAGAGCCGCAGCCATCGTGATGATCTTGAATACCGAACCGGGAGGGTATACGCCCTGCGAAGCCCGGTTGTACATTGGGTTAAAGGGGTTCTGAGTGATTTCTGCAATCGAATAGGCCGTGTAATTAGGTGCTATGAAGACGTTTGGATCAAAACCCGGATTGGACACCATGGCGATAACTTTGCCACTGTCGCGCTCCATCACCACGATCGCGCCGATCATATCGCTGAAGCTTTGCTGCAGGCGGTACTGGTAAGCGCTGTTTATGGTGGTGTAAATGGATTGGGCTGGTTGAGCAGGAACGCTGGCGATCTTGGTTAGAACCTGACCCTGGGGATCCTTTACGTAGAGATCCGCGCCGTGCTTACCGGCAAGATACTCCTCACCCCAGGCTTCAAGCCCGGATGCGCCAATCTTTTCCTCGCCGGTGTAGCCTAAACGCTGGTATTTTTCCAGTTCTTCGGCTGGCACGGTCAACACAAAGCCGGTTACATGCGGAGCGATGCCGCCATCATGATAAAAGCGGGAACGGAAGTCTGAAAGAGAAATCGCATCATAACGGGAAAGTCGATCGAAATACTGGTTGGCAGTATCCAGGGTGACGTCGCCAATCACAGAATACTGGTAATCAGCGGTGTTTTCATATTCCGCATAAATGGAGGCTTCTGAACGGTCGAACATTTCCGCCAGGAGCGAGACCATCTGCCCTTCATTGTCGGGATCAATCTTGCCGGGCGTGACCATCACGGTTACTGCGTCTTCAAAAGAGACCAGGGGATAGTTATCCGAGGCATCGGACGAATAAATATTTCCGCGTGCAGGCACTTCGATGACCAATTCAAGGTAGTTCCCACCCGCCAGTTCCGGCAGCATCATTCCCGTTTCCCACTGCACATGCCATGCGCCGTCTTCCAGCGTGAGATTCATGATGGTTTCGCGCGAGATGACATCCATCAGAGCGGTGCTGTAGCGGATCTCATAGCCGACCTGTGAACTGGTGGGGTTGACCATCTTTGAAAGCAGCGTGTAGTCCATGCTCTGCATGGTGAGCTTGATGGCTGTATCCCGGTGGCTCTTTTCAAAATCTTCCATCGAAATGGCGTCCTTGGTCAGCTGGCTGAGCCTGTCATACATCGCAGCATAATCTTCAGCCTTCCAGAGGTCCAGGTAGGCTTTTGCCGCCTGTTCAACATCCGGCACAGACTCAACGTTGATAACCGGTTCAGGCAGCCCTGTTGTAGTTGGGGTCAGGGTGGGAGCAGGTGTTGTGTTGCCGCCATTGCAGGCTGAGAGCAAAATAGCCGCAATCACGAACACAAAAAACATCTTGTTGAAGGATTTGATCATCTTACCCTGAGTTCTCTTTAAGGTAAATTTGCGGATAGATTTCACACGTGATTTCATTATACCGCTGACAGGCTTGGGGCACATCTGCCTCCAGCTTGCAGCCAGCCGACTCGAGCAGCATGGCAAGATGGCAAAGCGGGAGCCCCATTACATTGGCATAGCAGCCCTGCACACCAGTGCATGGGTGGAATTGTCTGTGTTGGATGGCATATCCACCGGCTTTGTCCTTATAGTCCTCGCTGGCGATGTACTCTGCCAGCTCCTCGTCTGAATAATCCCGCATGAAAACATCCGTGGTACAAAGCGATTCTGCAGCCTTACCGCCATTCTCGGTCCGCAAACATAAAGCGGTATAGACGAGATGCGCACGACCGCGCAAAGCCCGCAGGATCTCATAAGCTTCATCGTCATTTGCCGGTTTACCCACAACACGTCCATCCAGCGCCACGATGGTGTCAGCCGAAAGAATCCATTCACCCTCAGACTGCCGAACCATCAGCCCCTTTTCCCGTGCCATCTGCCGCACATAATCCACCGCATCCACATTCCCATGGTGGGTTTCATCCGCATTTGAAGGACGTTTTTCAAATGGAATCCCAAGCAAACGCAAGAGTTCATTCCTGCGCGGCGATGTGGAGGCTAATACCAGCTTACGTTCAGACATACAAATGGGGATTCTAACATGAAAGCACTATCCGCCTTTGCAGCCGGTGGGGTTCATTCCGTCCGGTCAAGCTTGCGAACTTCAAATTGGTCAAAATCATTGGCAAGATAGGTTTCAGGGAAGATGGCGCGCGCTTCTGCCAGGATATCATCATCCCGGTAACGCCTGGAAACGTGGGTCAGGATCAACTTCCCCACCCCCGCTTCTGCTGCCAGGCTCGCTACATCCGCAGCAGTGGAATGACCAAAGGTCAGAGCCATTTCCGCGTCTTCCGCCAGGTAAGTCGCTTCGATCACCATCACGTCCGCCCCGGCTACGTGTTCTCTGAGCCTTTCAGGTTTGCCTACGTCTCCAACGACAACCAGGTTTACACCCGGACGCTCTTCCCCCAAGACATCTTCCGGCAGGATCACCCTGCCATCTTCCAACGTAATTGCCCGCCCCTGGACGAGATCGCGCCGGCATGGTCCATTTGGCACGCCTAATGATTCCGCCACTTCCGACAAGAAGGGACGGTGACTTTTTTCGATGAAACGGTAGCCCAGCGATGATGATCCACGGTGGTCAACTGGAAACGCCTGGATCTCGAAATGCTTGCTCTGAAAAATCAATCCTGGTTTGATCTCCAGCATATTCACGGGCATCGGCGCCTTGGTACCTCTCAGCACAACGCCATTGATCAGATCGCTAACGCGGTCCAACGTATGGCGGCTGCCGTAAATGTTAACCTCCTCAATGGCTTCCCAGCGCATGAAGGTCGAGAGCATGCCTGCCAGACCGAGAATATGATCAAGGTGACCGTGAGTCAGCAGGATATGGTTCAGGCGTTTGAAGCCAACCCCGGATTTCAGGATCTGCCGCTGCGTGCCCTCGCCACAATCCACCATGAAACGAAACTCGTCATGTTTCACGACGAGTGATGACAGGCCACGTTTGATTGAGGGCGCAGATGCAGATGTGCCCAGGAAGATGAGCTCAAACAAAAATCACAACCTCCAGATTATTTTTTATTTTGGCTGATGCCAGAGAGTTGTTTCAGAGCACCCAGTGCTGTCAACCCAACCTGCAAGCCTTGCTGAAGGGTGATCGGTGTACTCCGGTTTTCCGCTTCGGATTGCTCGATGAAATTCATAGCAGCCCGATAGCCAATGAAGGCACCAGCCAGAGTTCCAATCACGAGAGTCAGTGTTCGAATGTTTGATTTCATAAGTTCTATCCTTTTTGTGAGAATCGGTCGGTCAGACTTGTCCGGATTTGTCGAATTTTAGCGGTGAAAGTTCGCACTGCCAGGATCGGCTTTGCTGCTGCATCCCCAGCAACACGCAAATAGTGTTCTGCCTGTCTCAGATAGTCTCTGAGGGCTTTCCCGGCTTGGGGAAGGAATTCATGCAGCTTGATCACCCCAATGATCAGGGCGATGATGAGCGCCAGCGTAATCAGCCCGAAGAGAAACGTTGGCAGCACTAACAGCACCATTGCCACACCAGCAAGGTTTTCCACGTCAGCCCCACCCACGCTGCCGTTGATGGCAAGCCAGGTTATCAACCCCACAACAACCAGGCCGATCAGGATGAGCGGAAAAAAGATCATCCAAAAGCGGCTGCGTTTGTGAGCTTTATCAATTGCTTCCTGTAGTTTTGCTTCGTCAGACATTAGCGGCTCCTGCTACTGCAATTTTAGCACGAGTTTCATCCAGACTTTCGGCTCATACAAACTCATTCTTAACCTTTAAAACAACCGGATTTTATTAACAAATCTTTACATATTTCATGTATAATGAAGCGAAGAAAACTATCGCACATGCGTCCAGGAGGCCCTAAAGGTTATTTCGCCTCCGATTATGGCTGAGAATTGCTGCGCGATTTACTTGATAGGAAACCGTCAGTGTTAAAAACTGACTTATGTATTGGAAAAAATGAATAATTTTAGCAGTCGAGTGCTCAATCCATCCTTTCTGCCCCTCCCCAGCATTTGGGCGAGTCGACAGGGAGAGTTTCTATTTCAAAAGGAACGTTAGGATTGATCGTATCTGATTGTCAGTTTGCCAATACTTAATTGAAAATAGCTCAAATTCATCTTGAGCAAGTGGGTTATCGAGTAAGTCCGGAATTCAACAGCCATGGTCATGGACCATGGCTGTTTGGTACGGATGAAAAAAACGATCACTGAAATCAGTGCGCAAAAGCGCAATCGCAGGCGAGTCAACATCAGCTTGGATGGTTCCTATGCATTCTCATTGGACCGAATGACTGCTGCCTGGCTGCAGGTTGGGAGGGAACTGAGCGATGGGGAAATCGAACAGATCCAGATGCGCGACGAAGTGGAAGTCAGCTTCAATCAGGCTCTCAACTTACTAAGCCATAGAAGCCGCTCGGTTGCAGAGATGACCCGCTATCTGGAAGGTAAGGGCTATGCGCCTGGCACCTTGAAAGCAGTGCTCGCGCGGCTCGAAGAAGAAGGTCTGCTCAACGACGATCGTTTTGCCAGGGAGTGGATCGAAAACCGCAACACCTTCCGCCCGCGCAGCCAAAGCCAGCTAAAAGCAGAGCTGCGTTTCAAGGGTTTGGCGGAGAGTTCCATCGATTCAGCTCTTGAAGAATCCGGGGTTGATGACGCCGCCCTGGCGATGACAGCCGCGCGGAAACAGGCGCATCGCTATCTTTCATCCAATTACGATATTTATCGAAAAAGACTGGGGAACGCGCTTCTACGGCGCGGTTTCAGTTATGCCACGGTCAATGATACCTTGCGCACTCTTTGGGATGAGATGCAGCATACCGAGACCGTGGAATCAAATAAACTATGGAGCAATTGACACAATGAAAACCTTATTTCAACCAGGCCAAGGTCCTAACCTGCTCTTTTTGTGGATAGGACTTGCCGTTATTTTGGGTGTCCTGATCGGATACCTTATTTTCTCAATCATCCGCAAAAACCAGGATGAAAAACTCAAAAGAACCGCCGAAAGCATTATCGAGCAGGCAAAAGAAATTGCCAAAAACATCGAGCTGGAGGCAAAAGACACTGCCCTGAAAATTACTTTGCAGGCGGAGAGTGAGATCCAGCACAAGCGCAGCGAACTCAACAAGGAAGATGACCGCCTCGTCAAGCGCCGTGAAGAGCTGGACCACCGCTTCGATCAGATGCAGCAGCGCGAGTCCGCTCTCAACAAACGCCAAAGCGCGGTGGATAAGCGAGCCAATGAAATCGAAGCCCTCTACAATGAACGGTTTGCAGAACTGCAGCGCGTTTCTGCAATGACCAGCGAGGAAGCCCGCACGCTCTTGCTTGAAGAAGTCGAGAAGGAAGCTCGTGGAGATATGGCGCACATCATCCACCAATATGAAATCAAAGCTACCGAAACCGGCATGGAAAAAGCCCGCGAACTGATCGCCGATGCCATCCAGCGTGTCGCCTCCGACAAGGTTGCCGAAGTAACAACCTCGGTGGTTACCCTCCCCAATGAAGAGATGAAGGGTCGCATTGTTGGACGCAACGGGCGCAACATCCAAGCCTTCGAACAGGCAACCGGCGTGGACGTCATAGTGGATGATACCCCTGAGGCTGTCACCATCTCCTGCTTTGACTCCGTCCGCCGTGAAATTGCCCGGCGCACCCTGACACGGCTTGTGACGGATGGTCGCATCCACCCGGCATATATTGAAAAGATCCTTGACGAAGAACGCAAAGCGATGGATGAGGATATCCTCAAAGCGGGCACCGAAGCGGTCTACGAGGCCGGCGTGCATGGTCTCCACCCGGAAATCATCAAGAAGCTCGGACGTTTGAAATACCGCACCTCCTACGGTCAAAACCAGCTCGCCCATGCAGTGGAAACCTCCAAGATCGCCAGTGTGCTGGCGGCAGAGCTCGGCGCCAATGTGGAAATCGCAAAGGTCGGAGCCCTTCTGCACGACCTTGGCAAAGCCATGGACCACAACACGGAGGGCACCCACGCCCAGATTGGCGCAGAATTTGCCAAACGTCACGGCGTCAGCGCGGCAGTCTGCAACGCAATCGCCTCCCATCACCACGAAGTGGACCAGCTCTCAATCGAAGCCATCCTGGTGGAAGCCGCCGATGCGATCTCAGGCGCGCGCCCTGGTGCCCGCCGCGAGGACCTTGAGCAATACATCAAGCGCCTGAAAGCCCTTGAGACCATCGCCAACGCCCATAAGGGTGTTGAGCAGAGCTACGCCATCCAGGCTGGTCGGGAAGTGCGCATCATCGTCAAGCCTGAGGAAGTCGATGATCTCGAAGCGCACCGCATTGCCAAGGATATCGCCACTGAGATTGAGGAAACCATGCAGTATCCCGGTCAGATCCAGGTGACCGTGATCCGCGAAACCCGTTCGGTCAGTTACGCGAAGTAAATGTTAAAATAAAAGGCCCATATAATGCATGGGCCTTTTTTCTCAAAAATCTAATTCACGGTATTCAAAAGAAGTTCGCTATGGTAACATAATAAGAACAAATATGTTTTTATTCTGCTATCATCATGATTAAGAAACCATTAGTTCAACCTGTCGTAAAGTGGGTTGGCGGTAAAAGACAACTACTGCCTAACCTGATTCCTCTATTTCCTGAAGGAATTAGCTCATATTGTGAACCCTTTTTTGGAGGTGGGGCGGTCCTCTTCAACTTGCAACCGGATCAGGCTCATATTAACGACATCAATGAAGATCTCATGAATATGTACACGGTTATTCGTGATAATGTTGAGGAGCTCATAGCCTTATTATCTCAATATCGAAATGAAGTGGATTTTTTTTACGCTATTCGTGATTGGGATCGAGATAAAGAACACTATGACAAATTAGATAATATTTTCAAAGCATCCCGACTTATCTATTTAAACAAAACTTGCTACAACGGATTATTTCGAGTAAACAATGCTGGTGAGTTTAATACTCCTTATGGCTATTATAAAAACCCCAACATTGTGAATGCTCCTGTTCTGAGAGCAGTTCATGAATATTTAAATTCAGCCAAAGTCACCATTACTAGCGTTGACTATAGTGAGATACTCAGTTCGGTTACTCCTTCAACATTTGTTTACCTCGATCCACCTTACGATCCAGTGTCAGATACAGCTAGTTTTACTGGGTACAGTAAAACTGGTTTCAATAGAGATGAGCAAATTCGGTTAAGAGAACAGTGCGATGAACTTGATAGAAAGGGCGTTAAATTTGTCCTATCAAACTCCGCTACACCTTTCATCTTTGAGTTGTATTCAAAATATAAGATTTCTAGAGTTCAGGCTAAGCGAATTGTCAACTCTGTTGCAAGTAAGCGTGGTGACATTGAAGAGGTGATAATAAGAAATTATGAGTAGGCAAATAATGTCAAAAAACGACAAGGCTTGGGAATTTCTTTTTAAAAAGCATCAAATACTAGATAGTATCAACTTGACAGGGCAATTCATCATAACTGCGGACCAGATTAAGGAGACCAGAGAGCCTAGATTAATGGCTAAAGCCGATACATCAGAGAGTCTTCCGATAATTTTTAAAGAAAACAATTTGGGTATTTTGCCAATTTCTAGGAACAGTTACATCATCTCTAGTTTAAATGCTTATCAAGATATAGAACCATTAAGTGGACCAATAACACATGTCGTATTACCAGATTTCATTCAGAGCCTTCAACCAAATAACATAAACTCTGAATCTATTGCACTCAACACAGCCTTAGCAACCAAAATTTTATCGGATTTTTTGGATGAGGATAATCTTTTCGCTACAGTCTCTGGCAGAATGAGTTCAGGAAAGTTTAATTTCAAAATTCAAGATAAAGTCACAAAGCAATATCATAAGATTGAAGTTGAAAATTCTCAAATAGAAATCGACATGGCATTAGAGGGGGCTAAAAGTCTATCATTGATTGAAGCTAAACTTTTAACATTTTCTAACTTTTTAATTAGGCAAGTTTATTATCCATTTCGAACTTGGAAAAATAAACTAGAAAAATGTATTAGAAATGTATTTTTTGTTTATTCCAACGGTATTTTCAGTTTATACGAATATGCGTTCGATGATGTTTATAACTATAATTCCCTTTACCTAGTTAGAGGCGCGAGATATTCAATTGAGGATACACAGATCACTGGTCCGGAGGTTGATAAATTTATTAGTTCCATAGTTTATGTGCCTGAACCATCAATACCCTTTCCTCAAGCCGATAAGTTTGACCGTGTTGTTGATCTTTGCTTTATTCTGCTTCAACGCGATTTAGATCTTGAAGAAATTACTGAGGAATACGATTTTGATATTAGACAAGCAAGTTACTATTCGTCAGCAGCAATGTATCTTGGGTTAGTTGAGAAAACAAACAACGCAGGTTCAACTCAATTTCGACTGACAAGCAGCGGAAGTAAAATATTTAATTTAGACTATAAAAGACGCCAACTTAGTTTAATTAAACTCATATTGCAACATAAAGTTTTTCATGATGTCTATAAACTGACTTTGCTTAAAAATAGCTTAATAAGTATAAATGAAATTGTTGAAGTCATGAAATCTAACAACCTTTACAACATGGAAAGCGATGAAACTTATCGAAGAAGAGCTCAGACGATTAGGAGTTGGATTGGATGGGTGCTAGGCAAAATAGAGTCATAAAAAAAGCAGATGAGGAGAAATGGGAGCCTGATGAATTTGTTTTAGAGACAAACACCATCTGGAGCTTTCCAACTAGAGGCTCATGGGCAACACATGATTCCAGGTACAGAGGAAATTGGTCACCGTATATACCAAGGAATATAATCTTACGGTATTCAAAGGAGGGTGATGTTGTTCTAGATCAATTTGTCGGTGGTGGTACAACCCTGATTGAAGCAAAGCTATTGAACCGAGACTGTATAGGAATTGATGTCAACCCTGATTCTATTGTCCAATGCCACAACAAACTAAAATTACCGCCTCGTTATTCGAGCAGAGTGTCCGCCACAGTTGGAGATGCACGCCGATTGGTAGGAGTACAAGAAGATTCGATTGACCTCATCTGTACACACCCACCTTATGCGAACGCCATCCAATACAGCGAGGATATAGAGAACGACATATCCAGACTTACTTATGATGAATTCAACAATCAAATGATCAAAGTCGCAGTAGAGTGTTTTAGGGTACTTAAAAAGAACAAGTATTGTGCGATATTGATCGGAGATCTCCGAAAACGAGGCTCTAACATACCATTAGGATTCCACACGTTACAAACATTTCTAAATGTGGGTTTTAGTCTTAAAGAAATAATCATCAAGGAGCAGCATAACTGTAAATCAACTGGCTTGTGGATTCAGCGAAGTAAGCAATATAATTTTTTACTTTTAGCGCATGAGTACCTTTTTGTTCTTAAGAAGTAAATTTTTCTACCGCGAAGTCGCAAAGGTATTTTATACGCTACCGATGATCTCCGGTATAGAAAACTAGTGGAACATTACAATAGCTCGCCAACCTGCATATGATCGTAATAGAAGACCTCCGACGGCAAATATCCAACCTGGCTGCGTATCTCGGGACCTTTTTTGGTGAAATCCTTGCCAAAAATGGTAGCCTGCCCACGATTGGATGGAGCAGGAAAAGCAGCAGGCGGATGGTGGTGGATTTACCAGCGCCATTGGGTTCAATAAAACCAAAAATCTCGCCATCCCGGACCGACAAGCTCAGCTTCTCGATGGCGCAGGATACACCTTAATACTTGTTCATTAACCTGGATGACGTCCATTATCACTCCTGGAAGTGCGAAACAAGACATTTCAGTTAGAAGTTTGCCTTATCCCCTTACAAAGGGATTGTTTGCCTTTTCAAACTCAACCGTCGTTGCCGGTCCGTGACCCGGCAGAAGCATGGTCTCATCGGGTAACGTGTAAATCTGCTCGCGAATGTTCTTTAGCAGCAATTCGTGATCGGAGCCTTCGAGATCGGTCCTACCGATGCTGCCCCTAAATATCGCGTCCCCTACAACTGCCATCTTTAAATCGGGGATGTAGAAAAGCACCGAACCAGGGTTATGCCCTGAAACGTCCCGTACTTCCACCAACTTACGACTACCCCCGGGCAGCACGTCCAACCAAATGCCGTGTAAAAGCTGAATGTCCAACCTTGGCACGGGGTCAACCCTCCTGCCCATTTTCATCTTTTCTGGCTGAGCGGCAGCCCAGGCGAAGCTATCCGGGTGCATGGCGATCGGTAGAGGCGGCGAAAAGGCCTCGCTCACCGTTTTTGCCCCGGCTATATGGTCATAATGACCATGCGTCAGCCAGATTTGCCTCAGCTGCCAGCCCTTTTCCTCTGCGAAACGCAGCTGCGTGCCCGCCTCAAAGCTTGGGTCAATCAGCACACAATCGCCGCTGTCTTCATCCACCAGGAAGTAGACGTTGTTACTGAGCGGTCCCAGGACTGCCAGGTGAATGGAAAGTGACATTGTTCTTTCTTACCCTTTCCGAGCCCTAGCCAGGAAGTCTTCCAGGCGCATCACCTCGCGCGGCAAGTCGGTCAAGCTGCGCAGACCCTCATCCTCCACCACGACATCGTCCTCAATCCGCACGCCGGACTTACCAGGGAGGTAGATGCCCGGTTCGATGGTAAAGACCATCCCTGGCTTCAGGATCAAAGGATTACCCGGGTAGATGTAAGGCGGCTCGTGCGCTTCCATCCCGAGCCCATGCCCTGTGCGGTGGGTGAAGAATTCGCCATAGCCACCTTCCGCGATGACACCCCTTGCCAACTGGTCCACCTCCCCTGCCGGCATACCCCTTCTTCCTCCAAGCCGGGCTGCTGCGTTGGCTTTTTCCACCAGGTCGGCAATCTGTTTCATTTCATCGTTAGGTTCACCGCAGAAAAAGGTGCGGGTGTTATCCGAGAAGTAGCCCGCGAAGCTGGCACCCCAGTCGATCAGCAGCATCTCACCTTCCTGCAAAGTACGATTCGTTGGGCTGGCATGGGGATTTGCGGTGTTGGGACCAGTTGAAACGATCGGAGCGAAAGGCAGCTCTGCTTCCGACCCTGCCCGGAAAAGCTGCACCATCAACTCACCTGAAATCTGGAGCTCGCTCTGCCCTGGTCTCACGCTTTCGAGGGTGTTGAGCAACGCGTTCTGTGCGATGATAGCTGCCTGGCGCATGGCATTCAGCTCCTCAGTTCCCTTGCACATCCTCAGCCCCGCCAGAGCTGCGCTTCCGTCCACGAATTCGGCTTCAGGCAGCGCCTGACGCAGCAAATTAAGTTCCAAGAAACGCAATCCCGTCGGTTCAACGCCTACACGCAGCGGATTGCCCGAAATTTTAAACAAAGCCTGCTCATAAACGCCCTGCCAGGTTGCCGGGTCGTCCCCAAAAGGAATGATTTCAGCGTCAAAAGGCAGGTTTGCCACTTTCGCGCGCTCCAGTTCAGGCAAAATTACTTTCACCTGCCCACTATGGCCAACCAAAAAGACCACCGGGCGCTCCATCAGGTGAAAGTTTAGCCCTGTCAGGTAACGCAGGCTCGGACCGGGGTTGAGCGCCATCCAGTCCAGGCCATTAAGTGCCAGTTGAGCCGCCAAAGCTTCGATTCGTTTATTCATTAACAACCTCACCACAGATATCTTCAATCAGAGAGTATTGTACCCAGCTTGGATAGTCCTGCAAGCATATTCGTGCTTGTACACATGCTATTGACTCAAGCGTCGCAACAACTATAATCGTGGCATGTTCAAAACGCGCAAGGTATCCATGAGTTTTTATTGCTTGTGTCTCAGGCGGGGTAGCTGACCGCCTGCGTTTTTGACATCCTGGAACCCGTCAAGAGCAGCGGCACTCCCCCGCTTATGGTGTGAGATGGCTGCTGTTTTTATTTAAGGTTCCAGAGAATTAGGAGAATCATCATGACAATTTATCAAAATATTACCCAGCTTACTGGCAAAACGCCATTGGTGCGGGTCTCGCGCCTAAACCCCAACCCTGAGGTGGAAATCCTGGCCAAATTGGAAACCTTCAACCCAACCCACAGCGTCAAGGACCGCATCGCCGTCAGCATGGTGGACGATGCTGAAAAGCGCGGGCTACTTCACAAGGACAGTATCCTGCTGGAAGCCACCAGTGGCAACACTGGCATCGGCCTGGCAAATGTCGCCACCGCCCGCGGTTACGGCAGCACGATCATCATGCCAGAGTCCGCCAGCCTTGAACGAAAACTGCTGATGCGTGCCCTTGGAGCTAACCTCATTTTGACGCCTGCAGCCGGCGGCATGGCTGCCGCGATAGAAAAAGCGCAGTCCTTACTGGCGGAGGACAGCCGCTACTGGTGGGCGGATCAATTTAATAACCCCGCCAACCCGCAAATTCACTACCTCACCACAGGCCCCGAAATCTGGCGGGATACCGAAGGCAAGGTGGATATGCTCGTGGCGGGCGTGGGTACCGGCGGCACGATTACTGGCGCGGGTCAATACCTGCGCGAGCAAAACCCGGCTCTGAAAGTCGTGGCGGTCGAACCGGCCGCCTCCCCTGTGCTCTCCGGTGGAACCAAGGGTCCACATCCCATCCAGGGAATTGGCGCAGGGTTCATCCCTTCCGTGCTGCAAACCTCTCTGCTGGATGAGATCATCCAGGTTACTGGTGAGGCTGCCTTCAGCACAGCCCGCCAATTGGCAGCCATCGAAGGCATCCCCGGGGGAATTTCCTCGGGCGCGGCGGTTTGGGCTGCCCTGCAGCTGGCTGCCCGTCCGGAGTCAAAGGGCAAGCGAATGGTAGTAATTGTGCCGAGCTTTACCGAGCGCTACCTCAGCACGGACCTGTTCGCAGACCTCAGGAGGGAGCAAAATGGAAGCAAGTGAACGCATGCCCTGCGAGGGCATACCAGCAGAACGGAACCCCAACATTTTCAGCCTGATGGCGGAAGATGTGCGGGTTGCCCTTGAGCGCGACCCAGCCGCGGTGAATGCCTTCGTGGTCATCACCTGTTATCCAGGTGTACACGCTATTTGGGCGCACCGCGTGGAGCATTGGTTGTGGAAAAAGGGTTTGAGGTGGCTCGCCCGTGCCAACTCGCAGATAACCCGCTTTTTCACCGGGATTGAAATCCATCCGGCTGCCAGCCTGGGTCGGCGTGTGTTCATCGACCACGGCATGGGCATCGTAATCGGTGAGACGGCAGTGGTTGGTGATGAGGTGACGCTGTACCATGGGGTTACCCTTGGCGGCACCCGACTCGAGAAGGTCAAGCGCCATCCCACCCTGCAAAGCTGCGTGGTCGTTGGAGCAGGCGCGAAGATCCTGGGCGACATCACTATTGGCAGTCACAGCCGCATCGGAGCCAACGCGGTCGTGGTAAAGGACGTGCCTCCACAGTCCGTGGTGGTGGGGGTTCCCGGGCAGGTGATCCGCCGCAGGCGCCTGGTGGACGAACATCAAACAGACCTTTCCCACACCGAGATGCCCGATGCGGTCATGACCAATCTACAGGAATTAATGAAACGGTTGACCGAGGTGGAATCCCGCCTTGAGATCCACAGTAATCAACTGAGCCAGATACAACTGCAACCTGATGGCGTCTGGGAATATTCTGACGGCCCGGATTACATCATTTAAGCCATAAAAGATCAGGCGGGTTTTCAGCCCGCCTGATGATTTTCCGTAATTATTTCTTTTTCTCTGCCCGCTTGTGGATCAGGATTTCCCGATACACAGCCGCAAGCAATAAGAGCGCCATCACTCCACCAAGGATTGCGATGCCGTCTATGTTCACTACGGGCGACGGCAGCAGTTCTACCTCGGTTGGGGTTGGCTGGGGTGTCCCCGTGGCGAGGGTTGCGGTCAAAGTCAGGTCAGGCTGGATTGTGATCGGGTCGACGAATACGACAAGCGCCAGAAGGCTGATCACCAAAAAGCCAAGCACAATCAGCGCAATGGACAAACCACTGGACTTAATGGATCCCTGGTCCTCACTCATTTGACACTCTCCACAGCTTGTTTGGCTGTTTCCACCACATCGGCATTATCCCGCAAAATCAACAGGGTCGCGTTACGCAAAATCGGTCCAATGTTATTCATGACCGAATCGGGGGGATACAGAATTGCGCCACTCGCCATCTTCTCGAGGGCTGGCTTTAAGGAGGTCTCCTCCCAACTGCCCAGCGCGGAAGGTCGGGCTGGGATCGCCTTGAGAGCTTCGCTCCATTTGGCCAGGAACTGCGTGTCAGACAGGTGCGCAATCAAGGCCACTGCAAGTTCCTGCCTTTGGGGCTCCTGGCTTCCTAATGCCCAAACCCAGGCATCCGTCAACGTCATACCTGGCGATGTAAAAGCAGGATCTGGTGCGTCAGGGGTCGTTTCCCTTCCCTTCAGCACTACATCCACAGGCAGAAAAGCGGTATCAATTGCACCCGTGCTGAATGCATCCCAAACCTGTTCGGAATTCTGCATTGTGACTGCCAGGTCGCTATAATGACGCGTGTTCAGACCGTCTTTCAAGGTCTGCAAAGCCGCAATAAGTGGTTCTTCCTGCAAGATCGTCATACCCTGTTCATTCTGCACTTGCCCCCCCAGGCTCAGATATAGCAGCAACAAGAAGGTTCCCCTTGGATCATCCGCGGCAAAGCCAAAATAACCATAATTCAGCCTGGTGTCCGCCCATTCATTGCTGGGGATCAACTGGCTGACGCTGTTGTACACCAGGCCCATCGGCACCCCTTTAAAAGGCACCGCCAATACCTCTCCCTGGACCATACCCGCCTCTCTGCCAAAGTTGTACCAATCCAGATCGCCCATCACGGTCTTCAGACCCTCATTCTTGAAAACAACCTCATCCTGGGCTGCCTGGAGGAGATGTTCGCGCGACAGGGCGACGACATCCGGGGATATGGACGGTGCGGCTGCATGCGTTGTGCGCAGCGCGTCCAAAAGCCCACCACCGCCCGAGACTGCTTTTATCCGAACCTCAATCTCGATTGTGTTGAGGTAGGCAAATTCGTTCAGGCGGTCTTTAAGGATGGCTGCTGCCGCCGTCTCCCCATTGGGATCCAACTCAGGAGGGAGCCAGAGGATCAGCTTTTCGGGAGGAGGCGCTGGCGTGGGCGTCTGTTCTTCGACCACCTCAGTGGCTTCTGCAGTGACGCCAGTGGGCAGTGGAACCGCGGTCTGCCCAGGAGTGGCGCTTGAGGCTTGCTTCCAGGGGAGTTCCCAGGTATCAGGCAGCAACTCACAGCCAGTCAGCCCTAACAGGCTGCTGACGATCAGCACTACCAACCAAATTTTGATCTTTTTCACACTATCAGTCATCTATGCAATTGTAAAGCATCTTGCCAGGGAAGTTATCCCAGGCTTACTGGCTTGCCAAGCAGCCCAACCAATAGTTTGACCGAGTTCTCCACGTCATCCCGGTCGACCATTTCAGAGGGGCTGTGGATGTAGCGGCAGGGAATCGAAAGGCATCCCGCTGGCACGCCGGCATGCGTGCGCTGGATACCCATGCCGTCTGTGCCGCCCGCTTCGAGCACTTCCATCTGATAAGGCAGCTTTTGCGCTTTGGCTTCATCCACCATCCACTTCACCACCCGCGGATCTGCAATAAAGGAGGAATCCCGGATCTTGATCGCCGGACCGTTCCCCAGCGCAACGGCCATCTTGATACCCATCGGGGTGTCCCCGGTGCGCGTCACGTCCACAGCCAGCCCGATTTCGGGGTCCACGCCATAAGCCGCGGTGATTGCGCCACGAATACCAACTTCTTCCTGCACGCTGAAAACGAAATAGAGTTCATTTACGCCTGGCTTGACCTCTTTTAAGGCTTCCACCACGATTGCCGCAGCAACCCGGTCATCCATCGATTTCGCGACCAGGCGTTTTCCCAGGTCGAGAAATGGACGCTCAAATCCACAAACATCGCCCACACCGATTTTGCTGTCCGCTTTGGACGTTGCGCCGGTGTCGATGAAGTACTTCGACAACTCCGGGTGCTCATCTTTCTCCGAGCGTTCCATTCCGATCACGCCCTGGGTGCCGTTCATAAACAGCACTCTGCCGCCCAGGCAGGTCAGGGGGCTAACGCCACCGATCGGCAAAAAGCGCGCGAAACCATTATCATCCACGTGTGTGACCATCAATCCGATTTCGTCCATGTGAGCTGAAATCATGATCCGCCTGCCGCCTTCTTTCAGGGAACCTTTGCGAGCGATCAGGTTCCCAAGCGCATCTGTATTGACCTCATCGGTGTGCCCCTGGATTTCCGCTTTGATCTTTTCGCGAATCACGTGTTCCGAACCGGAAGGGCCAGGTGTCTCGACCAAGGTTTGTAGAATAGTCCATAATGAATTATCTTTCTTTGCCATCACTTTTTCTCCTGGTGATTTAGGATGCTTTTATCAAGGCGTATCAAAGCCGAGTGGATCAATTTCAAGGTATTTAGTTCGTCTTCAATGCGGATCAGACCAGCTGCCGAGTGAAGATAGCGCTGCGGCACTGAGACTGAGACGCTTGGAACACCCGCGCGGGTTTTGTGGATCTCTCCGGCGTCGGTTCCCCCCATGCCGGGCTGTCGGAACTGCCAGGGGATTTTCTCCGCCTCAGCCGACTCAATCAGCCACTTGATCAGTCGCTGGTCCCCAATGGTGCCGCGATCCATGATGTAAATCGCCGGACCGTCCCCAAGCTTGGTGTTGTGGCTGGTGTTTTCGAAGCCATCATAATGGGGCAGGTCGTTGGCGGGGGTTGAGTCCATGGCTATGCCAATTTCCGGATCAAAGGCAAAGGCAGCGATCTTCGCGCCGCGCAGACCGAGCTCTTCCTGAACGGTGAACGCGGCCAGCAGGTCGACATTCTCAGGCGCATGTTTGACCAGTTGGATGAGGTTAAAGACACCCAGCCGGTTATCCAGTGCCTTGGAACGAATGCTTGGACCCAAAACTGCCAGTTTTGTCGCGAAGGTTCCTCTATCGCCCACTTTGACCTTCGGGTCAGATCCGGGTCCAATGTCGATGCGCAGCTGGTCCACTTTGAGCACCTGCTTGCGTTCTTCCGGCGTAGTCAGGTGGATTGCTTTGGCACCGATCACCCCAGGGACATGGTCCCGACCGATGGTTACCGGCTTACCCACTAACTGGCGCGGGTCGACCCCGCCGATGACACGAAATTCAAAAACACCATCGCCCTCATCTTTGACGATCATGAAGCCGACTTCGTCCATGTGAGCAGCGATCATCACCCTAACCCGGCTCTCACCAGTGCCTTCACGCCGCACCAGCACATTACCCATCGCGTCCACCTTGGTGAGGTCGGCGAAGTCGCGCAGTTCCTCGGTAACGATCGCGCGGACTTCCTGCTCATCGCCCGAGACGCTCACAGCGTTGCACAGACGCGTCAGCAAAGCTAATTCCGCATCACCCATTTGGGGATTAAACTTGGTGGAATTGTCATGTTTTGCCATCTTGTTTTACTCCCAGATCACGGTTTTCATAAAATCGAGTGGAAGACCAGCGATAAACTCAGCCATCAGCCTTCCCGCTCGGCGAATATCCTTCAGTGATACAACTTCAACAGGTGTGTGCATGTAGCGCAGCGGTATGCCAAGCTCAATAACGGGTATGCCAGCTTCTGCTACCTGGATATCCCAGGCATCGGTGCCCGAACCGGTCGGTGCCAGTTCCTTAGCCACGTTGATCTCGTATTCATCGGCGGTTGCTTGCATGGCTTTATGCAGAGCAGGATGATTGCAAGAGCCCCAAGTGAGGGGGGTCACCTTGCCCATCTCAAAATTGCCTATTCCCGCGCCTCCGGGTGCCTTGGCAAAGGTGACGTCAATCACGATCGCAAAATCTGGTTTGATGGCAACCGCATCCGTCATCGCGCCAATTCCACCGACCTCTTCCTGCGAGGTCGCCACAGCCATCACATCCCAAAGATGCTTACGCTTCGAAAGCATCTCCAGCGCAACCGTCACTGCTGCTACGGAGGCGCGATTATCAAGAGTGTGTCCGCTGATGCTCTCACTGCAAAGCTCCATGGGTTCGGTCGCGAAGGAGATAACATCCCCCACGCGGACCAGCTCTTTGACCTCATCCGGGGTCAGACCAGTGTCAACCAGCAGATATTTCTGTGGCAGGGGTCCGGATTTTCCGTCTTTTGGCAGCAATGCTGGCGGCGGCATAACCACCATAGCTGGCAGATCGCGGGCAACTTCCGCATTCGTCGCATGAACGGTCACCATCTGCCCGGGCAGGATGCGGGGGTCAACCCCGCCGACCTGCATAAAGCGCAAAAAGCCCTCATCGATACCGGTCACCATCAAGCCAATGGCGTCCATATGCGCGGCAATCATCACACTCGGTCGGGGTTCAGGGCCTTCGCCGCGCTGTATGGCTTGCAGGCTGCCGAGGTTATTGACCCGTATCTCATCACTGAGCGGCTGCCAGGCAGTCCGGATAATCTCGCGAATCGGCGTTTCATATCCGCTCAGCCCCGGAGCCGAGATCATTTCCTTCAAATGTTGTTTCAAATCAAGTTTCATAAGCCTCTCTCATGGTTCAGGCGTAGGTTCAACCGAACTCTCGGTTGGTGTTTCAGCAGGTGTTTCAGTAGGGATTTCCGTTGGCACAGGGATGGGGGTGTCGCTTGGCAGTGGAGTCTCTGTTGGGGTTGCAGTAAGGGTTGGGGTCTGGGTGGGCGTGCCGGTTGCCGTTGGAGGGAGCGTGTTGGTGGCTGTGGGAGTGATGCTGGCAGTACGGGTGAGGTAAGGTGTCAGCGTCACGCTGGGGATGAACGTTGCAGTGCTGGTGAGAGTCGGCGTGGCAGTTGGTTGCTGCGGACCGCGGTTAAGGCGCAAAAGGATAACCCCCAACAGATAACAGGGAATCGTAATAATAATTATCAGCGTCAACATGTAACGCGTGCGTGTGCGATTAGGGATTTCGTCCACCAGAACTCCGCCTGCAGCTCATCTTATCACCTGCCACATCACCCGGCAAATTTAGTCAATTATAGCCTATCCCCCCTGCTGTGACTTATTTTACGCAAATTATTTTACGCACCTGTTTGATCGAAACAATGATTTTCAACATGAATTAACTCCTCAGGAAGCTATTCGCACAATCTGGCAGTTATTGTACTTCAATAGAATTGATAAACAGAATCGATAAAACGCGCTGACGCATCCCCGAACAGTAATAATTGAGCCAAAGTTTTTGACCCGCAAAGAAAGAGATGCGTTTCCTGAAATAAAGGATTGACGTTATATCTTAAGTTTTCGATTACGTGTCAGATTTTTTTGTTGACTCCCATACATTAATATTTTCAGAGCAATTGACACAAAAAAACCGTGCTATAATTATTACATAATTGAGGGGTTTAAATTCCAAACCCCCTTATCATAAAAAGGAGACTATTATGAAAAAAAGAGTATTGCTTGTAATTAGTATCATTATCATCCTGATGGGCATTATGGCGCTCATCCCCAGCATCAATATGGGCACCGAACCCGCCTGGCACGCTGCTGCCAAGATCGTTGTTGGTTTGGTTGGTCTTTGGGTTTCCCTGCAAAAAACAGGCAAAACCAAGACCGCGCTGTTGGTTATCGGCATCCTGCTGGCAGCCATGGGTTTGTTGGACGTGCTCGGTCTGTTCAATATGGTAACTGTACCCGTCTGGCACACCATCGCAGTGATTGTGATCGGCGCAGTTGCCATTTACTTGGGCGCAACCAACATGAATGAAGCATAACACCGGATAATAACCAGCGCAGGATCCTGCGCTGGTTATTGATGGTCAAAAAACAGCAGCAATTAGCTGCTGTTTTTTTTATTCTCTTACCTGGCAGGCGCAGATACTAAGAGACATTCCAGCAAACGGAAATGAAGCGATAATCGAGTCGAAAGAGAAAGGGGCAAAGGTTGAGAGTATGAACACAGCCATCTTGTGAATAAGGCGCGACTTGCCCCTGAATAAGAGCCATGCACGCGGGAACGAACGATCACTCTTTATTTTGATAAGGATGATTTCAGCACCATGCTGTTATGAAGGGATGAAGATCAATTTTTTGCCCTGTTGATCGACCATCAACGCAATGAATTATGGCGTGCCCGGGGTCCGCTAAGCCAAAGCAGCCCAGCGGGGCTGCTTGAAGTGCTCAATCATCTCACATAAGAAACCAATCAAATGTCAAAAATTTACTTCTCGTTAATCGGTTATAATAAAAAGGCAATCTCAATCTTGAACGGAGGTCCATCATGGCAAGTAAAGATAAAGCTGGAAGAGAAGATCGCAAGAAACCCAAACTGTCCATCAAAGAAAAGCGTAAAGTGAAAGAAGAGAAGAAGAAAACCACGTCTGTAACCAACACCGGCGCTTGATCCCATTCGAATTAGCCAAAAGCCAGCCTGAACAGGGCTGGCTTTTTTTTCTTCAGTTCTGCCCAACGAAGATTTGGTAGGAGAACCAAAAAGGGAGAAACAAAAAATGCTTGACATTACCGGTTCAAACCGTTAGAATACTGAATCTTGAAATCTGGATGGAGTACGGGCCTGTAGCGCAGTTGGGAGCGCGCTTCAATCGCACTGAAGAGGTCGAGGGTTCGAATCCCTCCAGGTCCATTCGAGGATAAAGGCCCATAGCGCACGAAGTCCCCTTCACGGGGAGAATTGGGAGCGCAATGGTAAACAAAAGAAAAAGAGTAAACAAGGGCCCATAGCGCAGTTGGGAGCGCGTCTCAATGGCATTGAGAAGGTCGAGAGTTCGAATCTCTCTGGGTCCACTAAAGCAGCCGCAAGGCTGCTTTTGCTTAACTGACGATTGAGAAGGTCGGTTCTGGCTGGCGCCAGAAGGCTGCGCACAGTTCGAATCTCTCTGGGTCCACTAAAGCAGCCGCAAGGCTGTTTTTGCTTAACTGACGATTGAGAAGGTCGGTTCTGGCTGGAGCCAGAAGGCTGCGCACAGTTCGAATCTCTCTGGATCCACTAAAGCAGCCGCAAGGCTGTTTTTTGATCAACTTCGAGGTTTATCACCAGCGTGGCTTGTTTCTGCTTACTCTGCCTCCGGCAGAGTGTGATCTATGTGTCTCAGCCGCCTTCAGGCAAATTTTCCATCTGAACAAATTCGACATGCTCGGGAATGGAAACGCCGGCAGCTTTCAACTTTTCTTGTGCTTCGGAAATGTCGTAAACATAAACCTGCAAACGTGCAGGTTCCATTTTGATCCCTGTTGTATAGGTCACGCCAGCTTTATCCATCTCTGCCTTAAATAATTCGCGCATTGCTCGTAAAGACTGACGGGAGATCGCTTCCTCTCTTACTTCAATAACCTCAAATAAGCTCGGATCCTCCACAAAAGGCTCCAGGTCAGCTTTGTCCGCTCCAGTCAGGTAAACGACCACTTTCAAACCTGGGTAACTTTCGGTACTAATGCCGACATAATGCTCCGAAGAATTCTCGTCCAGTTCCCTTTCCAGTTCGAACGCCTCAATTTGCAGCAAGTTCATTTGCGCTTGCGCAGTAGCTGCAGCTGACCTGGTTGCCTGGCTTACCACCTCTTCGGGCTGAGAGTCTGATGTAGGCAGGCAGCTTGAAAAAGTAAATGACAGTAAGATTAACACAGCAAGTTTTGTTAGCTGTTTTCTCAATTGCATCTTTCCTCCAGAAAAATTACATCCATGTTGACAACGGTCAGCATATCAAAAATTCTGCCTTACGATCAAGCCTCATCATAAGCAGATTCCATAGTTTACTTCAAAAATCGTCGGATTAACCTGAGCTTTCTTTCCGTATATGGAAAATAGCGGAATGGTAAATCCAGCCAGGTCGATTTTTGTACGATGCTGCGATAATGTGTGAAAGTGTCGAAGCTCTGTTTTCCGTGGTAACTGCCCATGCCCGAATGCCCCACGCCGCCAAAGCCCATATGCGAGGTGGCAAGGTGGATGACGGTGTCGTTGATGCATCCGCCCCCAAAGGAGCAGTTATCCAGAACCCGCTTCTCGACGGCCCGCTTTCCAGTAAACAAGTATAGAGCCAACGGTTTTGGCCGGTTACGTACAAAATCGATCGCCTCGTCCAAGCTGGTCCAGGTGATCACCGGCAAAATTGGACCGAAGATCTCTTCCTGCATGACAGCGGACTCCGGGTCCACATCGATCAGCACTGTTGGTTCCATGGTATGGCGTTCGTCGTCAAAAACACCCCCAAATGCGACCGTCTGCCCTTCCAGAAGTGCCTTTTTCTCCCGATAGTGACGCTCATTGACGATATGCACCTGATCTGAGTAGTCGCCATTCGGAAACCACTCGTACAAAACCTCCTTGAAATTCTGCACGAGAGTATCCCGAACGCTTGCTTCAACCAATACATAATCCGGTGCTATGCAGGTTTGTCCGCCATTGAGCAGCTTTCCGAAGGCGATGCGCTTGGCCGCAAGTTTCAGATTCGCGCTGGCATCCACGATTGCGGGGCTTTTACCACCCAACTCGAGCGTAACCGGGGTCAGATGTTTTGCGGCTGCTTCCATCACGACCTGGCCAACCGAAGCTGAACCGGTGAAAAAGATGTAATCAAACCTTTGTTCGAGCAGGGCTGTGTTCTCCTGCCTGCCGCCCTGCACCACCGTGATATATTCCGGAGGGTAAAGGGTTTTCACAATATCCGCGATCACCTGACTGGTTGCTGGAGTATAGGCGCTGGGCTTAATCACTGCGCAATTGCCAGCCGAGATCGCCCCGATCAGCGGATCCAGACAGAGCAAAATGGGGTAATTCCAGGGGGCCATGATCAGCGCTACACCGTAAGGTTCGGGGGAGATGAAACTGACGGCGTGAAACTGCACCAAGGGAGTGGGAACGCGCTTGTCCTTCATCCAGCGCGGCAGATGGCGGATGTGGAATCGGACTTCATCCAGCACCATCCCAATTTCTGCCATGTAGGATTCAAAGGGCTGTTTATTGAGGTCTTTCAGCAGCGCCTCGCAGATTGGTTTTTCATAATCGCGCATTGCCTTCTGTAATTTACGCAGTGCCGCCAAGCGAAACTCCAATGACTTGGTTGCTCCTGTCATGAAGAAGCTGTGCTGATTTTTGACGATCTCATCGATGCTCATGTTCCCTCTTCACTTATGTTTACGATAACCCTTTTCAGGTTTAATTGACAGAGATTACATAAGTGCGCCCTGTCTGGCGTGCGCATTTTCGCCTCGCAGGGAGTAACCATGCTAAGCTGCAATGATCAATTCCACCAAGTCGTCGAGGGCTTTGTCATCAGCAGGGGTCATGGCGGACTTAATTGTGATCTCGCTTTCCAGAACGCGCATGTCTTTCATTTCTGCCAGCAATTGACGCATTTTCTTGCCGCTCTGCGGTGCCCAGGTGCCATTTTCAATCACGGCTACTGCCCGGTTTTGCATGTTGTGCCCCTTCAGTTCCAGCAGCAGATTCTCCATCGGGGGGAAAATTTCCATGTTGTAGGTCGAGGAGGCAAATACCAGCCGGTCAAACCGGAAGCAATCGCTCAAGATGTACGAAAAGTGCCAGGCGGAGAGATCATAGACCAAGATGTTCTTTTCGCCCCGATCCGCCAGCTTGGCTGCCAGCAACTCAGCGGCTTTTTCCGTGTTGCCGTAGATGGAGCCATAAGCAATCACGATCCCTTTTTCTTCCGGGGTGTAAGACGCCCATTTGCTGTACTTATCGATGTAATAATGCATATCCTGCCGCAGGATGGGCCCGTGGAGCGACAGAATCATTTGAATGTCGAGTTTTGCAATTTTTTCCAGCAGTGCCAGCACCTGGCGCCCATACTTGCCGACAATATTGGTGTAATAACGCCGGACCTCGGGCATCAGGTCGAAATCCACATCATACTCGTCTGCATACAGATTGCCGTTGATCGCGCCAAAAGCGCCAAAAGCGTCCGCTGAAAACAGCCACTTGCTGGTTTCATCGTAAGTGACCATCACTTCAGGCCAATGCACCATCGGCGCCATCAGGAAGCGCAGCGTATGCGCGCCTGTTTGAAGCGTGTCGCCTTCTTTCATGACCATCGCGCGTTCTGCCAGGTCCAGCCCAAAGAATTGCTGGATCATCCCGAAGGTTTTCTGGCTGCCCACCACTGTTACTTGTGGGTAAAGCTCAATGATGCGCGGAATCAAGGCGCAGTGATCCGGCTCCATGTGTTGAATGATCATGTAATCCAGCGCACGACCCTTCAGCGCCGCATGAAGGTTCTCTAAAAAGAGGTCTCCGACCGCCTTATCAACGGTGTCGAGCAGAACTGTCTTCTCGTCCAGGAGGAGGTACGAGTTGTAAGACATTCCGTTTGGAACGGGATGCTGGTTTTCAAATCGCGAAATGCGGCGATCATTTGCGCCAATGTAGATGAGGTCTTCAGTAATTTTTCGAATGTTGTGCATGCTTTATTTCTTCCTATTTACGCGTGTGATAGTCTCATTGAGGATGGCGCGAGCTTGGTTTTTCGCCCATCTGAGAGCTCCATACTTGAGGTTAGTATACTTCAGAAGCACTTGCGAATTCAAAAAACAGGGGGGAAATTCTTATATTTTTCCCTCCTTCAGCAAACGAATTAGCAATGATAAAATTCTGTTATCCTCTTTTTTCCAGGTGCTTATGCGCTTTTCATTTATAAAAATTCTGCTTCTGAGCCTGGCTTTATCGCTCGCATCCTGCCAACCGCCTTTAGCATCGGAACAGGTTTCGACTGCTGCTCCAACAGCTCAAATCGCCACAAGCCTTCCAACTCCAACTTTGGTCCCGTCCCCAACACCTCCTTTCGTCCCCTCCCAGACCCAAACGCCCACACCGCTGAGTGTGAACGCAATCGTTTGGGCGGCAGATCCTGTCATTCCCATTTTGAATTACCACCGTTTCACCCCCAACTCTTGGGATGAAACTTCGGGTATGGTTCGCTACATTGGCGACCTGAAGACCGACCTGCAGGCTTTTTATGACTCCGGATACACCCTGATCTCCCTGGACGATCTCCTCAGCGGTAATATCCGTGTCCCCGTAGAGCGCCGACCCTTGATCCTGACCATCGACGATGCCTATTTCGCAAACCAGTTTTCTCTTGATGATCAAGGGGAGGTATCCGGGTTTTCTGCAGTCGGAACTATCTATCGATTTACACAGGAGCATCCTGACTTTGGCTTTGAGATTGCCATGTTTGCCAACTTTGGGGATAAATACTATGGCAATTTGTTCACGGGAACCTGGTGGTACTTGGCAGAGGGCTGGCAGCAAGCCCTTGCGCAGACGATCGCCTGGGGGATTGAACACCACGTTTACCCCTACAACCATACGTACCTTCATCCTCACCTTAATGAGCTTGAGGATGCGCAAATTCAACCACAGCTGGCATTGAACGATCAAAATCTCCGTGAGTACCTTGCCCTGGCAGGCCATCCTGAGTATGCTTCACTGCTCTCCAATTACGTTGCTTTGCCTTATGGGGTTCTGCCCGCAACAGATACAGGTAAGCAACAACTGACATCATACGTAGACCCTGAGGGTGACCCGGTCCGCGCGGTTTTTGAGGCGGGTTATGAATATGCGCCTGCATTTGCCTCAGCCGCTTTCTCTGATGGGTTTGATCCGATGCATCTCCCCCGTATGGCAGCCATTCCTTCGGTAATCAAGCTCATCACCGAAAACGCTTCCACCTTCCCGTCGGCAGAAAGCTGCACGGTGACCCTGCCGACAGCTTCCATGGATGCTCAATCAATCATGGCTGCAATCCAGCAAAACATATCAGGCGGTCTGTGCCCTGAAGGGATCTACATCCTGGAAGAAGGTGTTTTTATAGCGCGGGATGGTGCTGTGACACCCTATTCCCCAACTAACTAATCCATGAATTTATTACAGTTAAATGTAGGCCAGACATTGTGCCCTCTGTGCCCGCGCAGCAGGGTGTTGATTATTGTTCTATTCAATCCGGGTTATTGATCATGTCCGTCTCCAGGGTATGCGAGGTCTTTGAGCGTTAGGTCTCATGTGGCTGCCCTTGGCGGGCACGGCCGGCCGTGCCCCTAGGTTAAAATGCCCGTCATTTGTTAAAATCGCATACATTGCCACGGCTCTTGAGAGAATGATGCTGCGGATAGGCCTTGGTCCATCCGTACGGTGGGGATTTACTCCCACCGCGGTATCTAATCATTTGGTAGCGGTAGGCGACCTGCCATTTCTTAAAATCCCTTATACTGCCACGACTCTTGAGAAAACGGCGATACGGATGGACCAAGGCCCATCCGTACGGTGGGTCCAACTCGTACGGTGGGGGTTTACTCCCACCGCGATATCCAATCGCGTAGTTACAATAGGCTGGCACAGCATCCCGTATGGGGAGGCTTTGCACTGCTGTTTAGACAAGTATGATTGTTTACACATTATCCGAGGTTATTATTTACAAGTTAGGGGCAGACACAGGGGTCTGCCCCTACGAAAGCCACCTTTCCCTCAAACACAAGATGTAGGGGTAACCCCCCGTGGTTACCCAGGTACAAAAGCCGGATTGCGTTTTTCAATCCGGTCTACATTTATTTTGATCGTACGGGCAGGCACAGAGGCCTGCCCCTACGCGAAACGATCTCAATCAAGAAAACTAATGCGGATGGACCAAGGCCCATCCGTACGGTGGGTCCAACTCGTACGGTGGGGGTTTACTCCCGCCGATGTTTACTCCCGCTGCCAATCGGATATCAAATTGAATCGATACCATTGGCAGGCACGGCCCTCGACAGGGTGGTTCCCAAGGGCCTACCACTACCAAAAAAGCTTACCAAAAAAAGGTTGCCAAAAAGGCTTGTGTCAAAAATGCCTGCTGTCAAAAATGCCTGTGTCAAAAATGCCTGCTGTCAAAAATGCCTGTGTCAAAAATGCCTGCCATTTTGCCATCTGAAATGTGATATACTCCCATCACAAACACGATGGCAGAGCATCGGTTATCCGCCAGAGAGCAGCCGCCTGGCTGAAAGGCTGCAAGCGCCCGCGGAGCGCGTCAGACCCCACTCAACTGCCCCTCCCCACGGAGCGTGGCTGCGGTGATGCCCTTTAGCCGCAGACGGTCAGACCCGTTATAGCCTCCATGAGCTGCTCATCCTCGTGATGGGAAGCAGGGTGGTACCGCGAAAGCAATTTCGTCCCTGCACGCAGGGATTTTTTATTTAACCACAGTCTGTTTCGTCTTCGCCCAAATGAATTTTCACGGGAATGAATAACAAGAAACAGCTAAGAACAGGAGCTAAACATGATGGACCCAACCGCAATACCAACTTACCGACCCGAAGAAATCGAGCCCAAGTGGCAGGCACGCTGGGAGGCTGATAAGCTCTACCAGCCTGAGCGCGATCCGAACAAAACCAAGTTCTACGCCCTCACCATGCTGCCCTATCCCTCCGGCGACCTTCACATTGGTCACTGGTATGCCATGACGCCTCCTGATGCCCGTGCCCGCTTCAAGCGCATGCAGGGCTATAACGTCTTCTTCCCGATAGGTTTTGATGCCTTCGGTCTGCCAGCTGAAAACGCCGCCATCAAACACAACATCCACCCCAAACAGTGGACCTATGCCAATATTGAACGTATGCGCGGGCAGCTCCGCTCCATGGGTAATTCCTTTGACTGGCGGGCTGAAATCATTTCTTCTGACCCGAAATATTACCGTTGGACGCAGTGGTTCTTTGAGCAGTTTTATAAACATGGGCTGGCATACCAGAAGATGTCTCCCGTCGATTTCTGCCCCAACTGCAACACGACCCTGGCGCGCGAGCAGGTTCTTGGCGATGATCGTCATTGCGAACGCTGCGGCACACCAGTGATTCGCAAAGACCTCAAACAGTGGTTTTTCAAGACCTCCGCGTATGCCGAGGAGCTGCTCAACTACGAAGGCCTCGACTGGCCGGAACTGATCAAAACCCTGCAGCAAAAGTGGATCGGGAAGTCCGAAGGTGCTTCCATTACCTTCAAAACTGAGGCTGGCGACCCAATTGAGGTGTTCACCACCCGTCCCGACACGCTTTGGGGCGTGACTTTCATGGTGCTCTCCCCCGAGCATCCGCTGGTGGAAAAAGTGACAACGCCAGCCCAATTGGAGGAGGTGCGCGCTTACCAAGAGCAAGCCAAGCGCCAATCAGACATCCAGCGTGAATCCGTTACCCGCGAGAAAACGGGCGTTTTCACTGGCGGCTATGCCATCAACCCCGCCTCCGGTCAGCACATCCCGATCTGGATTGCAGATTACGTGCTGATGGGCTACGGCACAGGCGCTGTCATGGCAGTGCCTGCCCATGACCAGCGTGATTTTGAGTTCGCGCGCCAGTTCAACCTGCCCATCAAGGTCGTGATCCAGCCGGAGGGAGATCAACTAATCGACCCCGAAGAAATGACCGGCGCGGTTGAAGCCCACGGCTCAATGGTCAATTCCGGGCCACTCACCGGCACCCCTGAATCGGAATCCATGGCTGCAGCAATTCATTATGCTGAGGAAAATGGATTTGGCTTTCGCACCACCAGCTACCGCCTGCACGACTGGCTCATCAGCCGCCAGCGCTACTGGGGCGCCCCAATTCCTATGATTTACTGCCCCACATGCGGCACTGTGCCTGTTCCAGAGGATCAGCTGCCAGTACTGCTGCCAGATGACGTGGAATGGCTGCCCACGGGCGAAAGCCCGCTCAAGCTGCACCCCACCTGGCGCTTCACCACCTGCCCGATTTGCGGCGGCGATGCCGAGCGCGAAACCGACACCATGGACACCTTCATGTGCTCCAGCTGGTATCACCTGCGCTATCTCAGCCCGGATTACGCTGAGGGTCCTTTTGACCCTGCCCAGTACAACTACTGGATGCCGGTGGACACCTACACCGGCGGCTCCGAGCACGCCACTATGCACCTGATCTACACCCGCTTCTTCCATAAAGCCGCCCGCGATTGCGGCATCACCAAGGGCGATGAACCCATGCTGCAGCTACGCAACCAGGGGATGGTGTTGGGCGAGGACGGCGAAAAAATGAGTAAGAGCCGCGGAAACGTGATCAACCCGGACGATCTGGTTGCGCGTTATGGCGCCGATACGGTGCGGGCGTACCTCATTTTCTTCTGCCGCTGGGAACTGGGGGGACCTTGGTCCAGCACTGGTATTGAAGGCAACAGCCGCTGGCTGCGGCGGGTCTGGTACATGCTGCTCGAGCCCGCTGCGGGAACGGCCGACTCGGAGGTTTTACGTGCCCTGCGCCGTAAGACGCACCAGACTCTCAAGCGGGTGACCTATGACTTTGAAAATTTCGAGTTCAACACCATCGTCTCCAGCTTGATGGAACTGCTCAACGAAATGGGTCGCGCAAAAAATGCTGGAGCGTTTGGCACAGAAGAATGGAATGAAGCCGCAGATCTCTACCTGCGCATGCTGGCACCGGTCTGCCCGCACATCGCTGAAGAATTATGGCAGCGCCTGGGCAAGCCCTATTCGATCCATACCCAACCCTGGCCGCAGGTGGACGAGGAAGCCGCCAAAGACGAGATGATCACCCTGATCGTCCAGGTCAACGGCAAACTACGCGACCGCATCCTGGTTGAACCAAGCATCAGCGATGAAGACGCAAAACAACTCGCCCTGGCAAGCGAAACCGTCCAGCAAATCCTGGAAGGCCGCCAGATCCGTAAGGTGATTGTGGTGCCGGGCAGATTGGTCAATATCGTCGTCTAACAAAATCCCCTTCTCAACCGCTAACACGCCGGCTCCTTTGGAACTGGCGTGTTTTCTTAACCCCCCAGCTTGTTCTCAACCAGCGTGAATTCGCACAACAACCGGGGTTTGTCCAAGCCCAAAACCAAGAAATGGAAAACGGGATAAAATAAATCAGATAAATTTTTAGATAACCGACACTCTCTTTATTCTCCCAGTTTTGGGATTGGTATTTTCGGATCGGAATAAATCAAGACAAAAGAGAGATAGCGCAGCAACGGACTCTTATCCGGTTCAACCACAGGAGGTTGTTATGAAAACTGTCGTTGCGGGGGCCTTGGGGGAATGCGTGCACGTCGCCGGCGTAACCAATTTTTTACGCCTTGCAGAAATTGCAGGCTGGCGGACCGTGTTTTTGGGTCCGGCAGTTTCAGTTGAGCGTTTTGTGCAGGCAATAAAAGAGGAAAATGCCGACTTGGTCGGCGTATCTTACCGTTTGACGCCCGAAACAGGCGAGCGCCTGTTGGGTGAATTCGCGGAAGCAGCATCTGAGTTGCACGAATCCGGCATCCGCTTTGTCTTTGGCGGCACCCCGCCAGTAGCCCAGCGCGCCCAAACCCTGGGGGGATTTTTTGAGAAGTTCTTTGATGGCAGCCAGCCGGTGGACGAAGTTTTGGCTTTCCTGCGCGGCGAAACTCGCGCGGATAACGACACCCTGAATTATCCCCAGGATCTCATTAGCCGGATCGCGTGGAAAACTCCTTACCCACTATTACGACACCACTTTGGTTTGCCAACCATGGAAGCCAGCCTGGACGGGATCGCGAAGATTGCCGAAGCGAAAGCCCTGGATGTGATTTCCCTGGGGATAGACCAGGATGCCCAGGAGAATTTCTTCCATCCCGAACGCCAGAACCCTCGCGCGAAAGGCGCGGGCGGCGTTCCGGTTCGTTCTGAGCAGGATTACCGGGACCTTTTTGCTGCCTCTCGCCGTGGGAACTTCCCTCTCATGCGAACTTACTCCGGTACGGATGACTTTATCCGCCTTGCCGAGATGTATGTTGAGACCATCAACATCGCCTGGTGCGCCATTCCCCTATTTTGGTTCAACCAGATGGACGGACGCGGTCCGATCCCCCTGCAGGAGTCCATCCGGGAGCACCAAGAGGTGATGGCATGGTACGGCAGCCGGGGAATCCCGGTGGAACTGAACGAACCTCACCATTGGGGCATGCGCGACGCGTCCGACGTGGTTTATGTGACCTCCGGGTATCTTTCCGCGCTCAATGCTAAGAGGATGGGTGTATGGGACTATATCGCGCAGATGATGTTCAACAGTCCTGCCGAGCTTTCTGACGCGATGGACCTTGCCAGGATGCTGGCGATTCTTGAATTAATCAAGCCGCTGGAAGATGAGACATTCCATATTTGGCGGCAAACCAGAACTGGTTTGCTCAGTTATCCGTTGGATGACAATGCCGCCCGAGCGCACCTCGCTGCGAGCATTTACGTCCAAATGGCACTCAAACCGCACATCGTTCACATAGTTGGGCACACGGAAGCGGATCATGCCGCCACCGCAGATGATGTCATTGCTGCCAGCCGCATGGCACGACAGGCTATCGAAAACGCCTTGAGAGGGCAGCCAGACATGCTCTGCGATCCAAAAATTCTCAAAAGGAAAGACTACCTGGTCGCCGAGGTAAAAATCACTCTCCAGGCGATTCGCAATTTGGGCGATGGCAGCGACGCTGCCCTGACAGACCCACACACACTCACCGAAGCAGTGCGCGTGGGCATCCTGGACGCACCTCAACTTAAAAATAATCCCTTCGCCCCAGGCGCTGTCCGCACCCGTGTACTGGACGGAGCCTGTGAGACTGTGGATGAAAACGGGAAAATTATCGACGAGCAGACACGGCTGCAAAACTATCTATAAGGAGCATCGATGAGTAAAGAATATGTATTTGGTGTAATTGGGGCTGGTAACGGTGGAAAAGCCATGGCTGCTTACCTGGCTTTATTGGGAAAGAAAGTGCTGCTTTATAACCGTACCTTTTCAAACGTGGAGGTCATCGCGGAACAGCAGGGCATAGACCTGATAAATCCCGGCGGCTTGGAGGGCTTTGGAAAACTGGAAATGGTGACAGACAACATTGAAGACTTGTTGGCAGCATCGCAAGTTATCATGGTAGTCACCCCCTCCACAGCGCACAGGGATATCGCCGCCGCTGCCTCGCCTTACCTGCGCGATGACCATATCGTCATCCTGCATCCAGGACGGACAGGTGGCGCGTTGGAATTCGCGGAGACACTTCGGCAAAATGGCTGCGCCACCAAACCCATCATCTCTGAGGCTGAGACTTTCATTTTTGCCAGCAGATCGGAAGGACCCAGCCTCGCGCGCATTTTCCGCATCAAGGAATCTGTACCCCTGGCCGCGCTGCCCGCAAACCGCACAAAAGAGGTGCTGGAAGCCATTCACACCGCTTTCCCACAGTTTATAAATGGCGGAAATGTTTTGATGACCGGCTTAAACAATATGGGAGCGGTCTTCCATCCCGCGCTTGCCATGCTTAACGCAGGTTGGATCGAAGCCACTCATGGCAATTTTGAATTTTACGTGGACGGCGTCACGCCCTCGGTTGCTAAGGTGCTTGAGGTAATCGACCGGGAGAGGGTCACAGTTGCGTCAGCATTGGGTTTACGGGCGCGCACGGGGATGGAATGGCTCGAGCTGGCATACAACGCTACTGGGGAAAACCTGTATGAAGCCATGCATAACCAGACCGGATATTACGGCATCAAGGCACCCCCCACACTTAACCACCGCTATATCTTTGAAGAAGTGCCCATGAGCCTGGTACCGATCGCCTCGTTTGGCGAGCGTTACGGCGTCTCGGTCAACTGCATCGAAAGCATTATCAGACTGGGATGTATCCTTCATAATACTGATTATTGGCGCAAGGGGAGGACCATAGAAAAGCTGGGTGTTAAAGATCTCAGCATCGGCGAGCTGACCCACTACGTGGAAACGGGCGAAAGGGACTGAAATTTTCGGACACCTGCTTTCTCCAAAGGAATCACAACCACCCGCTAAGCGGGTGGTTTGCAAAGAGGCTATAAGCCCAGTTCTCTAACCAGCCCCTCAAGGCACTATGAAACAGGTCGTAAAAATACTACTCTGAAAATTTTGTGCAACTTTTGCAACTACTTACTCGGTTAGTAATTCGTGGCATTTCTGCAATATGTTTTCTACATTGAAACCAAATTCTTTGAACAAGAAATCATTGGGCGCGCTGGCACCAAACCGATCAATTGTGATCATCTTGCCTCCTGACCCCACCCATTTATGCCATCCCAGGCTGGTCGCGGCTTCAACAGCAAGGCGTGCCTTGATTTCAGGCATCATCACTTCATTCTGGTAGGTTTCCGGTTGTGCTTCAAACAACTCCCAACTGGGCATGGAGATCACACGTACGCCGAAACCTTCTATTGCCAATATTTCTGCAGCTCTGACAATAAGTTCGACTTCCGAACCTGTTGCCATCAAAACCAAACGAACAGGTCCAGGTCCCAAATCTGCCATCACATAAGCACCCTTTTCTGTCGCATCAGCGCTAGCAAATTTCTTACGGTCAAAAATAGGCACAGACTGTCGTGTCAATGCTATGAGTGTGGGTGCATGCCGTCGTTCGATCGCAATCTTCCAAGCGATCGCGGTTTCATTGGCATCTGCCGGGCGCAATGTTACCAAGTTTGGCATCGCGCGAAAACTGCTGAGATGCTCAATAGGCTGATGGGTCGGGCCATCTTGTCCCAAGCAAAAACTGTCATGAGAGAAAATCCAGATACTGCCCGTGTCTGAGAGAGCTGATAGACGGATCGCTGGACGCAGATAATCAGAAAAAACGAGGAAAGTGGCTGCAAAAGCGATAAGTCCGCCGTGTTGATTCAAACCGTTATTGATCGCTCCCATAGCATGCTCGCGGACGCCATAAGCGATATTACGTCCCTGGTAGCTGTCTTTCTGAAAAACTTGTGTGTTTTCGATCGTAGTTGAGTTGGAACCGCTCAAGTCAGCAGAACCACCCACAAGCTCCGGGAAAACGCCAGCCAACGAGTTAATTATCTTGTGAGAGGCAGTTCGAGTGGCCATACCTTTCGTACTTGGTTCAAATTTTGGTAAGGCAGCTCGCCAGTCTTTTGGAAATTCACCTTCCATGATCCGCTTGAATTGCCTTGCCAGTTCTGGTTTTTCAGCAGAATAGGCTTCGAAGCACGCTTGCCATTCGCATTCGGCATCCTTTCCACTTTCAAGGGCATGACGATAGTGGGCAAGCACTTCATCACTGACATAAAACTTTGGTTCTGTTGGATAACCAAGTGCTTTCTTCGCCCCAGCCAATTCTTCATCACTCGGAATGCCAGAGTGTGCAATTGAAAGACCACTCCAAGTCGGGTAGCCATACCCAAGCACAGTGCGGCAGATAATCATCGAAGGACGAGGATCAGCTTTAGCTTTGAGTATAGCTTGGTCAATCTCATCCACATTGTTTCCATCCTCAACTCGCAAGACCTGCCAGCCATAGGCCTCATAACGTTTGGCACGATCCTCGGTAAATGTAATATCCGTGGCGCCATCAATGGTCACTCGATTATCATCATAGAAGCAAATCAACTTACTTAAAGCCAGGTGCCCAGCCAATGAGGAGGCCTCAGAGGCGACCCCCTCCATCAGATCGCCATCACCAGCGATCACGTAAGTGTAATGGTTAACAATTTTGTTGTCTTCGGTGTTGTAAACAGCTGCAAGGTGAGCTTCAGCTATTGCCATTCCGACTGCAACAGCCAATCCTTGCCCTAATGGACCGGTAGTCGTCTCCACACCCGCTGTATGCCCATATTCTGGATGACCGGGCGTTAAACTATTGGGTCTTCGGAATTCCTTGAGTTGATCTAAGGTCATTTCTTCGTAGCCAGTCAGGTAGAAAAGACTGTACAATAGCATTGATCCATGACCAGCTGAGAGGATGAAACGATCCCGATCTACCCATTTCGGGTTGGCTGGGTTGAATTTCAGATGTTTGGTGAAGAGTGTGTAGGCAATAGCCGCTGCACCCATCGGTTGCCCGGCATGACCTGAACCAGCTTTCTGCACTGCGTCTGCAGCAAGGAAACGAATTGCGTTGATCGCTTCCTCTTGGAATGGAGTGTTTGCTTTCATATTATTCCTCGTCAATCGTAAAAAATGGGACACTGACAGAGCCAGCACCCCTTTAGGTTTTGTAATCTAGTATATCGCCTTGGTCTTGAAAAAGTGACCGTTTGGTTTACAAACGGCCACTTTGACTTTGTTGATATGTTGGTATTGATTAGGCTTCGGTTTGTTCAACCGGTTCATCCAGCTGTTTGTAATTCTTTCCCATCACAAAAACCAAAATGGCCAGAAGAATTAAAGCAGCCAGGACAATGTAACCCAAAACACCACCTTTTCCAATCAGATCGCCTGCTTTAGCAAAAGCCAGGCCGACAGTTGCATAGAAAGGATCGCCGAACGTTGCACCCTTGTCGAACAGTTCACCAGTGAAAGGAATCAACAGAGCGGTGCCAACTTGCATCACAATACCCATGATGAATGGTCCAACAATTGCTCCCTTCCAACCACCCTTGGCGTTACCAAAAATGCCAGATGTACCGCCAGCGAAGAATGCTGGAACGACACCAGGCAAGATAACGTAGGGGCTTTTGAAAACAACCTGCAGGATCGTTGCGATGACCATACCAACGAACATGGAAATGAATCCAAACAGCAGAGAGGTTGGAGCATAGGGGAAAACGACCGGGCAGTCAAATGCAGGTACTGCACCCGGAACCAGCTTTTCAGAGATACCAGCGAACGCGGGAATGATCTCACCTAACATCATGCGGACGCCAGACAATACAATTGCCATACCTGCGGCAAAAGTCAGTGAGCTAATAATCGCGAACATAATGGGATTCGTACCACCAGAAACCTCTGCTGCCACATAATTCCAGGAAACCAGTACGAGAATCAGGAAGATGGGCAACAAGGTCAGCGCAAGGCTGGAGGTGGTGTCGCGGAAGAAGCTCAAACTCTTGGGCAGCTGGAATTCTTCGGCAGAGCGGGTATTCTTCTTGAATAATTTGCCAACTTCATAAGAGAACCAGTAAGAGAAATCGCCAGTATGACCAACTGAGAATTTTTCGCCACCGGTGACAGCTTTAGTGCCTGGGTAGTTGAGGGCAGGCATGAGGGTGAAATAAAGTCCCATGACGATTGAGCCTACAGCCCAGAGAGCCCACCCTTCCAAGCCAATGGTCGCATTCAAGACGATAACCACAAACAAGGAGACGTAGAGCATGATATGACCAGTAAGATATATGAACTTATACTTACTCAGGCGAGCGAGAAGCAGGTTGAGCAAAAAGCCACCAACCATCACCAAAGATCCGATTTGGCCAAATTTTTCCAGCGCAAATGGCAGTGCAGCTTCGTTGGTTGGTAAGACGCCTTGAACACCAAGAACATGGTTAATGATATTGGTCAGTGGGTTAATACCCCCAACCAAAACACCAGCGCCGGCACTGATGATCATTACACCAACCACTGTCTTGATAACACCGCTGATAACTGTGGTAGCGGGTTTCTTTTGTAGCAAAAGACCAACAAGGGCAACCAAGCCTAAGATAATGCTGTAGCTAGAGAGAATTTGCGTGGCAATAAAATTAAGGATGTCAAGAATGACCTGCATGGTAAAACCTCCTGTAGAATGTATTGTTTAATTGTTACGAAGAAAAACTATACCTGCCAAATAATTGTTACCTTCCCCGTTATTCCCTCCTTTCTGCAATGTTGAGTAGTTTCATTTATGCATGACAAAGCATAATAACAAGGATAATTACTCGATCAAACCCATTTCACGGAATTTCTTCTCTAGTGTGTCGGCAATTTCATCACGCTTGAAAAAGTTCGTGACAAAAACAAGCTTGTCCTTGTATCGTTCAAGTGAATCGCTCATTTCCGGAATAGTAACTATCAGATCAAAAACCTGACCAGTGATCGAAGTTACACCAGCGGTTTCGACTTCACCTTCAACGCCCAATTTTTCAAGAGCTTTTTGAACATTGATTTTCGCGATCAGGCTGCTTCCCAATCCCTGAGGACATACGGTAAAAATTTTGATCATTTCCTGCTCCTTTTTAATAGTTCATAACATCTATTATGAATAAAATTCTACAATCTTTAGAATTTCGTCAGTACTCTTGGCTTTTGCCCATTCATCAACTACAGAATCGTTAGCCAAGACATCCGCAAGTTGGCTTAAAGCCTCAATATGTGAGCCATGATCCACAGCTGCAAGAGCAGCTACCACATAGACCGGGTCATTTTCAGGATTTCCAAACTCGACAGGTTCGGCCAGTGTAATTAAAGACAAACTGGATTTAATACATCCGGCTTCGGCTTTGGCATGAGGCATTGCAAAACCAGGAGCTAAAACAATATAAGGACCAAACTCTTTGACCACTTCGATCATTGCATCTACAAAACGCGGTTCTACCGCTCCATCTTCAACGAGTAAACGTCCAGCCTCGCGCACTGCTTCTTGCCAATCCCTGACATGAACATTTACTGCAATAAGGTTCGGTCTGAGTAGATCTGTTAATAACATTTCTTCTTCCTGAGGAATCTTAGTAAATTATCGGATATGTCTGAACTAAGTGTCTGTATCATTGCATATTATAATCAGGGAGAATTCACTATGCAAGGACATTTCAATGAATTTTTTCCAAAAGTCAAGCACCCCCCTACTATTTATTGGAATAGGAATTCTGATCTTTATCGTCGGATTGACAGCGGTCTCCAGCGTAACCGAGAAGACCGAATACGAATTGATCGATAGTTATTTGCAGCTAGTTTCTCTTTACCAGGTAGAACCGAAGTTACTGGTCGGTTCTGCTGGTCATAAACTAAATTTCCAGTTTATAGGTAATCGCTCTATAGGCGGAGCGTTCACAGGAGAAAACCTAGTTCTCACAATGCGTGAATCTGGAAATCAGACGTTATTGCTAGAAGTTAAAGAATTTACTTCTTCCGGCTTACAGGAAGAGTCACTCCCTGCAAACCGAGAGATGCGCCAGATTGTCATTTCTTTTACAACCAATCTGCCAGCTTTCCTGCAGGTTGGCACCCAGATTGAAGGGGAATTAAGCGGCATCATTAATTATCCGATCGAGCAAGATAGATTGCTTATCGAGAAGCATGAGGAAATCGATCAGAAGTTCAACCTAAAAGTGATCAGCGAAGAGGAAATGCTCAAGCAAGTTCACCAACGACCAGATTTGATCATGCTGGTGAGTTTTCCACTCTCGATGGTCTTGATTCTGCTCGGTATTCGCACTGAATTCTTTGGTCGTAAATCCCGGCCTCAGACATAACCAATCCTGCTCGGTATAAATTTATTGCGAATCCTGCAGCTTTACTCATCAGATAGATAAAAGGCCGCTAATTTGCGGCCTTTTGTCATTCAACCAAGATCACTTAGCTTCGTTTTTCCACTTCAGCCTTGAGGTAGGTAATCACTTCAGCTTCAGTGCTTAAGTTTTGGACCTTCTTGGCAATCTGCTCCGTCTCAGCAAGCGTAAAGAGCGAGAGCGTGCGTTTGACATGGGCAATATTAGAAGCATTCATACTGAACTTGCGCAGACCAAGCCCAAACAGGACAATGGCCGCAAGCGGATCACCCGCCAATTCACCACACACAGAGATCGGTTTTCCAGCCTCGTTATACTCCTTGAAAATCCTGCCGAGGATGCGGAACATGGCTGGAGAAGAGCTCTGGTAGTAGTTGGTAAGCTTTGGATTCATACGGTCGACCGCGTGCAAGTATTGGGTCAGATCATTCGTCCCAACGCTGGCAAAGTCGGTTTCCTTTGCAGCCATGTCTGCAATCATCGCAATCGATGGGATCTCGATCATAATTCCTATATTGATTTTCTCGTCGAAGGGAATGCCTTCAGCCCGCAATTCCGCCTTTGCTTCCTCGACTGCCGCATTTCCTGCTCGAATGTCATCCATTGTGCCCACCATCGGGAACATGATCTGCATGGGACCAAAAGCGGATGCCCGCAGTGCTGCGCGCAGCTGTGTTTTGAACATTTCGGGCATATCCAGGCAAAGCCGCAGCGCGCGGTTACCCAGGAAGGGATTATCTTCTTTCGGAAGAGCCAGATAGCGCAAAGATTTGTCGCCGCCGATATCGAGTGTTCGCAGAGTCACGGGGATGCCCTTCGCGTTGGCAAGGACTTTCCTGTATGCGGCAAACTGTTCATCTTCCGTGGGCATGTGCTCGCTTTCCATGTAAACAAATTCGGTGCGGAAAAGCCCAACAAAATCCACGTACTTAAAACCCTCGTCGGGTTCGGTCGTACCAATGTTCAGACCAACACTGAAACGTTCGCCGCTGGCAACCAGCGGTATGCGATTCAGAAATTCTGCGGACTGTTTCTCACTCTTGAGGAATTCTTCCAACTTGATTTCATACTCTGCTATCGTCGTGCGGTCAGGTTCCAGCAAAACCTCACCTTTGATTGCGTCCAGAATGACCATATCTCCATTTTTCACGATTTCAGTTGCTTCCGGCACACCAAGCACTGCTGGGATCTTATAGCTTTGGGCAAGAATAGCGGTGTGCGAGGTGGCTCCACCAACTTCTGTGATAATGCCCATCACATGCGCCCGGTCGAGCGTGGCTGTGTCACTTGGAAGCAAGTCGTGCGCCACAACCACCACTTTTTCCCGCAAATTGGCCAGATTTTGCTCTTTTTCACCCTTCAGGATGCGTAAAACCCGGTTGCGCACGTCACGCAAGTCAGCAGAGCGTGCTGCAATCAGTGGATCTTTGGCTTTTTCAAGCAAAAGGGCAAACTCAGTGAAGACCATATCTACGGCATAGTCTGGCATCGCCCTGCTTGAAAAAATCATATCCTTCACTTCTTCAGCCACTTCTTCATCCTTCAGGATCTCAATATGCGCGGTGAAAATTTTGGCTTTTTCCGGAGACTCCGCAGATAGAGATGCTACGATCGCATTCAACTCAGCTTCAGCCGCAGCGACAGCGTCAGTGAATTGCTTGTACATCACAGCTTCTTGTCCGGATTCAAAATATGACTCGTGGACATCCGCTTTAAAAGCCCTGTAAATATAACCTTTTGCCAGAGCAATTCCCCTGGAAACTGGATTACCCTTTAGGATTCTCATCTGCGCTCCTTTTTATTGCCTAACGCGTTGCTTTTATTCTTCACCAAACTTGGAATCGACCAACTCCACCAATTTTTCCACCGCTGCTTGCTCGTCTGGGCCATCGGCGCTAATCTCGATGGGCGTATTCATCGAAAGACCCTGTGCAAGGATCTTGATGATGGATTTCGCGTTGACTTCGGGGGCACCTTCGACGTCGAGCCTTCTTATAGTCACCTTCGACTCAAAAGATTTGGCACAGGCGACAAATTCTGAAGCTGGGCGGGCATGCAGACCTGTCAGGTTCTTTAAAATGGTTTGTTTGGAATACATTGTTGATCTCCCTTGTTGTTATTATGCGAAGCTGGCAACAGCCAATTCGATTTGATTTCATAAAAATTCAGAGGAGTTGATAAGCCTGGATTCAACCTCAGATTTCCTATCATACCAGAATTTTCCGGTAAACATGCGAATTCCCATGCCTCAAAGCACCTGGATACTACACTCCTGGTACTGGGTATGTCCGGTGACAAAAACCACGTTTCGGTACACTCCTGGAATGGTTTCATTCAGGTGGGCAGCATAGGTGTGACCGCGTCCGAGTTCAAGGTCAGGTAAAAGATTGGAACCATACCGAACTGCAGCGTTTTTCAGGTCGCCGATGTCCGGATAGACTCCTCAGGTAAGGTGAACCAACCAGGTTCATATAAGCCAGCACCTTGCCGACAGTATCCATGAAGCTGGTGCTTCAGATCATGCACCTGGGCACGCTGCCAGTCGAGCGGCGCCAGGCTGGCGATCAGGGCAGGGTTTTGATGTAACCGTCGAGCAAATCCTGCTTAATGCGTTCAAAAAGGATTACCCGTCCGTCGGAGAACAAATCGCGGTTGACCTGTTTCAACTCGATGCCTGCTTTGACCACCCCAACGGATTCTCCGAGCAGCAGCCGCCCTAATGCCGGCTCAAGGTCGACCCCACTGCTAAGCACGCCGAGGAGTTTCTGGATGCTTTCAAGATTGGGCTGACCCTCGATCCCGATCAGGGTAATGTTTTTGCTGTTCAGATAGGCAATAAGCTCAGGAGTGCTTAATTCTGGCTGAACAAAGATGCTGGTAACGGATTTTGCCAACAGCGCATCCGCCGCAGCCTGCCAGTCGGCAGGGTTAGCTGGATCGCTGACCTCAGCAGTGAAAGGATAGTATTCCACGGGCGCAAAGCGAGCGTTGCAGAGTCCGCAATGGAAACGAGCACCAGTGACAAACGCGTCGCGGGTGGTTTGCCCTTCTGGCGTACCAGCCTGGCTCAACACACCCACGCGGAAATCCGGAGTGCCGAGAGCCAGGGTATATCCCGCCAGGAAACTCAGCTGATCGCGGCTGGGTTCACCTGTGATAACCAGACTCAAATTCTCAGTGGGAACGAGGTCCGGAGCATTCACCGCCAGGAATTGTATCTGCGGCAGTACCGAAGCCAGCGATTCAACCTCGCTTGGTGAAGCCAGGCTCACCACCACCCGCACGTTCGGGCTTAGTTGCGCTGTACTCAGAGAAGTAGTGAGGGCAAGGGTGTTTCCATTGGTATCCGCGTAAGCACTCAGTTCTTTTTCAAGCTGCTCAGCAAGGGTAGGATCCACGCTTTCCGGTGCCCATAGGACCATATCCGCATCCAGTAATACCCCGGGAGTGGCTGTCGGGATATTTGTCGGCTCGCTGACGGTTGGGACTTCAATAGTCGGAGGTTGGGTTACTGCCACGGTCACAGTAAGCTGGGGTTGGTTGTTGCAGGCAGAAAGCAAGAGAACAAGAACGAGCAGGATCAATGGGAGGTGAATTCGCTTATTGAACATGCCCCAATTCTACCTTAAGGCTGCAATGAGAAAATTAGCTGTCTAACGCATCCGTAAAAAGTGGCCATGCTTGCCCCAAGCAGCCAGGAAAGTTGGGTCCTCTGAAGTAGCCTGAGCAATAGCGCCGGCACGGATAGTGCAACTGTATCAGAAGTACGACTGCTGTTATTTCATACAAACCGGATAGCACTATGAGCATACCTACTACCGAAACCAAACCAGATGGGCTCCATTCTCTTCCGCCCAGGCAAAGGCGTTCGCTGCGCAAATACATCGAAACCGCCAGCACCCGCGATAAGGATGACCTCCTGCGCGACATCGCGCGCCATGCGTTGCCCCAAATGCAGGACTATTGGCAACTTCTGATTTGTTTGCTGCTCCTGGTCATTGGGAACCTGGTTGGATCGAACCTGGTGCTCCTGGCTGGTATTATCGCTATTCCGATGGCAAAACCATTGCTGAGCCTGGTTTACGCTGGTGCCCTGCCTTCAGCCAGGCATTTCTGGCACGCGCTGCTGGGTTTGGTGATCACGTTGGCAGGGTTTTTCCTGGCAGGCTGGATAGTTCGCAATGCTGTTCCTATTCAAGCTGATCGTTTTTTGTCCGGAGTGGACTTCTCGGGAATATCTGAAGGCGGTCTGTTTTGGGTCATCCTGGTGGTTACCTCCGCGTTGACTGCTTACTGGTTCACGTATCACGAAGTGCTTTCGAGGCTCTCGTCCATTCTAATTGGATACCTGGTGTTGATGCCGTTTATGGCTGCAGGGCAATCTGCTTCAGCGGATTTTGCTGCCAACAGTTTGCCATTGATCATGGTTGGTCTAACCAGGCTCGGGCTGGCGCTGTTGGTCATGTTCCTGACGACCTGGGTGTTAGGATTCCCGCCACGTAAATCGATGGGGATTTTCATTGCCGTTTTGATATTTGCCATGGCAACGGTTAGTTTGATCGAGATCATTCAGCGTGAACAGGTTTCTATTCAAGCCCAGAGGCCAGAACCTACCATGGTCATTGTTCAGACTGCCACACCAGTGCCTCCAACTCCGACAACACCCCCTCCGACTGCCACAGCCACGAGCGCCCCCAGCCCCACCCTGGAACCCATTCCGAGCCCGGAACCGACTGCAACCGTCCCTACGTACACTTCAGCGCGTGTGACAGCCCCGAACGGTTTGGTCATCCGCGAAGGTCCGTCCACTTCATCCTACATCCTGACGTATGTAAACTTCGATGAGATCGTTCAGCTCACGGGAGTCCAGGAAAATAATCAGGGGATAACTTGGGATCAGGTGGTAGCGCCAGACGGCGGAATAGGCTGGATTTCCACCCGCTATCTTGAGATAATCAATCCTTAGGCTGCGACATCCAAAAGCAGCAGATTTGTGACTGGCACGCGAAGAAGTGAGCCATCCTGGCGTTCCACGACGGCGACTTTAGCCGTCAGACCGCTCGCAAAACGTTCCGCCTTTTGAGGCAGCTCCACGACCCGCCCGCTGCTCCCGAGGTAGGGCTCACCCAGCAGCCTCACCAGGCTGCCCACTCCCAGCGTAACCTCCTCGTCAAAAAGCGCCGAACTTTGCCCGCCCTCGCCTGGAAGAACCAATTCAGCTGCCTGACCAGCACCATCAGAAAGTAAAAATACTTCCTGATCCTGCATCTTTTCCAGCAAACCAAGGCTGACAGAGTCAGCTTCCTGATCTCCAAAACCGTTCAGGCTCATTACTGCGGTGGGGTTATTGAGAGCCTCTTTGACTAATCCCGGCACCAGAGAAGGCAGGATAATCCCGGCAGGTCTTTTTGCCAGCAGCAAGCGGAATCGCTCAGAGGTAATAATGGCTTCCGAAAAAACGATTTTATCTTTCATCTCAGGCAGGCAGCCCCGTTGCTGGGGGTCCGTAAAGTCAAATTCCAAGCGGGTAAAACTGCCGCTGGCGTTCAGACCGTTACTCCAAACCCCCTGAATAAGGCTGCCCGTCAAACCGATCACCGCGCCAAAGCCCGGAATCAGTTCCACCACTGTACCCGCAATCGGTGCCGTCACCTGCAGTTTCTGTTCTCCCATTGCCAGGGTCACTCGCCCTTCACGCAATGAGACAATCCGACCATCCTGGGAAGCTCTGAAAATGCGGGTGATCAGCCCTGGCTTTTGAGCAATCACATCACCTTTTCGAACCACCTCGCCATTGAGTCGTTTGAGATGCTGGTCCAGTCGGCTTGGGTGGATCCCGAGTTGATTGACGATGTCGAACACCTGGAATTCTTTGGGAATGACAGCTTCAGCAAGCACATCGCCCACTTTCACTTCCTGCCCGGTGCGCACCAGAACAGTGCCCGGTTGTGGAAGGCGGACTTGCTTGTAAACTGGCTGACCGGATCGGATAATTACTTTGTGCATGTTTATCCTCCCAGTTCCCAAAGCCAGTTGCGCTGGGCTTCCGCACGCGCAATTTCATCAACTGGTAAGTGCGGCGGTCTTCCGCGCGCGTCAATCACAACCCCCACCTTTGAATCCATCACGCCAACCCAGCCGCCAAGCCCGGGTATCCCCATGCCAACATCGCTCTCGTCCTCAGGGGCAAGGTAGAGTTCAGTTTTGCTATTAGCCAGGGTTTCTATGCGTTTAAGATCGCCCATCTGGATTTTATGGTAAAGCCGCGGCATCTGTTCGCCTTCATTCACTTCAATCTGGAGTACCTTCTGCCCTTCGGAAGCCGGTGTATCCACCGTGACCACGGTCGCCAGATTGGTGAAAACTTCCTCATCCATCACCTGTACTGCCAGCAAAGGTTCCATAGGTGCGAGGCTGCCCAGGGCGGTTAAAAGTTGCTGTTCATCCTGCAAAATTGTTGTTATCCCATGCGGCAAGATGCTATCCAGCGCGATCATCAAGCCCTGGTGCGGTAATGCCCGCTGCATCTCAGACCCCGAAAGGATGATCGGTTCGTAAGCACGCATCAAACCCAGGCTGGGGTTATACCCGAAGTCTGGATCCAATTTTTGGAGTGCACTCAGCGCCTCCCGGATGCGGATGCGCGCCCAGGCCTGTTCGATGCTCAGATCCTCCAGGGTGGCAGGTGTGTAATCCGGGAAAAGCGCGCGGTTATAAATGTACGTCGCGAAGCTGTTTGAGTCTGTCAGCTGGCTGGAGAACCCTCTGGCTTTCTCTAAAAACTCATCATCTACTTGAAGACGATGGCTGATGCCGGTGAGTTTCTGATCCCGAGCGGCAATCACACTTACGCTGTCCGTTTCTACGCGCAGCATCAACACGCCTTTGCCATTTTCACTGCTTTGCTCCAAAAAACGCACCATTCTGCCAGCTGAAAAATCACCTGGGATCACACGGGTATGCAGATCGCTGACAACCTCCGCCAACCCGGCGATCTGCTGAAGCCGTAGGCGTTCAAAAGCCTTCAGCATGACCTTCCAGACGAGCGTTGGGTCTTCCTCACCGGGATTGGTCTGGATGTTGCTCGCCAGGTGCATGTCGATTCCAGCTTCAATCTCACTTTGGGCGTATTCTGCCAGTTCCTGGTTGCCGCAGTAGACGATTTGCGGTCGAACTGCCCGGGGGATGAGGTGGTAAACCAGGCGCAGGTTTTCAATTGCCGCCTTAAGTGCTTTTTGAGCCCCGCCGTTTGCGCCCCCGCCAATGACATATAACTCAACATCGCTCGTGAGAAGTCGTTCAAGTTGGGCTGTCGCGTTCAGGTTATCCTGGAGATTGACTTCCAGTACCACCTCGCAATTGAACAAACTAACCAGTCGGCGCAACGGCGCGATGGAGTAGGCTTCTGAAAGCCCAATTACAGCAGTACGAATAGGTTTACCAGTTGAAAGCGTCAGCCCGATAAACGCAGGTGCGCCTTCCAGGCGTCGGATATTTGTAATCTGCCCGCGGTCATCGAGCAGACGGACCTCGTGGGACTGCTCGATCTGGCTTAGAAGCGTTTGGATGTTCTTGCGAAACTCAGTACCATCGCCTTCAATCACCGTCGGAACGCTGGAGGAACCCTGTAAAGCCCAGGTGCCATTCCGCTGCATGAAGAGCCAGGCTTGGGTCTGGTTTTTTCCAATGTCGAGGCTGAGATAGGTCTTTGGCACGTTTACCTCTAAAACCACAGGGTAATGAAATCAATGATCTCTGAGAGGCTATTGATGAGTGCAATCAGGGCAGAGCTGAAGAGCCCAACGAACAGGGCGCCGAAGGTGATCCCGATGAAAATCTGACCAATGCTTCCAATTCCTTCCAGGAAGACCGGTTTGACCACATCGCCAGCTTTAGACTGCCCTTGATGGTGGAAAACGAACAGTACCGCGATAACACCGAGCAGGATCGTCAACGCTTCAAGGATCGCTGACCACTGAGGTTCTGTCTCATGCATCAGTTGTTCGGGCGCAAAGCGGCCGACTGTGCTCAGGATCTGCGGGGCAAGCGTACCACGCGTGACTCCAATGATCGCAAGCGCTGCCAATGCGCCTCCCAAAAATGCCAGCGGGATTGAGCCAACTTGGGTCCCCCTCCGGAAAAGCATCAGGACCAGTAAGATCGAAAGTGCCAGGGGAACCAGCGCGAGAAAAAAGCCTGTACCAGTTTCATAGGTCAAAGGCATGATCAGGTAAGGCAAAATGATCTTCTGTATCACCACCAGCGCCAGGAAGCCAGCGCTCACTCCGATCAGAAGGTGGGTGGCGATGCCAAAGAAAAGGCGGTCTCCGAGGATGTAGCTGAAGACCATCACCGTCAGGGCGATGCCAATGATCAGGGTGAGCAATTCAGAAGGGCTCATTCGGATCGCTCCTCTTCTCTTCGAATGGCATCCGCCTCGGCTTTGGAGATCATCCCGAGCAGCAGCATCACCAACATCAGCAGCAGACCAACCCGATAGGCGCGGTAGCTGAACGTGCTCTGCACGCCGATGTTTCCATCAGCAATGCCCGCAGCATAACCAATAAGCTGACCAGAGTCGAAATAAGGTGAAAGAACCGGGGCTTCCATCTGGGTCGTGACAGCAGCAAAGTTCAATGTGCCAATCCAGGGAGCAATCTGCTCCAACCAGCCGCGGATGTTATCGGAAGAGTCGCTCACCAACAGAACCAGTTTGAAAGAACGCAAGTCTTTCACAGGATTGCTGCCGGTGGTCGAAATCGCGGGGTTTACCGCCTGACTTATCAGGCTCAGGTAGCTGCCAGGTAGATAATCCACCTGCGTGTCTTCAGGCAGACCAGCCTGCGCGAGCAGTGTTTGCGCCAGGAAGAGACCGGATGGCTGGGTGGTCAGGATGGCAAGCTCCGCACCCCGTGTGTGCAGTTGCTCAAGCAGTGGCGCTGTCAAGGCTTCAAGCTCTCGGCTGGTCGCTGCCTGGTAATCCAGTACGATAAGCACCTGGTCGTTTTCAGCCATTGCTTGAATTTGGTCGCTCAAGGCAATTGCCGGAATGCTTTTGGGCGTCTCAGGCGGTATGGCGGCAGGGCCGATGAGGATCGAGACGATCAGCCCAAAGAGCAGCAGCAAAGCCACTGCCAGGCGCCCTGCCCTGCCTGAAGGCTTTCGGGCCGGCTGCTTGCCGGCCGTGACGCGCCCTTCCTGCTCGATCAGAGATGCCAGCAAACTTGCGCGATCCTGCTGGTCCCGCAGAAGCAGCAGATCCGGGGGCACAGCAGTGCTATCCCTCGGTTGATCCGATTCCTCAGGCTGGGCTTCCTTTCCCTCAGATGGCAACTCGGATTCATCTTGGGGCAGAGTGGATTCAGGTTCGCCTTGTTCAAACTTTTCACTTTTTTCTGGTTCTAAAGCAGATTCCTCAGCAACAGGTTCCTCTGATTGAAGCGTTTTCTGCTGCTGAATTTCCTGCCCGGGTTCTGCCAGAATTTCTTTACCCTGGAGTTCCGGTTCCTCTGCTAGCGCTTCTGGTCCTTCGATTTCAAGCTCTTCCGCAACCGCCTCCTCAGAGATAGTTTCTTCTTCGCCTTCTGTGAATTGGGTCAGATCCTTTTTAGGAACCTCTTCCAGGTACTCATCCTCATCATCCGGGATGTTGTGAAATTCGTCTTCGCCTGGCTCAGGCTCTTCCTGAGTTCTCTCGCTCGGTTCTTTCGCTTGAGCTTCGGCAGGAAGTTTTTCACCTTCAGCAAAAGCGCCAGCAGCGGGAAGAGGCTGCGTTTCCTGCGCATGATCTTCTGCCAAATCTTGCCGGCGTAGCTCGTCCAAAGCTTCGTCTGTCCACTCGCGCGGCAGCTCATCTGCGTAGTTGGATCTGGTTTTCAATTCGTGCGTGGTTTCTTCTTCGGGGTGGGGCTGCAGGGCACGGATGCGCTGAAGCCATTCCGGCACCTGGTCAGGTTCTTCGGATTCGCCTGGAAGCTGACGTGCCCGGACACTGCTTTCCTGCTGGTTTTTCTCGCGGATGCGGTTGATCCAGGCGTTGAATTCCCCTTCCACGCCAGCAGAACCTTCCTCACTGCGAGCCGCATCCATGGCCATGGTGCCACTCGCCAAACCGCCAATGGCATCTTCTTCTTCCTGGGCACGTTCCCGCACCTTGGCCAACCAGTCGGGTAATTGATCCCCCGGGAGTGTTGGTTCATCGGCTTGATCAGCTGGCTGAGATTCAGGGCTTGGATGTTCCTCGGCGGGGATTTGCAGGGCCGGATCATTGCGGATCTCCTCTATGATGTCGGGTAAAGAGTCTTCCGCTTCCTCGTCGGGCATTTGCGCTTGCCCGGATATCGTGAACAGGGATTCCATTTCTGATCCGCAGTACACACAGCGTGTTGCCATAGGCAGGTTTTCCTTGCCGCAGTTAGGGCACAGGTTGAGCTCAGAATGATCTTCAGTCATTTCCGGACCCTTCCATGCCAAACAACACTCTGAATGCCATCATCAGCAGCCCAATGCCAATCCCGATCAGTAAACCGCGCGCGCCGATCATCGGCAGACCTTCTACGAAGGTAATGACTCCGTTCAGCGCAGGAAAATTGAGGTTTTGCAGGAAGCCAAGCCCCAGAATCAAGAAGATAATCGCGCTGACACCAAAAGAAACTGTCAGTGCCGACCAACCTCTCTCGCGGAAGATCTTCAGCGCCGCACTCATCATTACCAAGGCTACCAGCCCCAGTAACGCGGTCTCGATTGGGCGGATAACCGCGCCAACCCACTTAAGGAAGACCGGGTCATCCACTCCCCGCAGTAAGCCAAATACCAGCGTAGCAAGAAAGCTGATCACAAGGACCAGACTGAGCAGAAATCCCTTTTTGCCATTAGCGATGAAACGCAGGTGAGTAAGCACCAGGCTGGCAATCGCCACCAAAAGCGCCACTCCCGCAACGATAATCATCCAGTTCAAGACTGTTGCGAGGATGCTTCCACCCTGGGGGACGAAGAACATAGCAGCCAACACGACCAGGCCGCTCAATACACCAACAATCAGCGGAAGTGGGCGTTTCAAGGCAGCACGCCCCCCATCTTCAGGATCGCGCCCAGCAGCAATCCGATGCTGATGGTGATGCGCAGCCAGTCCTGAGCGCTCAGGCTCGCCAGCGATGCCTTGCGCTGAGCCAGTTTGCCTTCGGCATTGAAGACATCCTCACCCATCAGGTTGACTGAACTCCCAAAAAAGCCTGCCGCCTGTCCGCTTAATGAAGCAATGGCACTGATCGCAGGAAGCGAATGACGATCAGCCTGGTCTAGCGCCAGGAGAATGACCGGGCTCATCTGCCCTGCCAGCAGCAAGCCGGCATTGGAAGTGTCAGGAATATAATTGGCCAGGCTGGCTGTGTATGCCATATGGCTGGTCCCGCTCAACTGGCTGAGAGAACCATCAAAGAGCTCGCTTGCCAGCGCGCCGCGGTAAGCCCCATGCACCGCCATGCGGCTCAGGCATGCCAGAACGCCATCACCGCTGAAGGATTGGAGCGGGTGGTCATTAAAGAGCGATCGTTTCAGCAAAGCCCGCTGCAGGCTCAAACCAGAGGCACCAGAAAGGTCAAAGCTGGCGTTGGTGAGATTCTGCCCTAAGCCAACCACCAGTCGCTTACCCTGCTCAGAAGAGACATGCAGTAGGTTTTCGACAGCTTCTTTGGCAGGTTCGGGGATGTGTTTGGGCGGATTTCTTTTGAGGAGCAAAAGGTTGATCAGCAGGAAGAGCAGCCCTGCGAGACCGAGGGCAAGGGCAAGCTGGTCATTGAGAGTAAGGGTGGAGAGCATGGTTTCGCCTTAGACCCTTCCTTGAAAACGGGTTTTCTTAAATGCACAGCAAAGAGAACCAGCCGCTGATTTCATGGATAAAGTATAGCATATTCATGAGTCCGGGATGGAAAAACTGACTCTTAGGCAGGGCAATTGCATCTAAATAAA
>DBRR01000046.1:0-132 GCA_002306055.1 Anaerolineaceae bacterium UBA1363
ACTGATGAGGGTCACTTTAGCAAATCAACAAAGTCACTCACCCCCGCTGCGCGGACCCTCCCTCAAGGGAGGGCTATCCTTTGGGCTTCCCCTGGGGGCTGCTTGAGCGCCGGAGGGTTGAGTACCCCCTCT
>DBRR01000046.1:197-9628 GCA_002306055.1 Anaerolineaceae bacterium UBA1363
AGAGGGGGAATTAAAGGGGGTGGAAGAGTGATGAGGGTCATTTTTGGCGTACACAATCCAAAACACCCATACGATAGAATCTAATATTATCTCCACCTCCATCCCTTACCGTGATAAGATAAATGCAGCATGAACGATAGGGAAAAGACCGCCATCATCCACCAATATCTGGCTGAAATCAAAGCTAAGTTTCGGACGGGCCAGGCGTTGGAGCATGCTTACCGGCCAGCTTTCGAGCGGCTCATGGAGAGCTTTCCAGATACGCATGCCATCAACGATCCCAAACGCTCCGAGTTTGGTGCCCCCGATTTTGTCTTTAGCAAGAAGTCCAGCCCCCGCATCATTCAGGGTTACGCCGAAACTAAAGACCTCGATGGTGACCTGGATAAGGTCGAAAAGACCAACCAGATGGATCGCTACCGCGGTTACTCCAATCTTATTCTGACCAACTACCTTGAGTTCCGCTTCTTCCGCAACGGGGAAAAATATCGAACCATCAGCATTGGCAAGTTAAAAGATGGCAAGCTGATCACTGCTGAAGAAGAGGGTGAAAATCTCCTGCGTGAACTGGAAGCCTTCCTCACCCAAACCCCCGAAGCCATCACCAGCGGTCTGCGCCTGGCCCAGATCATGGGCGGTCGTGCCCGACGCCTGCGCGATAACATCATCGAGTACCTGAAAAACGACAGCGAGAAGAACAGGGAACTGCTGCGCATCTACGACATGATGAAGGAGCTGCTCATCCATGACCTCCAACCTAACAAATTCGCGGACATGTACGCTCAAACGCTGGTCTATGGCTTGTTTGTTGCACGTTATCACGATCCTTCTTCGGAAAACTTCAGCCGCAGTAAAGCACGCGACCTCGTCCCAAAGAGCAACCCCTTCCTTTTGCAGTTTTTTGATCACATTGTTGGACCCAACTTCGACACCCGCCTGGCGTACATCGTCGATGAACTCTGCGAGATTTTCAGCGTTAGCAACGTCCAGGAGATCGTCCATAAACACCTGCGCGTCCAGGAAGACTCTATCGATGAGCGTGATCCGATCATTCACTTTTACGAAGACTTCCTGCAGGCTTACGACCCTAATGAACGCAAAAAGATGGGCGCGTACTACACCCCTGTTCCGGTCGTCAGGTACATCATCCGCCAGGTTGACCGCATCCTGAAAGAGGATTTTGGCATCGCCAAAGGCATCGCCAGCGATGAGATGATCACCCAGACCGTAGCCACTCAACCCTATCGCCGCCCTGGCGACCGCAAAGACCGCACCACCACCGAGATCTCCGTGCCTCGTGTGCAAATCCTGGACCCTGCGGTTGGTACGGCTACCTTTTTGAATGAAACCATCAAGTTCATTTACCAGGGCTTCAAAGGGCAGGAAGGACGTTGGCCAGCCTATGTTAACGGCAACCTCATCAAACGGCTGTTTGGCTTTGAATTGATGATGGCTCCCTACACCATCGCCCACATGAAACTGGGCATGACCCTCAAAGAAACCGGGGTGGAGGAACTCACTGACCGCCTGGGAGTCTACCTCACCAATACCCTCGAAGAAGGCATCCCACTCCAACAAGATTTGTTTAGCTTTGGTCTGGCAGAGGCAGTCAGCGAAGAAAGCCGCCTGGCTGCCCAGGTCAAGAGCGAGCATCCGGTCATGGTTGTGATGGGCAACCCGCCGTATTCTGTCAGTAGTAGCAACAAAAGTGAGTGGATAAATAACCTGATGGCTGATTACAAGAGGGGTGTTATAACAACGACTAACCTTCAACCGCTTTCTGATGACTACCTAAAGTTCATTAGATTTGCGCAATTTATGATAGATAAGAATGGTGTTGGAATCGTTGGTTTCATATGTAATCGTTCATTACTAGACGGAATCGTTCATCACAAAGCTAGAGAGTCTCTGATGAATTCTTTTAATAAAATTGAAATAGTTGACCTTAATGGAGACACAACTCGGAACCAAGCGCTCGGTGACAAAGAAGACCAAAATGTTTTCGATATTAAACAAGGAACCTGTATCTTATTACTCATTAAAAGTAAAAGCGCTCAAGATTGCTCCGTATTATATAAATCTATAAGAGGAAACCGTCAAAACAAGTTCGATGTTCTCAATCGAGATTGTGAGACTATTAATCAATGTCAATTAAATCCACGAGGAGTCAACAATTTCTTTTTAGAAACTGACTTATCCGATACAGAGTATCAAAATTTCATTTCAGTAGGAGACTTATTTGTTATTCATTCAAGTGCAATAGCGACTTCGAATGATGATGCCTTAATAAGTTACGAAAGAAATGACTCTTTCAACTATGAATTTTATTACAGACCTTTTGACATAAGGTATCTTAATTACGACATTAAGCAGGTTAAGGGTAATAGGTACAATCAATTAGTAAAATATCTGATTGATTTAGATCGACACTTTGTTTTTGATAACTTAATTCTTACTTGCTCCAAGAACATTACTACACCAAGTTTTTCAAGTGTACTGGTAAGTGCCGGATTGACAGAACGAAAGTTTAGCGATTATTCGAGAGGCCCCCATCTATTCCCTCTTTACATCTACGACACAAATGGTATACGCCAATCAAACCTCTCCGGAAAAGTGCTAAAAGAACTTACCCGCAACCTTAAAACAGTTTCATCTCATGAAGACATATTTAGCTATCTATATGCCATCCTATTCAGCCCAAATTACCGAGCAAGATATACTGAATTTCTAAAAATCGACTTCCCCCGTATCCCCATCCCCACCCAAGACGAGTTTGACCGCCTGGTGCCCCTCGGGCGCGAACTGCGCGAGCTCCACCTGATGCGCTCCCCCGTCATTGATGATTACCAAACCACTTTCCCCATTTCTGGCGATTGCCTGGTCGAAAAGATCCGCTATGTCGATAACAAAGTATGGATCAACAAAACCCAATACTTTGGAAACGTGCCCGAACTCGCCTGGAATTTTTACATTGGCGGCTACCAACCCGCCCAAAAATGGCTCAAAGATCGCAAAGGCCGCCAGCTCAGCAATCCCGACCTCATCCACTACCAGCGCACCATCAAAATCCTGCTCGAAACCGACCGCATAATGAAAGAGATTGGATAGTTCTCTCGAAGAAGCAAATGAAGCATTCATTATAGTTATTGGAGATCTGATGAAAATAAGTGAACTGATTTACTCGATAAAAATCCAGGACCTCGTGCTGCCTGAATTTCAGCGCGAATATGTTTGGACTCGTGACCAGGCCAAAAAATTAATGTCATCACTGGTCAAGGATTATCCAGTCGGTTCTTTGCTTTTTTGGAAAACCAACAATCCGCCAGAATTGAAGAATTATCGTGGAAACAGTGCTAATAATTCTGTTCACCAGGTGATTCTTGATGGTCAGCAGCGCTTAACAACCCTTTATTTACTCATTACTGGAGAAATTCCACCATACTACACCATAAATGACATTTCTACTGATCCAAGAAACCTTTACTATCATTTAGGAACCGGAGATTTTCAGTATTACCAGGCAGTTTTGATGCAAAATGACCCACTCTGGGTCGAAGTGGTCAATTGCTTTTCATCAACATCAAACATAAAAATCTTCAATTTGGTGGCGAATGCTCCAGATGAGGAAAAACTGGATTTAGCAAGTGCTTACCTTGAAAGATTAACTGCATTGACAAACATAAGAAATAAAGAACTTCCAGATCTTCAGATACCGTCTGCAGCCTCTATTGAAGACGCAATTGACATATTTGATTTAGTCAACAGCCAAGGCACAAAACTCACTGACGCTGAGCTTGCACTAACGCATGTTGTTGGAAAGTGGCCTCAAGCTCGCCGTGTGATAAAGGAGAAAATCGAAGTTCTTAAAAAACGAGAGTTTGACTTTTCTCTATCTTTCATGACAAGAGCATTAACTACAGTGGTTTCCCATCGAGCATTATATGAGACGATTCATGTTGAGACAAAACCCAAACTTATGGCAGGTTGGGATAAGCTTTCTAATATATTGGATTATCTTGTAACGCTATTACCGGCAAGTGCTTATGTAAACTCGACTGCTGACGTGAGTACAACTAACGTTCTGATTCCAATAATCGCATATCTCAGTCAACATAACGGAAAATTTCCTAACGAATTGAATTTAAATCGTGCAATACATTTTATGTATTCGGCACTTACTTGGTCACGCTACAGTGGTCAAACTGATCAGAGATTGGAATCAGATGTATCTGTTGTTTTCAAGGAGAATAACCCCTGGGATAAGCTCATCGACGCACTAATTGATCAAAGAGGTAGAATAAAAGTTACTCCCAATGATCTTGAAGGTCGTACAGCAGGTCATCCGTTATATTATATGACCTATATTTTGGCAAAAGCTAATGGCGCGATTGACTGGTTCAATGGCGCACCACTTAATAGTAAACAAACCGGTGCTTACAACATTCACAGCCATCACATTTTTCCCACATCATATCTCTATGCGCATGGCTATGACGCCGACAACCATCTGCATCGAAAAATTGTGAATGAAATTGCAAACCGGGCTTACCTAACAGCTGACACCAACCTGGCGATATCTAACATGGCACCAGAAGAGTACCTTCCTGAAATTGAGACCAAGTATCCAGGTGCATTAGCCAAACAATTTATCCCAATGCAACCGGAACTTTGGAAGGTTGAACGTTTTCCAGAGTTTTTAGAAGCGCGTCGCCTTTTGATTGCTACCAAATATAATGACTATTTACAATCCTTAATGTCAAAGTCTGTAAAAGTCAAAGGGAAATCAATTTCGGAGATCATTGAACTTGGTGAAAGCAATAACCTCGAATTCAAAAGTACTCTCCAATGGGATATTGTTCAAAACCGAAAGAACAAGTCTCTTCGAAAATCTGTGCTTAAGACTATCGCAGCATTTCTAAACTCTGAAGGTGGTACTTTACTGATAGGCGTTGAGGATAACCTGCATGTATGTGGTATAGAAAACGATCTAATTTTGATGGAGAATTCTCCAGATAAGTTCATGAATCTTCTGGCAACGCTCATATCAGATTACATCGGTGTTGAATATGCGGATCTTGTAAAAATTGATATTGAGCAAGTTCAAGAGAAGGATATCTGTAGAATTGAAGTAGATCGCTCTCTCATACCTGCTTACCTGACTTTTGAAGGACAAAAAGAATTCTTCATCAGGATGGCAAATACTTCAAGATCTCTTGATCTGGAAGAGACGGTTAAATATATAAATGCCCATTGGGCATAAAACAAACACCGAACCAATCTACTCTTTAAGTGCCAGTCAGAGGGTAGATTGGTTTCAATAACATAGATTATTGCTCGCACTACAAATAATGTGGATGATTACCCCTACGAATCTATATTAGATGACTTCTCCCTTCCAGACTGGCAAACCTCATCAACCAACCGTGAACTATTTAAACCTGGCAACCATCCCGGGTATGATAGCTACTATCCTCCCCAGGTATCTAATTCTCTTTTACATCCGCAAAACTGTTAATAAGACGATATCGAATTAATGAGGAAGTTTAACACCCTCTTAACTCAAATAAAAGGCGCATTTGATAATATATTGATTCGAAGAAAAAGTGCGAGGAAAAGACCAAACACCAAGGAGATACGCTAATGCAAAAGGTTTTATTTGTTTGCACACACAATTCCGCCAGAAGTCAGATGGCAGAGACGTTTCTGAATGATTTGGGGAAGGACAAGTTTGTGGCAGAGAGTGCCGGACTGGAAAAAGGGGTCCTCAATCCTATCGCGGTGAAAGCAATGGCCGAGTTGGGATATGACATCTCACACAATCAAACTAATTCGGTCTTCGATTACTTTAAAGAAGGCCGTAAATATGACTATGTGATCAAAGTCTGTGACCAGTCCAGCGCCGAGCAGTGCCCTATCTTTCCTGGAGCAAAGGTGAGTTGGAACTGGGACTTCCGCGACCCAGCCTCATTCACTGGCAGTCACGATGAGCGTTTGGAGCAAACCCGGGCCGTGCGGGATGCAATCAAAGTCAGGATTGAGGAATTTCTCCACGTCGTTAACCCTGGCTGAAAGTTAGAATTCATAGCAACCCCCTCTTAAGAGGGGGAATCAAAGGGGGTGAAAACTAATCCACAACTCCGCACTCCCGGTCAAGAAATCCTTTAGAATTATCCTTATAATCTCCTCCAGAAAGGCGAAAAAAGCATGCAAGCGAAGAAAAGCGATGGATCAGCAGCGGTGGAACGGATGAAGAAATTCATCTCCATCCATCTTCACCAGCCGATCACCGCCAACGATGTGGCGAAAGCCGCAGGCTACTCGCAGTTCCACGCTGCCAGGGTCTTCAAAGCTGAAATGGGTTTGACCCCCTTTGAGTACATCCGCCAGCAGAGGCTAACCGCTTCCGCTCGCGCTCTACGTTCAGGAAAACACCGAGTTCTCGACGTGGCGCTGGATTTCGTCTTTGATACGCACGAAGGCTTCACGCGCGCCTTCACCAACGGGTTTGGCATCTCCCCAAAAAAGTATGCCACCCGTCCCACACCCGAGGGATGGCTGATCCCAACCAGCTATCTCGATCGATCCAACACCAATCTGGAGGAATGGAACATGAACAAAACATCTGTCATTTTTACACAAATCGTCGAACGTCCGGTCCGCAAGCTGATCCTCAGGCGCAGCAAAGCAGCCGGTGATTATTTTGCCTATGCCGCCGAGATCGGCTGCGGTGAACACAACGCTTCGGCAGCCTGGGACGTTCTGACCGGGATCGAGGAAGCCCTATACGAGCCGGTGGGGGTCTGGCTGCCGGAGAACATGCGACCGGCTGGGACGGGGGTCTACGCGCATGGCGTGGAGGTAGCGGAGGATTTCAACGGTGAAATACCCGAGGGGTTTGAAGCATTGGAGCTGCCAGCCTGCCAGATGATGGTCTTCCAGGGTGAGCCATACGACGATAAGGTCTTCGAGGAAGCTGTGGGAATGTGCATGGAGCAGATCAAGCGCTTCAACCCGGAGGTCTATGGCTATGAATGGGCGCCGGAGATGGCTCCGCGCATGCAGCTCGCGCCGGAAGGCTGGCGCGGGTATATCGAAATGCTGCCTGTGAGGAAGATTTCCTAAAAGTTAGGCTGAAAAAAATAGTTGGGCGAAATTGGAAGCACTGCAAGCATTATTAAGCAGAGATACTGGCGTGCTTCCAATTCGCCATTAACCAACCAACGCTCTCCAACAATTGATCATTGTTGATCGGAACTCCTTTGACGGCGGATTGAACGCACATCATGGACTCACATTCATTAATTTTTTGTTGCGTTCAATCTCGCCCTACACCCAGAGTCTGATTCAAGACATTTTTCAAATATGGCTATAATTTAGCCATGCGCAGAAAATATTCGCTTATCCGTTGGGCTGCATTGGGGCTGATCCTCATGGCTGGATTCCTGCTGATCCTGCAGCTGGTGCGCTACGGGCGCATCCGCGCGACTTTCCCCACCGGGCTGACGGTCGCCAACATCCCCATCGGAGGGCTCACCTACGAAACCGCCGCTGAACGGCTTGTGCAGGCGTACATGACCCCCATCGAACTGCAGTACCAGTCCGCGCGCATCCAGGTGCGGCCTGCCACCCTCGGCTTTGAGCTGCAGGTCAACAACATGCTCGCCGCGGCGGATAAACAGCGAACCGGCGAACCCTTTTGGACCGGTTTCTGGAAATACATCTGGAACCAGCCGATCACCAGCCTGAACATCCCGCTGCAGGCCAAATTCGACGAAGCCCGCATACGTAACTACCTCGAGACCGAGATTTCCGTGCGCTATGACCAGCCTGCCACGCCGCCCATGCCGATCCCTGGCGAAAGCGGCTTTTCGACGGGGGTTGCCGGCACCGAATTGGACTACGAGACCTCCATCGACCGCATCATCAGCGCGCTTTCTTCCAACTCCCGCCGCACCGCCAGGCTGGAAGTGCTGCGCACGAACCCTGCCAAACCCTCCTTCGAGATCCTGCAGTACATGCTCACCGACATCATCGACCAATCTGCTTTTGACGGCGTGGTGGAGCTCTATTTCAAAGATCTGCAGAGTGGATTCGTGCTGCATTTCGCCCACAGCAAGGTCGGCGACACCGACTACCCCGTCAATATCGCTTTCTCCTCGTGGAGCACGATCAAGATCCCGACCCTGATCACGCTTTTCAAAAATCTTGAAGCCCCCTATGACCCAGAAATCCTGGCAGAGATTGAGGCGATGGTGGAGATGTCGAGCAATGAATCGACCGACTCGGTGGCGAAGAAGGTCATTGAGCCCAATCTCGCCCCCTTGCGCATCACCGAGGACGCCCAGACGCTCGGGTTGGAGAACACCTTCTGGGGCGGATTCTTTGGGCTTGGCTCGCCGCTGCTCAAAGAGTTTTCAACCCCCGCCAACCAGCGCACCGATTACAACACCGATCCTGATCCCTACGGTCAGACCACCCCGCTGGATATGGGCTTGCTGCTCGAAGATATTTACTACTGCGCCCAGGACTACGGCGGCTCGATCCCGGTGGCGTTTGAGGGAGCCATCACCCAGGAAGAATGCCAGATGATGGTCACCTACCTCTCGCGCAACAAAATCGGGGTGCTTTTTGAAGCCGGCGTGCCCGCCGGAACGCAGGTGGCGCACAAGCACGGCTGGGCGAACGAGGTGCAGGATGGGTACGTGCACACCATGGGAGATTGCGCCATCATCTACACCCCTGGCGGGAATTACGTCCTTTCCGTATTCATACATCACCCCGTGCAGGTGATCTTCGACCGGGCTAATCTCCTGTTTGCCAACATCTCCGGGGCGATTTACAACTATTACAATTTGGAATAACTGCCTTCGCGCAAAAATTGATGGGCATGCGGTATAATGTCCTCGCTCGCCCCCGTAGCTCAATGGATAGAGTACCTGACTTCGAATCAGTCGGTTGCGCGTTCGAGTCGCGCCGGGGGCATTTTGATTCTCTGATCGTGCCGGTCTCCAGACCGCGCACGGCATCTGACCAAAGGTCTCCTTCTGTCGTTTTCTGTTATCTGCGATGAGGAATTTTTACTTTATGCGTACAAAAGCCGGATTGAACCCCACATGGAAATCATGCGGGCCGGGATAGCCATTTCCAAAGGGTACAACGTCCGGTTTACGGCTTTTGAAATCCGGATGGACTGAAGCCCATCCGTACGGTGGGGGCTTGCTCCCATCGGCGCGGGTTTTGCGAATCGGAAAAACCTGATGGTAATACCTTGATATACAGACACAACCGTAGCAGTCTGCTTTTTGGAAATCAACTTAGAAGAAAGGCAGATCGCCGCGCTTCGCTCGCGATGACGGCGCTAGAGGCAGATCGCCATACCCTGCTTTGCGGGCACAGGCGCAACTGATGCTCGCGATGACGGAATCGATCGT
>DBRR01000049.1 GCA_002306055.1 Anaerolineaceae bacterium UBA1363
CATTTCAGGGTGACTGACTACTAGAGTGTTTTCAATTATTGACGACGCGTTGAAACAGGCAATTAATACAGTCATGCCGTATTGAGTATGATTAAATCCTGCCATTCGACTGCACTCCTGATGTCTTACCCTACATTGCATTTATTTTTAGGTCAAGTTTGTTTAGAAGACTTGACTCGGTTTCCAAAACAAGAAACAGACCGAGGCGATCAGAGCCATGCCAGCCCCAAAGAAGAAGGGGGCAGAAGGACCAAACCCTTGCCAACTTCCCGCGCCACTCCAGAGCAAACCCGCAATTAGCGAGGCTGGAAAATCAAGAATGCCAAGGACTGCGTTATACGTCCCAAAGGCTGTTCCACGCAGTTCGATTGGCACCAGGTCCGAGAGCATCGCCTTAGCTGTGCCATATGCCATGCCGTAATACAGACCATAAGCAACATACAGCAGCCATATCTGAGTTACATTTTGCGCCAGAGCAAAGCCGAGGTAAATCAGCGCGTACATCGTCCAGCCGCCAATGATCAGCTTCTTACGACCGATCTTATCTGAGATCATCCCTGCAGGGGTTGAGACCAGGGTATAGACAAGATTAAAAACTGCCAGCATAATCAGGATGTGCAAGGTGCTCATGCCGCGTTCCTGCGCACGCAGCACCAGGAAAGCATCTGAAGAGTTCCCCAGGTCAAAAATGCCCACGATGATCATGAAGAACAAGAAGTTTTTTCCGAGCCCTTTGAAACTGATTGTTGGTGCTTTAGCTTCGCCTTCAGGCTTCTTCTCTGTGGTCATCACAGCCAGTGAAATTACAGCCAAAATAGCAGGAATGATACTGATCAGCACTATCGTACGGAAAGTGTTTTCCTGCAAGGTCGAACCGGCTGCCTGAAGTTGCCAGACAACCAGGGCTGCAATCAGGATGCCCAACATGGCGCCAGCGGTATCAGCAGCGCGGTGTAAGCCAAAAGCCAGCCCGCGCTGCTCAGGCTTAACGTTATCAGCCACCAGCGCATCCCGAGGGGCAGTGCGCACACCCTTGCCCACCCGGTCTGCCCAGCGAATGGCTCCGACCGCTTCCCATGTGGATGCGAAATAGAAGAAAGGCTTGGCCAAAGCAGATATGCCATAGCCAACAACAGCCAGCCATTTACGGCTGCGGAGTTTATCGGAAAGCCAGCCTGAGAATACTTTAAGTACACTCGAAGTCGCCTCCGCCACGCCTTCAATTATGCCGATAATATTTGTCTTTACGCCCAAGACAGAAGAAAGAAACAGTGGAAGGATGTTCAGGACCATCTCACTGGAGATGTCCATTAGGAAACTAGTCAGGCTGACTGCCCAAATATTTGGGGGAAGCTCGCGTAAAGGATTCTTCTTCGGCTGATCCATAATAGTCTTTTCCTGAAGCAGGATTATAGTCTCGTTGTCTTAATCTTGCCAAAAATATGGATAAAAATATGGATAAAAATATGGATAAAAGCGTGCCAGTTTTATGAATCTTTATTATTATGGAAGTTCGCAGGTGGAAAGACGCGCCCGATCAACGAGGTGGAATGAACCTTCAATTATTCGCTCATTGGTCTGAGTTTATGACGACTGAGCCTGCTCTGCGCAGGCTCAGGACAAGCAGAAGATGGTGCAATCGTTCAGCGGATCCCTAGCCGAAACGGCCGGTAATGTAATCCTCAGTACGTCGATCACGGGGGCTCGTAAAGATTTTCTTCGTCTCATCGAATTCAACTAACTGTCCGGTGCGACTTTCATCAGTATAGAAAAATGCGGTAAAGTCCGCGACGCGCCCCGCCTGCTGCATGTTGTGGGTGACGATGACGATGGTGTAGTTAGCCGATAACTCGTGAATAAGGTCTTCTATCTTGAGGGTAGCAATTGGATCCAGTGATGCTGCCGGCTCATCCATCAGGATGACGGTCGGTTCGACGGCCAACGCCCGCGCGATACACATGCGCTGTTGTTGCCCGCCTGAAAGGTCCAAACCTGACTTACCGAGATTATCCTTGACTTCGTCCCAAAGCGCTGCGGATCGCAAACTTCGCTCGACGATCTCTTCCAGTTTGTGATGATCCTTCAAACCCGTCACACGCGGTCCGTAAGCTATATTTTCGAAAATCGATTTTGGAAATGGGTTGGGCTTCTGGAAGACCATGCCGACGTTCTGGCGAAGAGCTACAGGATCAACCTTGAAGATATCTTCGCCATCAATCAAGACCGACCCTTCCGTGTGAACACCAGGGATCAGGTCATTCATGCGGTTGAAGCTGCGCAAGAAGGTACTTTTTCCGCAGCCGGAAGGACCAATCAACGCTGTGACCTTGTTTTTCGGGATTTTGATGCTGATATCTTTCAGAGCACGAAATTTACCGTAGTACAGACTGTAGTTAATGGTTTCAAGTTTCGTATCGTTCATCGTACTCTCCGGACTCCTGCTGTGAGCTTTCGAGAAACAAAGTCAATAAGTAAATTGATCAGGATGATCATCACCACCAGGACTGCGCCGGTGCCCATTGCCTTGTCAAACGCGCGCGTGTCCATCGCAAGGTAATAAAGGTGCAGTGCCAGCGTGCGACCGCTGTCCATGATGGAAGTTGGCATACGATAACTGCCGCCAAGGGTCACGTAAAAAATGGCTGTTTCGCTGATGACTCGCCCAACGCTGAGTATGATACCAGTAATGATCCCGGGCGTACTTGCCGGAAGCACAACTCTGTAAAGCGTCTGCCATTTTGTGGCACCAAGAGCCAGGCTGCCCCTTCGATAGTCATCAGGTACTGCCAGAAGTGCTTCTTCGGTGGTGCGGATGATCGTGGGCAGCACCAGGCAAGCCCCAGCCAGGGCGGCTGAGAGCAGTGAAAAGCCAAATTTCAGCGTAGAAACGAACAATGCATATCCAAACAAGCCATAAATGATGGACGGAATGCCAGCCAGGGTCTCCACAGCGAAATTGGCAATACTAATCATTGATCGAAGAAATTTGGATCCAAGGCTCTGCTCGCCAGCATATTCAATCAGGAACATTGCTGCTCCAACACCAAGAGGAGTGGCAATGAGCAGGGTTAGCCCAACAAGGTAAAAGGTAGTGCCAATGGTGGTGGAGATTCCGCCTTCGCCCGATAGACCCCCTTTAGGAGGTGTGGTCAGGAACTCCCAGTTGATCGCCGTTCCGCCTTTTAGCAGGACATAGCCTACAACCAGAATGAGGATGGAAACGGTTATCAAGCCAAACAGCCACATCAAGGCAACCCAAAAGCTTTGTCTTCTGTGTTCTTTCTTAAGGTTTAGTGCCTGTGCCTTATGGATCAAGGCGATCTCAGATGAGCGTTCGTCCACCTTGCCTCCTCCTAATTTGCTTTCTCAACATATTTTTGAGAGCGGATGATCCAGCGAGCGCTGGCATTCACAACAATGATCAATCCAAACAGCACCACACCAGTTGCGAACAGAGCGCTTTCATGGATGCCTGTAGCATAATTGATTTCAACAGCTATGTTCCCTGTCAGCGTGCGGGCTTGCGAAAGGAAAAAAGTCAGCGGATTGCTCGAGAGAGGTCTGGGCATGATAGCTGAGTTGCCGATGACCATGATCATTGCCATCGTCTCACCCAAAGCCCGCCCCACTCCCAGGATCACCCCAGCAATAATGCCAGACTTTCCGGCAGGCAGAATGACCCTGGTGATTGTCTGCCACTTGGTGGCACCCAAAGCCAGGGAGCCATGGCGGTAATTCTCAGGCACAGCACGGATGGCATCTTCAGCTATGCTGGCAATGGTGGGTAAAATCATGACTGCCAAAACAATTGAAGCCGCCAGCAAACCATAACCCGAGTTGCCGGGAACATCAATGTTCCGTATCAAGGGCACCAGGATCACCATACCAAACAAGCCATATACCACCGATGGGATGCCTGCCAGGAGTTGCACAGCAGGACGCACCACAGCCTGTACCCCCTCCGGGGCGATTTCAGCTAAAAAAATCGCACAGCCCAACGCCAGCGGCACTCCCAGTAGGATTGCCCCGAACGTCACAGATAGGGACCCGGCAATCATTGCCAGAATGCCATATTGGTCGATTCCTGGCCGCCAGACGGTCTTAAAAAGCATTTCACTAACCCCTATTTCCGTCCATGCATCGATGCTTTCACGGAAAATAAAAAAACCTATCGCCAGAACGATAATGATTGAGATAATAGCACTCGCAAACAAAATATACTTTACGACTTTATCAGCAATCATACGACCGGACATAGGGCTATTTTGCTTTCCAAGCTCTTTCTTACCTGTATGGGCGTCTCTGTAAGCTTGCAGAGACGCCCATTTATTATAAATGTTACTGTTCCCAGTCACCGGTTTACTTTACAGAAATGTAGCCATCGTCAACGACGATTTTCTGACCAGCTTCACTCAGAATGAAATCCAGGAATGCTTTCACTGTGCCGGTAGGCTCGCCATTGGTCAGCATGTTGAGAGGACGCACAATCGGGTAGGTGCCATTAACAGCATTGGGTTCAGTGGGAGCGACACCATTGATGCTGATCGACTTGACTGTGTTATCGAGGTACCCGAAGGACAAATAGCCGATGGAATTAGGGGTGGTGGCAACAGTCGTGCGTATCGAGCCATTGGATGGCTGCAAGATGGAGGATGCTGCGATCAAGACGTCTTCACCCATTACCATTTCCTCAAACGCGGCACGTGTGCCTGAACCTTCTTCACGAGAAACAAGGATAATGCTTTGATCTTCTCCACCAACATCCTTCCAATTAGTGATCTTGCCACTGAAAATATCGCGCACCTGCTCGATGGTTAGATCACTGACAGGTGTATCAGGGTGGGTAACAATTGCGATACCATCACGGGCGATGACGATGACTTTGAGGTTGGGGGATTCAGTCAGTTCCGAATCTTTGATCTCGCGGGATGCCATGCCAATATCAGAAGTGCCTTCAGCAGCAGCCTTGACGCCCACACTCGAACCGCCGCCCTGCACATCAATGCGCACACCAGCGTTTTCGGTCATGAAGGCTTCTGCCAATTTTTCAGCCAGAGGTTGAACGGTCGTTGATCCAGAAACAGAGATTGTAGAAGTTTCTGCTGTCGGCTCTGTGGTCGGAGCACCGGGCGTACTGGTGCTACTACAAGCAGCAATCAGCGCTGTGACCAAAAGAAGTGAAACTACCAACAAAATGCTTTTCTTAATGTTTTTCATTCAAAATTCTCCTCACATCTATTTTTTAATGCCCAGTAATGTTAACGGGTGAAGGTTAATCGCAGCTTAAGAATAAATTAAGACCTATTTAGGGTCTTGCTATTAATCAAAATTCTGACCAGCGTTTGGCGTGTTAGAATCGTGTTTGATGGATATTGCACGTGTTTTCAAGCGGTTTTCCTGGAGTGTATTGGTCGTAATGCTCTCTGGCTGCAATCTGCTTGCGCCTGCGCCAAAGATCACTCCACTGGTCACTGATCTACCAACTACCCCCACGTTAAATCCCGAACAAGCACTCACCAAAGCCGCTCAACAAGTTACCCCCACTCCGTTGCCAAGCCCCACGCCCTGGCAAGTCGTTGCCCCCACCCCTACCCTGCGGTCCATTCCAGCTCAAACCGATATGACCAATCCTTTGACCGGATTGGAAGTTGAAGACCCACGCTTACTTTGGCAGCGCCCAGTTATGGTCAAGCTGGCGAACTGGCCCCAGTCCCTGCGTCCCTTCAACCAGATCATAAATGCCGATTTGGTCTTTGAGTACTATATCGGTCATCAGACCAATCAACTCCTGGCATTATTTTACGGTGGAGATGCCGATGCTGTTGGACCTCTCGCTCCGGGTCGCGTGGTGGATGCTCGCCTGGCAAGGTGCTACCAGGGATCGCTGGTCGTTGCCAGTGCTCCGCCAACGGTTGAGGCCGTTTTTGAACAGACCCTTCCGGACCGTGTTTTTTACCGCGGATATGCTCCCTGCCCGGGTATTTGCACGGAAACCGAGGCACAGGGCGGCAATACTGTGGTAAATACTGCTGCAATAAGGACTTTTAGCGAGTCCAAAGGCAACGAAAACGCGATCGAACGTCTGCCTGACCTCTTCTTCGACAAGAAAATTGTGAATTGGGATGAAAGTGCATTAAGAGTCAGTTATTTGTACGCTGATTTTTCTGTAATGGACTGGCGCTATGATAAAACGTATGGCGGCTATCAACTTTGGCAGGATTTTCAGACTGAGAACGGCATTTACACTTTACAACAGACTTTTGACCGCGATAGCCAGCAGCCGGTAATATTTGAGAACGTTCTGATACTCCTGGCTGACTATATCGAATACAACCCATCTTTTTATGATATCGACTTTCGCGAGGGTGACAGGGAACAATCAGCCATTCTATTACGCGATGGAAAAATGACACACGGCACCTGGTACGCACCCGATATCAACCAGCCCTTCCAGTTTTTTGACCTGCAAGGGGAGCCCTATTACCTTAAACCAGGTCAAACGTGGATCACATTTGCCAGCACAACCTCACGCATTACCATGGTCGAAGAGGGAAGCTGGGATATTACCTTCGTGCCAAATTAGGCTGTTTTTGCTTCAAATCTCAATGCCCGAAAACCGTTGAGGGTCACAATTAAAGAGATCCCAATATCAGCGAATACCGCCATCCACAGCGGAGTAAGCCCAGCCATGGCTGCGGCTGCCACTAAAGCCTTAACAGACAGGCTGACGACTACATTCTGCCGGATCAGGTGATTGACATACGCTGAAAGCCTGACCGCAAACGGGAGCTGGCTGAGATCATCATTCATCAGCACCACATCGGCGGTTTCAAGCACCTGCGCGTTGCCGGCACCACCCATGGCCACACCGATATCTGCCTGTGCCAGGGCAGGCGAGTCGTTGATGCCGTCGCCGACCATCACCACCTGGCCATATTCCTGCTTGAGTTCAGTAAGCTTGGCCAGTTTTTCATCCGGGAGCAAGCTGGCATACACCTGATCGATGCCAACTGCCTCCGCCACACGCTCTGCCACGCCAGGATTATCACCGGTTAGCATGACCGTGCGTATCCCTTTGGCTTTCAGTTCTGCCAGCACCTCTTTCGTACCCGGACGCGGCTCATCCTGAACAGCAAGATACCCGATCACACGCTCGCCATCACAAATGAGCATGGTTGTCTGCCCCTGGCTCTCCGCAGTCCTGGAAGCGGTAATGATTTCCTCAGGGGTTTGATGTTCAGCTAAAAAGAGCGGTAAACTGCCAACAGTTGCCAGTTTCCCATTCAACATCCCTTGCTGACCCCGCCCCTCCAATACCTGCAGTCCCTCAGCAGCAGGGTAGCGGTTGAGAACCCCACGCGCCAGCGCCTCCTGCTTTACGGCAGTGCCCAGCGGATGAGTGCTGTGGGCTTCGAGAGAACTTGCCACGGCAACCAGATTGTCACAAGGCTCGCAGCGTTCTTCACCAGTGCAATCAATCGCCTGAACCCTGGTCACGGAAGGTTTCCCGAGGGTCAGCGTGCCGGTTTTATCGAATGCCATCACTTTACTGCTGGACAAACTTTCAAGGAAAATGCCCCCCTTGAAGATCACACCTGCTCTGGCAGCACGGGTGAGACCGCTGACCATCGTGATGGGTGTACTGATGATCAAGGCGCACGGGCAGCCGACCAACAGCACCGAGAGGGCACGGTGGAACCAGCCATAACTCTCAGGGGTATTCCAGAAGCTCTGTTTAAAAACCAGCGTTGGAATGAGAGCCACCAAAATGGACACTCCAATCACTATAGGAGTGTAAACCGCGGCAAAGCGATCGATGAATTTCTCCTGTCGAGCCTTGTTCTCCTGAGCTTCATTGACCATGGCAATAATCCGCTGAATCGTATTATCTTCAGCCATACGGCTGACGCGCACTTCCAGCACGCCTTGCCCATTCACCGTCCCTGAGAGGACTTCATCGCTCACAGTTTTTGGTACGAGCTTGCTCTCGCCGGTAATAGGTGCCTGGTTTGCCTCGCTGGACCCTTTGACGACGACGCCGTCCATCGGGAAGCGCTCCCCTGCCCGCACCAGGATCAGGTCACCAACTTTCAGATCTTCAATCGGCACCAGCTGGTCTCCGTCCGCCGTCTTCAGCAGAGCTTGATGCGGAGCGAGATCCGCAAATTCAGTCAATATCGCGCGGGTGTGATCATTGGTATACCCCTCCAAGGCTTCTGAAAGCGTGAATAGAATGACCATGATCAAAGCTTCGTGCGCCTCACCAATAGCCACAGCACCAATAAACGCCACAGACATGAGCACATTCATATTGAGGTTGTGTTCTTTGAAGAGACTGATGGCACCATTACGGAAAACCATCCAGCCCGCAACAGGTAAGATCATAAATTGCAGTACGAGGACCGCCGTCTCCGAAAGTCCCAACCGTTCGAGGAAGAAGGTGGCAGTCAGAAGAATCCAACCTGGCACAATGATCTTCAGATCAGGCATCCGGCGGAAGTATCGCCAGAAGCCTTTGAAATCCAGAACACTCGCCTTTTCGGCAGGCATATCGGACGACGTATAAGGTCTTATCGGCGAGGAGCAGTTCCCCGTGCAGGCACTGCCTGCAGAGTTTTCATCAAAAGTTTGCTTGTCTTTATCGGCTTGGTTCATTGTCATTATTTATCCCTAAGTTATGAGGATTGAAGATGCAGACTGTGTTTGTAAGCCTGCTCCATCAAGTCCCGGATATGTTCGTCATTAATTCGGTAGTTCACTTGTTGACCTTCACGATTGGCGGACACAAACCGCAGGTTGCGCAAAACACGCAGCTGGTGCGAGGTGGCGCTTGGGCTAAGCCCACATTGCGCTGCCAGCTTACCAACATTGGTTTCTCCGTCAAGCAGGATAGCGAGTAACTGCAAGCGTGATGGGTCAGAAAGACACTTAAAAGTAGCTGCCATGCTGTCAAAGTCTGCTTGAGCTGAAAAAGATCTTTCCATGCTACCTCATTTAATATGAATACTTGCTCATATGTTCATAATACCATGAATCATAAAAAACTGCAAGTGGGAATTTCTGCGATTAGTTATTCGGGTTGATAATCAGCGATTGCCCGGGTCAATGCGGCGGTCAGGCGAGCATCATCGATTGCATCGTGGCTGTTTGGAATTGGAATCTTCAAGAGCCTGCCGGCAAATTCAAGCTTCTGCGATTTAAACCCATTGTTACGCGCGTTCCATTCGCCGTAAAAGGCAGCAAAAAGCTTCATCACGCAAAAAGCCTGGTTGGTTTCAATGCTCATTGGTAATCCATAGACCTTGTTAGTCTGGCGCAGCAATCGTAAGTCAAACTCGGCATTGTAGATGCCCATCACCCTCCCCTTGAGAATGGCTTCCACATCCGTCCAGATCTGAGTCCAGACAGGAGCATCCCTGACCATCTCATCGGTAATGCCATTGACCGCACTGGATTCAGCTGGAATCGGCATGCCGGGGTTCACCAGAGATTCAAAGAGGGTTTCGCCCTGGGTGTTCACGATCCCGATCTGAATGATGCGATCAGTTTGCCCGGTACCCGTGGTTTCCGTATCAAGGAAGATTGGCTGAAGTTCGAGCACAGCCTGCGCACGTTGGATGACCTTGGGGTGAGCAATTGGATAGGGCATAAAACCTCGAAAAGTATTATAACGCATCCAATTTCCCATGTCTGAGACTGGTTTTCAGAAAACGTGCTCAATCGAATTCTCTGAAAAGCTTTCACCTCGGGGAGGATGACCATCTAACCCTAAAATAAACACAACAAACGATATTTATTGTTCCCTTACTTTTGTTAATAGGTTATCATCAGTGCAAAACAATTATTGGGTTTAATAGGATGCAAGAAAACACTGCCTGGAAGCGATTTACCTCTATCCTCATCAGCAACTCTCCCGGCATGCGGGTCATCAAAACCTGCCTCGCCATCACCATCTGCCTCATCATTGAATATTTCCGCGGCACGAATATGCCCTACCATTCCAGCATCGCTGCGATTGTCTGCATGCAGCCGACATTGAAATCTACCTTCAAAACTGCTGTTGAGCGGACCATCGGTACGATAATAGCAGGTCTTTACGGCTTCTTATTTATCACCTTCTTTACACAACAACTGCTCTTAAGCTTCCACTCCCTGAGCTACTTTATCCTGATCGGGGTCATGACCTTGCCGCTGATGATGCTGATGATAGCGATCAAAAAACAGGGCGGACTTGCCATCACGTTGGTCGTGTTTTTGATTGTTGTTATTAATGCCGGTGCAACCAACCCCCTGCTCTACACCATCGAACGCGTGGTTGGTACCCTGATCGGTATTGGCGTGGCACTTTTCATCAACTGGCTGCCTATCCTGAATAAGATTGGCAAGCGCTTGGGACATGTGGAAATTTCGCCGGTTAGTCCTGCCTCCAGCAATATGGAAAAAACCAAACTTGAACTACCAGAAAAATGTTAGGACATTCCCAAGTAAATTATTCCCTTGAAGCCGCGCGGGAGCGCCTGAAAACCAGCCGGAGAGTGACATTTTTTGGCGGGGCGGGAGTCTCAACCGCCTCTGGCATTCCCGACTTCCGCAGCGCCACCGGTCTTTATAACCAGATGACTGGTTCACGCTACTCACCCGAGACCATGCTCAGTCACAATTTTTTCGTGCACCATCCGGACGAGTTTTACGCTTTTCTTCGCAGCTCACTTTATTATCCTGACGCAAAACCAAACGCCGCGCACTACGTGCTGGCTCAAATGGAAGAAAAGGAGAAACTCAACGCTGTGATCACCCAAAACATCGACGGGCTGCATCAACAAGCTGGATCGAAGGTTGTTTACGAGCTCCACGGCAGCCTGAAGCGTTTTTATTGCATGCGCTGCCACCGCGCTTACCAGGCAGAGCGCGTCTACTCCCAGGAAACTACTCCCTATTGTGAGGTCTGCGGTGGCCTGGTGCGTCCGGATGTGGTGCTCTATGTCGAGCCGCTGGATCCGGATGTGCTGAATGCGAGCATCTCCGCCGTCCGAAAAGCGGATTGCATGATCGTGGGCGGCTCGTCTTTGGTTGTCTACCCTGCTGCTGGCTTGCTGGATTACTTCCGCGGGGACTGCCTGATCTTGATCAACCGCGAACCGACCCCCTATGACAGCCAGGCTGACTTCGTCTTTCATGGAGACATTGGGGAAGTTTTGACTCAAATCTCCTGCGACTTATAAGTGAAAAACATCACCGTCATCGCGAGCGAAGCAGCCTGTGCCCGCGAAACAGGGTATGGCGATCTGCCTTTTGTTTGTATTAGCTGGAGACCTTCGGTCAGATCCCGTGCTCGGTCTGGAGACCGGCACGATCATTCTCGTCATCGCGACGTAAGCGTGACGGCTCGTTCGGATGCAATCTACCTAAGGTAGCCCTTTGCCTTTTCCCAGATCTGATCAAACATCTCTGCCGTCAAACGCCCGGTTTGCGTGTTTTGGAGACTGGGGTGATAGGAGCAAAGGATCCACGGCTGCCCCGGGAGAGTCTCGTAGAAGCGGTTGTGCCCAAAGGGAAATTGCCTTTTTGGCAAATAAGCAAATGCAGGCAAGCTAAGCAGTCCCTCAAGCGCGATCTTTCCCAGAACGACCACTCCCTGCATGTGAGATAAGGCTTGCATTTCCTGGGCGAGCCACGGCAGGCAATTGGAAATTTCATCCCGGGTAGGTTTATTCTCAGGCGGGGCACAACGGCAAACCGCCGAGATAAAGACATCATTCAAAACCATCCCATCATCAATTTCAGTTGCTTCTGGCTGTGATGCAAAACCCGCCCGGTGAAGTGCGGGATAGAGGAAATTGCCCGAGCCATCGCCAGTGAACATCCTGCCGGTGCGGTTGGATCCGTGCGCGCCTGGCGCCAAGCCCAAGACCAGGATCCTGGCATTGGGATCACCAAATCCTGGCACTGGCTTACCCCAATAATCCTGGTAGCGGTAGGCTCGCCGCTTTACCCGCGCAACCTCCTCGCGCCACTCGACCAAACGAGGGCACTTTCTGCAGGAGATCACTGCCTGCTCAATTTCAGATAGTTCTTTTGGCATTTCCAAAGTGTACCAGAGACATTCCTTGAGTTGGTAACAAAGTTAAAAAACAAAGTTAAAAAAAGCATCCCCTCATAAAGAGGGGATGAAAGTTATAAAGATGGACTTTTTAGCGTTTAAATGCGAGGGCATCCCAGCCAGCATACTTCGCTGTCAGGTCGAGTTCCTGTTCGATGCGGAGCAGTTGGTTGTATTTTGCTACGCGGTCAGACCGTGCTGGAGCACCGGTCTTGATCTGACCCATGTTCATCGCCACGGCCAGGTCAGCAATGGTGCTGTCTTCCGTCTCACCGGACCGGTGCGAGCAGACTGCCCGCCAACCGTGTTGCTGAACCAAGGTAACTGCCCTCATCGTTTCAGACAGAGATCCGATCTGATTGACCTTGACAAGCAGCGCGTTACAGGCTTTTTCTTCAATCGCGCGAGCCACACGCTCGGGGTTGGTCACCAGCAAATCATCACCCACAATTTGCAGGCGATGCCCGTTAAGCGCGGTGAAGTTCTTCCAGCCCTCCCAGTCATCCTGGGCAAAGCCGTCTTCAATCGAGACGATCGGGTACTGGTTGATCCAGTTGGTCCAGAATTCCACCATCTGGTCAGAGGTCAGTTTTCGGCCTTCCTTGCGCAGGTTATAAAGCTTGGTATCTTCTTCATACAGCTCAGAAGCGGCTGGGTCGAGGGCGATCGCCACGTCTGTACCAGCTTTGTAGCCCGCTTTTTCGATAGCCTCCAGGATGAGTTCCACCGCTTCATTATTGGCGCTCAGCGCGGGCGCAAACCCACCTTCATCACCAACCAGTGTGGTATAACCTTTACTCTTCAGAACAGTTTTAAGTGAGGCATAGATCTCAGCACCCCATCTCAGACCTTCAGCAAAGCTCGGGGCACCAAAAGGCATGACCATGAATTCCTGGGCATCGGTTGACTGCCAGCCAGTATGCGCCCCGCCGTTGAGGATGTTCATCATCGGCACAGGCAGCACGTGGGCATAAACACCCCCAAGATACCGGTAGAGAGGCAAACCCACAGAGGCTGCGGCTGCTTTCGCGACTGCCAAACTCGTCCCCAAAATGGCATTGGCACCAAAATTAGCTTTATTGGGAGTGCCGTCGAGCTCAATTAACATTTCATCGATTGCCATTTGCTCGAGTGCGTCCACGCCGAGCAGCTCATCAGCGATTTCATTATTGACGTTTTCAACGGCTTTCAGCACACCCTTGCCATTGTAGCGACCTTTGTCGCCATCGCGCAGTTCGAGTGCTTCGTGTACGCCGGTTGAAGCGCCAGAGGGAACAGCTGCACGACCAAAACTGCCGTCAGCCAGGATAACTTCAACTTCCACAGTGGGGTTGCCACGGGAATCAAGGATTTCTATTGCATTGATATATTCGATAATTGTGTCCATTAAATACCTTCCTTCTAAGGTTTTTTCTGATTAAGTATAGCCTATCCCGATATCAATTTGTAAAGTCCAGGTCAACAAGTTGGTCAGAAAGGCCGGCGTTTCTACAAGCGGCTCCGATGAAACCGAGAAAAAGCGGGTGAGCCCGATTGGGGCGGGATAGAAACTCGGGATGGAACTGGCAAGCCATCATGAATGGATGATCTTTCAGCTCCGCCATCTCCACCAAAACCCCATCCGGAGACAACCCCGAGAAGACCATGCCGTTTTCTTCGAACTTTTGACGATAGTCATTGTTAAATTCATAACGATGCCGATGGCGTTCCTGGATTACTTCCGTCTGGTACAATGCCGAGGCTTTGGTTCCAGGTTTGATATGGCAGGGGTAAAGCCCCAGGCGCATCGTGCCGCCCAACTGATCCAGCCCGCGTTGTTCCAGCATCAGATCAATCACTGGATCAGGAGTAAGCTTATCGAATTCAGCCGAGTCAGCCTCTTTTAATCCCAGGACATTTCGGGCGAAATCGATCATCATCACCTGCAAACCCAGGCAAATTCCCAGATAGGGGACCTGATTTTCCCTTGCGTATTGCGCAGCTATAACCTTGCCCTCTACGCCGCGGCTGCCAAATCCGCCGGGAACGATGATGCCATTCAAGCCGACCAATAAATCTTTTCCATTGTTCTTTTCAATATCCGTCGAGGAGATCCAATGTAAGTCCACGTCCACCCCATAAAAAAGGGCGGCATGGTTGAGCGCTTCTCTGACACTCAGGTAGGCATCATGCAATTCGACATATTTCCCCACCAGTCCAATCTTAATGCTGGGCTTCTGGCGCTTAAGCTCTGCAACCATCGTTCTCCAACCTTGTATCTTAGGGGATTGTTTGGGTTCGAGTTCCAGCCTTTCCATGAGGATATCCGCAACATGGGCTTGTTCAAGCACCAGGGGAATTTCATACAACAGATCTGCTGTCACCAGGGGGATTACAGCTTCCTCGCGAACATCACAAAATTGGGCAATTTTATGTGAGAGATCCTTCTCGACCGGAAAATCACTGCGGGCAATGATCATATCGGGCATAATGCCCACCGAACGTAATTCACGAACTGAATGCTGAGTGGGTTTGGTTTTGGTTTCATTGGTGGCGCGCAAGTAAGGAAGCCAGGTGATGTGCACAAAAGCGGTGTTCTCCCGACCAAGATCGTTGCGTAATTCCCGGATGGCTTCAAGGAAAGGCTGACTTTCGATATCGCCGACCGTTCCGCCAACCTCGATCAGCGCAATCTCCGCGTCAGTCGAACGAGTGAGCAAGTCAATCCGCCGTTTGATCTCATTGGTGATGTGAGGTATAACCTGGATAGTGCCGCCGAGGTAATCCCCTCGGCGTTCGCGATTGATCACTTCTTCGTAGACCTGTCCAGTCGTAACAGTGCTGGTTTTTTTGAGATGAAGATCGCAGAAGCGTTCATAATGCCCTAAGTCCAGATCAGTTTCTGAGCCATCGTCCAAAACGAAGACTTCACCATGCTGATATGGGCTAAGCGTGCCCGGATCTACGTTGAGGTATGGATCGAGTTTCTGGATTGTGATATCAAATCCCCGGGCTTTGAGCAACCTACCGACTGATGCGGCAGTAACACCCTTCCCCACAGAGGAAACCACGCCGCCAGTAAAGAATATCAGCTTCGTTGTCATCTCGCCTCCTGAATAATAACTCTCCATTAAAAGTATCGGGGAGGGCTGTTTACTCCAGCACCTCCCCGGCTCGTTTTTCTTAGTTTCCGCGCAGTCGCTTTACATCGCGCATGTTAATCCTTGTTGTTTATCTTGTTCTGCATCGTTCTTTCGAAGATGTCATCCGCTTCACGGTCATAAGACTTGGATTTCTTCACTCGGCTTGTGATTTCAGGCAAGCGTTGTTCAGCCTTATCCATTGCCTTACGCATCGCAATTTCCATATAAGTAGGATCTGGTATCACTTCTTCGGCTGTTTCTTCAACAAATTCTTGCTTGTGACCTTTGCCCTTGCGACCAGTGCGTTTTGGTTCCGGAGCTACTTCTTCGGGGGATTCCTGCAGAGCTTTAAGACTAAGCTTGATTTGTTTCTTGTGGCGGTCCACTTCGAGAATTTTCACATCCAATTCGTCGCCTACTTTGACGACTTCATTTGGGGTCCGCACATAGTTATGCGAGAGTTCACTGACGTGGATGAGACCAGGGCGTTCAGCACCGATTTCCACAAAGGCGCCGAAGGTTTCAAGGCGCAAAACTTTACCGTGTACAACCATGTCTGGTGCTAATTCGCGCCACTCATAAGCCAACGGTTCACGCATGGTTAGCTCGATGTGGTCCTTCAGAACGCGACGTACCCAAACTGTAACGACGTCGCCCACCTTAATCACGTCTTCAAGTGATTTCAAAACAGCATCAGGATTTTTGGGATCAATAACCTGAGAAATATGCAGGAATGCCGGCAGAGAGCTATTGATATCAATCAAAGCACCTTGCAACGAGGTCTTTAAGACCTTCCCTTCGAATTTATCTTTCGGCTTAATATTTGTTTCTTCTTTCTTGTTTTCGACGGGGGCATCCATAATCAATTTCTCCAAAGTTAAATGTTCACAACACACCAGTATACTCTCTCGGTTAGAAAGAGTCAATTATTCTCGCATTTTTTGTAAGAGCAAAATGATAATGTC